>NZ_JBLVKW010000017.1:0-129212 GCF_048270745.1 Streptomyces sp. NPDC056231 | reverse complement strand
CGCGGGGCCCCCGGGGCTGGTTGGGGTGTGGTCGGCCCCCCGGGGTGGGTTTTTGGGGGGGGGGGGGGGGGGCCCCCCCCCCCGGCCCCCCCCCCCCCCACTGCCCGTCCTGACCAGGCCGAGCACGGCCGACACCCCTACCCGTAGTACTTCAGAGCTACGCGGAAGGTGTCCTCCACGGGTGGACGCCGACGACACGGTCCGCTCCCTAGCTTCTGTACCGGAAGCACGACCGACATCCGGTACGGAAGGACCATCCCCTTATGGCGTCCCGTCAGCCCAGGAGCCGCCCCCGCACGCGCCGCCTCTTCACGAGCCCGCGCGGCGCCCGTACCCTCCTCGCAGCCCTCGTCATCGCCGCGGTCACCGTGCCCCTCTCGGGAGCGGCTCGCCCCTCGGCCGTCCCGGCGCCCGCCCCCGCCGCTCTCGCCCCGCTGCGCGCGACCCCCGCCGCCCTGGACGAGCGGTATGCGGTCAACCGCGGTTCCATCCGGGCGGCCGAACAGATGGCCGCCGGCCACGGCGACCGGAAGCGGGCGGCCGCGCTGCGCGAACTGGCCGAGCCGGTACGCCACTTCCTCTCCTTCGACGGCCGCGAAGGCGGCCGCGGCGCCGAGGTCTTCGGTGATCTGTCCACGGCGCGCCGGATCGCCGTGCTGGTTCCGGGCGCGGGCATCAACGTCGACAAGTACTGGCGGCTGAGGGCCGGTGGTGTCGCGCTCCAGCGGGAGCTCGGCGAGGGATCGGCAGTCATCGGCTGGCTCGGGTACGCAACGCCGGCCACGGTGAGCCCGGAGGCGGTGACGCCCGGCGTGGCCGAGCATGCTGCCCCCGAACTACGCGCATTCCTGGACGAATTGCAGAATTCCAAACCGTCCGCCCGGATCACGCTGCTCTGCCACTCCTACGGATCCGTCGTCTGCGCCAAGGCCGCGTCAGGGCTGGAGGTCGCGGGCATCGTCCTGTACGGCAGCCCCGGCACCGGCGCGCGAAGCGTCGCCGCGCTGCACACCGGGGCCACCGTCTGGGCGGGCCGGGGCGGCAGCGACTGGATCGCCGACGTACCGCACGAACAGCTCCGACTTCCGTTCGTCACCCTCGGGTTCGGGACCGACCCCGTCTCGCCCGGGTTCGGTGCCCGGCACTTCGCGGCGGGCGACGGCGGCCACAGCGACTACCTGAAGCCCGGCTCCTTGTCCTTGAAGAACCTCGCCCGGATCGTCTCCGGCCGGCCCCCTGCCGAGGAGGGCCGCCATGCGTGAACTCGTCCGGCGGATCGACGCCGCCACGCCGGCCGACCGCGACCGGGCCGTGGACGCCCTGCGCGCCCTCGCCATCCTGGGCGTGGTGCTCGGCCACTGGCTGGTCACCGCACTGATCGCCGACACCGGCACGGTGCGCGCCGCCAGCCCCCTCCAGCACATGCCCGAACTGATTCCGGTCTCCTGGCTGTTCCAGACTCTCGCGGTCTTCTTCCTCGTCGGCGGACAGATGGCCGCGAAGAGCTACGCCTCCGCCCGCGCCCGCGGCACCACATACGGGCAGTGGCTCGGCGCCCGGACGCTCCGGCTGTTCCGGCCGGTCGCCGCCGTGCTGGTGGTGTGGACCGTGATCACGGGCACGCTGCTCGTCTCCGGGGTGGGCACGGAGACTGTGCACGCGCTGCTCAAGCTGGTGCTGTCACCGCTGTGGTTCCTGCTCGTCTTCACGGCACTGACCGCGGTCACCCCGCTGGTCTCCGGGCTCCATCCGCTCTGGCCGGTCGCCGTCGTGCTCCACGTCGACCTGATCCGGTTCGGTCTGGGCGGGCCCGCCTGGCTCGGATGGATCAATGTGGCGGCCGGCTGGCTGGTCCCGTACTGCCTGGGCGCTACCTGGGCCCGCGGCGGCCTGCAGAGCCGGGCCACCGGATGGGCGCTGCTGCTGGTCGGCGCAGCGGCCACCGCCGGACTCGTTCTGTGGGCCGGCTACCCCGCGTCCATGGTGGGGGTGCCGGGCAGCAGGATCTCCAACCTCGACCCGCCCACCCTCGCGGCCGTCACCTTCGGTCTCGCCCAGTGCGGCGCGGCCCGGCTGCTGCTCGGCCCGCTGCGGCGGGTGCTGCGCCGCCCCGCGGCGTGGGGGGCGGTGGCGCTGGTCAACCTCTCCGCGATGACGGTCTTCCTCTGGCACCAGACCGCGATGATGGCGGTCACCGCCATCGGGCTGCTCGCGGGAGAGGCACTGCCGGGACTGCACACCGTGCCCAGGGATTCGGGCTGGGTGCTCGCCCGTCTGGCGTGGCTGCCGGCGTTCGCCGTGGCGCTGCTGGTCTGCTGGGCGGCGTTCCGTAAGTACGAGGAGGGGCGGCCGCGACGCGGGAAGGGGCGCATCGTTCGCGAGAACCGTCCCACCACCCCCCATGTGCCGGCCGGTCTAAGGTGGCCCGGATGACGTGGAAATCAGTGGGGGGCAAGGAGCGGTGGAAGGCTGCCCTGCGGGGGGCGCCGCGCGTCCTGTTCGAGGATCTGACGATGCCCGCCGACCCGCTGCCTGACATGGGCCAGCCCGGATGGCCGGTCTGGCGGCCGGTGTTCGCAATGCTGCTGGTCATCTGCGCGGCCTTCCTCACCGTGTTCCATATAAACGAGATGAGTCCGGTCGACGGCGGCGGCATCCCCAAGTACGGGTTGCTGGGCATCGCTCACGGGGCGGCGCTCATCGCCGCGATGTTCCGCCCGGTGTCGGCCTGGTGGGCATCGACCGTCCTCATGGTCGTCACCGTGCGGCTCAACGAGCCTGATATGAGTGGGGACCAGTTGTTCCCATGGAGCATTTCCGGGCTCGCGCTCCAGTGCGGGGTGCTCTTCCTGCTGGCGCTGCGGGTCCCGCCCCGCCGCACGGCCGGGGCTGTGGTGATCACACTCCTCGCCGGACTGGCCTGCGCCCTCTTCACCACCACGCCGCACAACTACGACATCGATCGCTCCGCTCCGGTCCTGATCGCCGCCGGGATACTCGGCGCCGTGCTGCGCAGCCTGCGGGTGGCCCGCACCCAACTCGTCGTCCAGGCGGAACTCACCGCAGGGGAGCGGGCCCGGCGCACCCTCCTGGAGGAGCGCAACCGCATCGCCCGCGAGCTGCACGACGTGGTCGCCCATCACATGTCGGTGATCTCCATCCAGGCGCAGGTCGCCCCGCACCTCGTCGAGAACCCGTCCGACGAGCTCCGGGAGAACCTCGCGGGCATCCGGCAGAATGCCGTCGAGGCGCTCACCGAACTGCGCCACGTGCTCGGCGTACTCCGCTCCGAGGACGCCCTGTCGCAAGGCGTGAGGCACACCCCGCAGCCCACCCTCGACCGGCTTGATGAACTGGTCGCCAATGTGCGAGGCGCCGGGCTCACGGTCACCACCGCCACCACCGGTGCGCCGCGCGCGCTGCCGCCCGGTGTCGAGTTGTCGGCCTTCCGGATCGTCCAGGAGGCGCTCAGCAACGCGATGAGACATGCCCCCGGCGCACAGGTGCGGGTGGAGACGGCCTACGGGACGACCGGGCTGACAGTCCGGATCACCAACACCGCGCCCGACGCGCCGGCCAAGCCCTCGCAGTCCATGGGGCACGGGCTGCTGGGGATGCGCGAACGCACTGCCATGCTGGGCGGCGAACTCGCGGCCGGGGCGACCCCCGACGGCGGCTACGAGGTCACGGCTATCCTGCCGGTGAGCGCCTCTGCTCTGGCCACCGAATCTGCCGAGGACACCCCGTGACGACCATTCGCGTACTCATCGCCGACGATCAGATGATGGTTCGTCAGGGTTTCACGGTGCTGCTCGACGCGGAACCCGGCATCGAGGTGGTCGGCCAGGCGGTGGACGGCCTCGACGCCGTCAGCAAGGTCGCCGAACTCGCCCCGGACGTCGTGCTGATGGACGTCAGGATGCCTGTGCTCGGCGGCATCGAGGCGACTCGCCGCATCACGTCACCGCCCGGCGCCCGGGTCAAGGTGCTCATCCTGACCACCTTCGATCTCGACGAGTACGTGTACGAGGCGCTCCGCGCGGGCGCGTCCGGCTTTCTCCTCAAGGATGCATCGGCGGAGGAACTGGCCCATGCGGTCAGGGTCGTGGCGTCAGGTGACGCGCTGCTCGCCCCGAACATCACCAAGCGGCTGATCGCCGAGTTCTCCCGGATGACTGCCGCCCCCCGGGCGCCGCTCAAGGACCGCGTCGGTCATCTGACGGAACGCGAGACAGAGGTGCTGTCCCTGATCGCGCAGGGTCTGTCGAACGCGGAGATAGCCCAATTGCTGGTGGTGGCGGAGCAGACCACGAAGACCCATGTGAGCCGGATCCTGGCCAAACTGGGGCTGCGCGACCGGACGCAGGCCGCGGTCTTCGCCTACGAGACGGGCCTGGTGCGCCCGACCGGCTACTGATGTACATGAAGGGCGGGGGCGCGGAACCGTCCGCGCCCCCGCCCCAGGGTGGAGACCGCCCGACGGCGGGAGGCCGGCGCAACCGTTTCGTTCGCGCCGCCGGGCGGAGTTCTGCAGGTTGAGAGGGTGGTTGAGCCGGGACCGCGGCGGCGCGCGATGGGCGGCCGGGTCCGCTCTCTCAGGTCGAGAGCGGCTGTCGGCTGCCTTCACCACCGCACTGGCTCGCACGCCGCCGCGGTCCTCGGTCGCGTCCGTCCCGCGGACACCCCTCAGGGCCGGCCGGACGGACAACGCAAGGGATATGACCTCCCGTCACATTCCTTGCGCGGTCTCGGTGATATGGGGGCTGTCCGGCCTGATCCGCCGGACAGCCCCACTGGGGTGTGTTCGAAAGCAGCGTCGTCCGCCCGGCAGGCGGGACTTTCGAAACGCGCGCTAGTCCTCGCGCAGGGCGCGGACAGCTTCCTCGACGCGCTTGCCGTAGTCGGCGTCGGCCGCGTGGAAGTGTGCGAGGTTCTTCTCGATCACGTCGTCGCGGGTGACCTGGGAGAGGCCTCCGGCGATGTTGGCGACCAGGCGGCCCTTCTCGTCCTCGGACATCAGCCGGTAGAGCTCGCCGGCCTGGAAGAAGTCGTCGTCCTTGGTGTGGGCGGGCGCCGCGTGGGTGCCGGTCCAGCCGTGGATCGCCAGCGGGGCCGAGAGTGCCGCGCCGGTCTGGGCGGGGCCGGCGTACGAGTTGGGCTCGTAGTTCTTGTCGTGGCGCGCGCCGTTGCGGGTGGCGTGCAGACCGTCGCGGCCGTAGTTGTCGACGACGGCGGTCCGCGGGGCGTTCACCGGGAGCTGGGTGTGGTTGACGCCCAGCCGGTAGCGGTGCGCGTCGGCGTAGGCGAACAGGCGGCCCTGGAGCATCTTGTCCGGGGAGGGACCGATGCCGGGCACGAAGTTGTTCGGGGAGAACGCGGCCTGCTCGACCTCGGCGAACACATTGTCCGGGTTGCGGTCCAGGACCAGCCGGCCCACGCGCTGCAGCGGGTAGTCGCTGTGCGGCCACACCTTGGTGAGGTCGAACGGGTTGAAGCGGTAGTCGGCGGCCTCGGCCGCCGGCATGACCTGCACGTACAGGGTCCAGGACGGATTCACGCCCCGCTCGATGGCCTGCAGCAGGTCCGTCTGGTGCGAGGTGCTGTCCTTGCCCGCGAGCTCGGCGGCCTGCTCGCTGGAGAGGGAGCGCACGCCCTGGTTCGTCTTGAAGTGGTACTTGACGAAGAAGGCCTCACCCTCGGCGTTCGTCCACTGATAGGTGTGCGAGCCGTAGCCATTCATGTGGCGGTACGAGGCAGGGATGCCCCGGTCGCCCATCAGCCAGGTCACCTGGTGCGTCGCCTCGGGGGCGTGCGCCCAGAAGTCCCAGACGTTGTCCGGCTCCTGACGGCCGGTGAACGGGTCGCGCTTCTGCGAGTGGATGAAGTCGGGGAACTTGATCGGGTCCTTGATGAAGAAGACCGGAGTGTTGTTGCCGACCAGGTCGTAATTGCCCTCGTCCGTATAGAACTTGAGGGCGAAACCGCGCGGGTCGCGTACGGCGTCGGCGCCGCCGAGTGAGTCGGCGACCGTCGAGAACCGGATGAACGTCTCGGTGCGCTTGCCGACGGCGGAGAGGAAGTCGGCCCGGGTGAAGCCGGTGACGTCGTCGGTCACCTCGAAGTAGCCGTACGCGCCGGAACCGCGGGCGTGGACCACGCGCTCCGGGATGCGCTCCCGGTTGAATCGCGCGAGCTTCTCCAGCAGATGCTGGTCCTGGAGGAGGATCGGGCCACCGACGCCGGCGGTGGCGGAGTTCTGGTTGTCGGCGACCGGGGCGCCTGACTCGGTCGTAAGCACACGCTGCGTCATGGTGTCGGGGCGACCTTCCGTACGGGAGCTGCTGAACTGCGACGCCCTGGGGGCTCCAGGAGCGTAGGTACGCTCCGAACCGAACGTCAACAGTTTGTTGAAATTGTGAGTGGAGTGTTCCGGATGGCGCCGACGCCTGGGCGCGACAGGACAGGTGTCAGCGCCGGCGTCATCCGGAAGTCTGTGGGGCGGTCGGTCAGGCCTGGACGGGCTGACCCGAGAGGCGCTCGACCGCGCGCAGGAGAGCCGAGTGGTCCAGGCCGCCGTCGCCCTGCGCGCGGAGCGAGGCGACGAGCTGGGCGACCACGGCGCCGACGGGCAGCGCGGCACCGACATTACGGGCGGCGTCGGTGACGATGCCCATGTCCTTGTGGTGCAGATCGATCCGGAAGCCCGGCGCGAAGTCGCGCCTGAGGAAGTTGTCCTTCTTGCGGGTCAGTACGGTCGAGCCGGCCAGGCCGCCGTTCAGCACGTCGAGTGCGGCGGCGAGGTCGACCCCGGACTTCTCCAGGAAGACGACGGCTTCGGCGCAGGCCTGGATGTTGACCGCGACGATCAGCTGGTTGGCGGCCTTCACCGTCTGGCCGGAGCCGTGCGGGCCGCAGAGCACGATCGTCTTGCCGAGCGCCTGCAGGATCGGCTGCGCGGCGTCGAAATCGGCCTGCTCGCCGCCGACCATGATCGACAGTACGGCTTCGATCGCCCCGGCCTCGCCACCGGAGACCGGGGCGTCCAGGACGCGGATGTCCTTCTCCTTCGCGTTCTTCGCGAGGTCGACGGAGGTCTGCGGGGTGATCGAGGACATGTCGATCAGCAGGGCGCCCGACTTCGCGTTCGCCAGGATGCCCTCAGGGCCGTAGGCGATGGCCTCGACGTGCGGGGACGCAGGCACCATCGTGATGACGACATCGGCGTCCCGGACCGCCTCGGCGATCGAACCCGCGCCGTGCCCGCCGGCCGCCGCCAGCCGGTCGATCTTGTCCTGCTCCAGGGTGTATCCGGTGACGTCGTAACCGGCCTTGATCAGGTTTTCGGACATGGGGGAGCCCATGATGCCGAGTCCGATCCACGCAACCTTGGGGAGGTTGTTGCTCATGAGGGGGTGCCTTCCTGAAAACGTGTGTACGAGGGGGAGTCCGACACCCTCAGCGGGCCGCTCGGGCCTCGGCCGGGAGCCAGGCGAAGGACTCGGTGCTCGGCCGGTCGCCGGGCTTGTACTCCAGTCCGACCCAGCCGTCGTAACCGGCCTTCGTCAGCTCGTCGAGGAGTTGCTCCAGCGGCAGCGAGCCGGTGCCGGGCGCGCCGCGCCCCGGGTTGTCGGCGATCTGGACGTGACCGGTCCGGTCGGCGTACGCGGCGATGACCTGGCTGAGGTCCTCGCCGTTCATCGACAGGTGGTACAGGTCCAGAAGGAATTTCGCATTGCCGAGCCCTGTCGCGGCGTTGACCTTGTCGACGACGTCGATTCCGGCCGGCGCGCTCACCAGCGGGTAGCGCGGCGACTCCGGCTCGTTCAGGGTCTCGATCAGCAGGACCGCCCCGATCCGGTCGGCCGCGCGGGCCGCCAGGATCAGGTTCTCCAGGGCGAGCTCGTCCTGCACGGCCGGGTCCACGCCGTCGACGCGGTTGCCGTAGAGCGCGTTGAGCGCCTTGCAGCCGACCGAGGCGGCGAAGTCGGCCGCCACCTCGATATTGGCGCGGAAGCGGTCCGACTCCGGGCCGGGCACGGAGAGCGCGCCGCGGTCGGGGCCGGGGAGCTGTCCGGCGTAGAAGTTCAGCCCCACCAGCTGCGTGCCCGCGTCGTCGAGCGCCTTCTTGAGGGCGTCGAGTTCGCTCTGCGGCGGGGTGGGGGTCTCGATCCAGGGCCACCACAGCTCGACCGCCGTGAAGCCCGCCGCGGCCGCGGCAGCGGGGCGCTCCAGGAGCGGGAGTTCCGTGAAGAGGATCGAAAGGTTCACATCGAAGCGCTGGTCCGGGTATCCCATGAGGGTCAGACGCTCCTTCCGTATTGCGGAAGTTTGTTTCTGCTGAACGGAAGATTGCCCCGGGGGTGGTCGGACTGTCAAGGGGGTGCCCGGAATTCGGGCCGGTCAGGGCTCGTCCTGACACACGGAAGACGGGGCGGACGCCCTCGGGCCGTCCACTCCGCGTGCTGCTCTCCGACTGCCGGGCTGTCCGGCGGGCCGCGTGCGCGGCGACACCAGCCGCTCCGCGGCGGGCCGCTCCCTGATCCGGCCTGAGCCGAACGAAAGTCCTTGGCGGGTCCGTTAGTGTCGGGGCCGAGCCGCGGCTCTCTGGGCGCGGCGAGCACATGATGGAGGCACAGTGCGCTTGAGAGTGGAGTTCACCACCGAGCCCTTCGATCTCGACGAGGCGCCCGCCCACGCGGTGGTGGCCCGCGAGGTGATCCAGGCGGCCGAGCTGGACGCCGTGGATGTCGGCCCCTTCGGCAATACGGCGGAGGGCGGCGCCGATGCGGTGCTCACCGCGGTGGACTCCCTGCTGCGCAAGGCCCTGGAGTCCGGTGCCACCCGGGTGTCGCTCCAGGTCAACGTCATCGGGGAGGACTCGAAGTGACCGAACCGGCGGACCACCCCCTCGTCGCCGCGGTCAAGCCGCTCGTCGACGCCATGGGCGCCGAACTGGTCGGCCCCGAGGACGCCGGGATCGACGACGTCGTGCTGGCCTGGGAGGGCGAGGACGTCATAGCTGTACGGCTGCCGCAGCTCTCGGAATCGCTCGACCACATCCTGGCGGCCATGGAGCGGCGGCACGGCATGCCGCTTGCTGAGCTGGACCGCAAGGCCAAACAGTCGGTCGTGCGGACCCTGGAGGCACGGGGTGCCTTCTCGGTGCGGCACGGTGTGGAGACGGTGGCGGGGGCGCTGGGGGTCAGCCGCTTCACCGTCTACAACTATCTCAACCGGGAAAATGCCGCCAAAGGCGATTAGGTCGGCCGCCTCCCGTGCGCCGGTCGGTCTTGGTTGAGTGAAAGTCGCGGAAGTGCGTGGAAGGCCGTTGCCCGGATCACCGGGCGACGGCCTTCGGCGTTCGCGGAATTTCAACAAAGTGTTGACGTGGTGTTGTCGAGGGCGTTAGCTATCCGCAGCCCGACCAACGCACAGCGAAAAAAGCCACGGAGGCTCCCGTGACTCTGAGCTCCACACCGGGCCTCGCCCGGTTCAATACCCTGGCGGACGACGAGGCCACCACCGTGTTGCACGAGGTGTGTGCCAGTGCGGCATGGGGACGAGCGATCCTCTCCCGGCGCCCCTACACCACCGCAGAAGCCCTTCTCGCCAGCAGCGATGCCGCCATGGCCGAGCTGACCCGCGAAGATCTGGCCGACGCGATGGCCGGCCACCCCCCGATCGGCCGCCCGGCCCCCGGAGACCCGACCTCCTCCCGCGAACAGCGGGGGATGGCCGACGCCACCGAGGAGCTCAAGGCCGAGATGCTCGAACTGAACCTGGCCTACCAGGAGCGGTTCGGACATGTCTTCCTGATCTGCGCCACCGGTGCCACCGGTGAGCAGATGCGCGACGCGGTGAAGTCCCGGATCGGGAACTCGCCCGAGCAGGAGCGCGAGATCGTGCGCACCGAGCTGGGCAAGATCAATCGCATCCGGCTGACCCGTCTCGTAACCGAAGGAGAGTGACGGTCTTGAGCACCGACACCACCGCATCGGTGTCCACGCACATCCTGGACACCAGCATCGGCCGCCCCGCCGCAGCCGTCGCCGTCACGCTCGCCGCCCGCAGTGGCAGCGACGCGCCGTGGGTGACGCTCGGCGGCTCCGCGACCGACGCGGACGGGCGATGCAAGGACCTGCCGGCGCTGCCGGAGGGCACCACCCATGTACGTCTCGACTTCGAGACCGAGGCGTACTTCTTCAACCAGCAAGCCGAGGCGCAGCAGGACGCCCCCCGCGTAAGGGACAGCGGTGCGTTCTTCCCGGAAGTGGCGATCACCTTCGCCGTCGTACCGGGCGAGCACTATCACGTACCGCTGCTGCTCAACCCGTTCGGCTACTCCGTATACCGAGGGAGCTAGCAGACATGCCCACGATTCTCGGCCAGAACCAGTACGGCAAAGCAGAGAACCGCGTCGTCAAGATCACGCGGGACGGCGACACCCACCACATCAAGGACCTGAACGTCTCGGTCGCCCTGTCCGGCGACATGGGCGATGTCCACTACTCCGGCTCCAACGCCAACGTCCTGCCGACCGACACCACCAAGAACACGGTGTACGCGTTCGCCAAGGAGTACGGCATCAAGTCCGCCGAGCAGTTCGGCATCCACCTCGCCCGCCACTTCGTGACGTCGCAGGAGCCGATCCACCGGGCGCGCATCCGTATCCAGGAGTACTCCTGGGAGCGCATCGCCACCTCGGACAACAACTCCAGGTTCATAGGCTCGGACGAGGTCAACCACTCCTTCGTCCGCAAGGGCCAGGAGCTGCGCACCACCCAGATCACCTACGACGGTGAGAACTGGCAGGTCATCTCAGGACTCAAGGACCTCACGGTCATGAACACCACCCACTCGGAGTTCTGGGGGTACGTCAAGGACAAGTACACGACGCTCAAGGAGGCGTACGACCGCATCCTGTGCACCGATGTCGCCACTGTCTGGCGCTACAACTGGACCAGTGACGAAGACAGGATGCCCAACTGGGAGAAGTCGTACGAGCAGGCCAGGAAGCACATCCTGCAGGCCTTCGCCGAGACGTACTCCCTCTCGCTGCAGCAGACCCTCTACCAGATGGGGTCGAGGGTGATCAACAGCCGCAGCGAGATCGACGAGATCCGCTTCTCCCTGCCGAACAACCACCACTTCCTGGTGGACCTGGAGCCCTTCGGCCTCAAGAACGAAACCGCCGACGGCGCTGTCTACTTTGCGGCGGACCGCCCGTACGGACTCATCGAGGCCACCGTGCTGCGGGACGGCATCGAGCCTCAGATCCCGGTCGACATGACCAACCTCTGACGCGGCCCTGAGCCGGCCCCCGTCCGCCGACGGGCTGGGGCCGGCCGACCCGGAGGGAAACCCCATGGCACAGCCTGCAACGGGCCCGGCAGCAGAAGGCCCCTGCACCGCACCACCGGAGAACTCCGTGCATCCGGTGGACGAAAAGCTCTCCCCCTCGCGGCTCGTCCCCGCCGCGCTCCAGCACATCGCCGCCATGTATGCGGGCGTCGTCACCCCTCCGCTCATCATCGGCCAGGCCGCCGGCCTGGACCCGGCCGGCATGACCCGGCTGATCGCGGCCAGTCTGCTGATCGCCGGACTCGCCACCCTCCTGCAGACGCTCGGCATCGGCGGTATCGCGGGAAACCGGCTGCCGTTCGTCAATGCCGCGTCCTCCGCCGGCATCGCCCCGATGCTCGCCATCGCCGAGACCAGCGCCCCGGGCCACCAACTCCCCGCGATCTACGGGGCGGTGCTCGTCGCCGGAGCCTTCTGTCTGGCCGTCGGACCGTTCTTCGGACGGCTGCTCCGCTTCTTCCCTCCGCTCGTCACCGGGGTTGTCATCACCCTCATCGGCGTCACCCTGATGCCGGTCCCGGTCTCCTGGGCGCAGGGCGGTGACAGGGGAGCCGCCGACTTCGGCGCCATGAAGTACCTGGCGCTGGCCGCCTTCACCCTTGCCGTCATCCTGCTGATCCAGCGATTCGGGCGCGGATTCCTCAAGCAAGTCGCCCTGCTCTGCGGTCTGTTGATCGGAACGCTGGCCGCGATCCCGTTCGGGCTCGCCGACTTCTCCGCGCTGAGGTCCGCACCGCTCGCGGCCCTGCCCACACCCTTCGCCTTCGGTGCCCCCGAGTTCAAGCCCGCCGCCATCCTGTCCCTCTGCATCGTCATGCTGGTCCTGATGACCGAGTCCTCGGCCGGCATGCTGGCGCTCGGCGAGATCTGCGACCGGCGCACCGACGGGCGGACCATCACCCGCGGGCTGCGCACCGACGGCATCGCCACCCTGCTCGGCCCGGTCTTCGGCGGCTTCCCGACGAGCGCGTTCGCACAGAACGTCGGCGTGGTGTCACTGACGAAGGTACGCAGCCGCTATGTCGTCGCCGCGGCGGGCGGAGCACTGATCGTCCTGGGCGCCTTCCCCGTCCTCGGCGCGGTCGTCTCCCTCGTCCCGATGCCTGTGCTCGGTGGAGCCGGAATCGTCCTGTTCGGCTCGATCGCCGTCAGCGGCATCCGCACGCTCTCCGAGGCCGGACTCGACGACAGCTCCAACATCATCCTGGTCGCCGTGGCGCTCGGCGCGGGCATCATCCCGCTCGCCGCGCCCGCCTTCTACGCCGGATTTCCGTCCTGGGCGCAGACCGTGCTGGGCTCCGGGATCAGTGCGGGAGCGCTCGTCGCGGTCCTGCTCAACCTGTTCTTCCATCATCTCGGCACCCACAGCCGCACGGCTGTGGCACTCAAATCCTCCTAGGGTCCTGCCGTGCCCACCTCATCACAGAGAGAAGAAGGAAGCGCCATGGCAGCCCCTGATCGTGTGGAACGCATCGTCATCGAGAACTGTTCGATCGCGACCGTCGACGCCGACGACACCGAGTACGCCTCGGGCCATGTCGTCGTCGCGGGCAATCGCATCGAGCGCGTAGGCGCCGGCCGGGCCCCTGAGGGGCTGGAGAACGTCGTGCGACGCATCGACGGCGCCGGGCACCTCGTCACCCCCGGCCTGATCAACACGCACCACCACTTCTACCAGTGGATCACCCGGGGCCTGGCCACCGACCACAACCTCTTCGACTGGCTGGTCGCCCTCTACCCGACCTGGGCGCGCATCGACGAGCCGATGGTCCGCGCCGCGGCGCAGGGCTCGCTCGCGATGATGGCCCGCGGCGGTGTCACCACCGCCATGGACCACCACTACGTCTACCCGCAGGGCTCCGGCGACCTGTCCGGCGCCATCATCGGAGCCGCCCGCGACATGGGCGTACGTTTCACGCTCGCCCGCGGCTCCATGGACCGCAGCCAGAAGGACGGCGGGCTGCCGCCGGACTTCGCCGTCGAGACGCTCGACGGTGCGCTCGCCGGCACCGAGGCGACCATCGACGCGCACCACGACGGCTCCTTCGACGCCATGACGCAGATCGCCGTCGCACCCTGCTCGCCCTTCTCCATCTCCACCGAACTGCTCCGCCAGGGAGCCGAGCTGGCCCGCCGCCGCGGGGTCCGGATGCACACCCACGGCTCGGAGACCGTGGAGGAGGAGAAGTTCTGCCACGAGCTGTTCGGCATGGGCCCGACCGACTACTTCGAGTCGACGGGCTGGCTCGGCGACGACGTATGGATGGCCCACTGCGTCCATATGAACGACTCCGACATCGCCGCGTTCGCCCGCACCGGCACCGGCGTCGCGCACTGCCCGTCCTCCAACGCCCGCCTCGCGGCAGGCATCGCCCGGGTCCCCGACATGCTGGCCGCGGGTGTCCCCGTCGGCCTCGGTGTCGACGGCACCGCCTCCAACGAGTCCGGTGAACTCCACACCGAACTGCGCAACGCCCTCCTCATCAACCGCCTCGGCGCCCACCGCGAGAAGGCGCTGAACGCCCGTCAGGCCCTGCGTCTGGGAACGTACGGTGGTGCCCAGGTCCTCGGCCGCGCGGACCAGATCGGCTCGCTGGAGGTCGGCAAGCTCGCCGACCTGGTGCTCTGGAAGCTGGACACACTCGCGCACGCCTCCATCGCCGACCCGGTCACCGCGCTCGTCTTCGGCGCCGCCGCTCCCGTCACCCTCTCCCTCGTCAACGGGAAGACGGTCGTCGAGGGCAACCACCTGACCACGGTGGACGAGGACGCCATCGCCCGCGCCACCCGCGACGAGGCGCGCCGCCTCGCGCAGATCGCCGCCGGGGCCTGACGGCTCCGGGGGCACCTCCCCCAGAACGGCCGGCCGGAGGGGGACGGCCCTCGGCCGGCCGCCGTGGACCCGAGCGGGGTCCACGGCAGCCGGTCCGGCGGACGCGCTCAGAAATGTGCGTTCGCCGGACCGGTGACCAAAGCTGCCGCACCAGCTGCACAACCTGCCTCACCTGCACCAACGCACCACCTCCCTGACACCCACGTCGCCTTGACGTGTACCCGACCGGAGGAACCGCCGTGGCAGCACAGCCCAGGTTTCACAACGACGCAGTCGCAGTCCCCGACCAGCAACCCGTACCGGACGACCCGCAGGTCGCCGGCGGCAAGCATCCGGTCGACGAGACCCTCCCCCCACTGAAGATGTTCACCAGCGGACTGCAGCATGTGGCCGCGATGTACGCAGGCGTGGTGGCCCCGCCCATGATCGTGGGACCCGCCGTCGGACTCACCGCCAAGGAGACCGCCTTCCTGATGGGGGCGAGCCTCTTCACCGCGGGCATCGCCACCCTGCTGCAGACCCTCGGCTTCTGGCGCATCGGCGCCCGGCTGCCGTTCGTCAACGGCGTCTCGTTCGCCGGGGTGACGCCGATGATCGCGATCGGCAAGGACCGCGGACACGACGGCATCGCCGTCATCTTCGGCGCGATCCTCGTGGCCAGCCTCCTCGGCTTCGTACTCGCCCCCTACTTCTGCAAGCTGATCCGCTTCTTCCCGCCCGTCGTCACCGGGACCGTCATCACCCTCATCGGCGTCTCGCTGCTGCCGGTCGCCTTCAACTGGTCCCAGGGCGGCAACGCGAAGGCCGACGGATACGGGTCGGCGGCCAACATCTCCATGGCCGCCGTCACCCTGGTCATCGTCCTTGCCCTGCGCAAACTGCTGCGCGGCTTCCTGCAGCAGATCGCGATCCTGCTCGGTCTGGTCGCCGGCACCCTGATCGCGATCCCGGTCGGCATCACCGACTTCGGCGCGATCAAGGAAGCCGACCTGGTCGGCTTCCCGACCCCGTTCCACTTCGGGGCACCGCAGTTCGAGATAGCCGCCATCGTCTCGATGTGCATCGTGATGCTCGTCTGCATGACCGAGTCCACCGCCGACATGCTGGCCCTCGGCAAGATCGTCGGCCGACCGGCGGACGAACGGACCATCGAGGGCGGTCTGCGCGCCGACACCCTCGGCAGCGCCATCAGCCCGCTCTTCAACGGCTTCATGTGCAGCGCCTTCGCGCAGAACATCGGCCTGGTCGCGATGACCAAGGTGCGCAGCCGGTTCGTCGTCGCCGCGGGTGGCGTCATCCTGATCGTGCTCGGTCTGGTCCCCGTGGCCGCGTCCGTCATCGCGCTCGTCCCGCTGCCGGTGCTCGGCGGTGCGGGCATCGTGCTCTTCGGCTCGGTCGCCGCGAGCGGCATCCAGACGCTGGCCACCGCCGCCCTGGAGAAGGGTGAGAACGCGCTGATCGTCGCGGCCGCCGTCGGCATCGGACTGATCCCGATCGCCGCGCCGGAGTTCTATCACGCGTTCCCGAAGGACCTCCTCGTCGTGCTGGACTCGGGGATATCCACCGGGTGCGTCGTGGCGATCGTCCTCAACCTGGCCTTCAACCACCTGGGAGGGAAGCCGGAGACGGGGGACGAGGAGGAGCCCTCCGTCCCGGCGACGGCGCCGGTGGGCGCGCACTGAGCGCGTCCGGTACGGCGTGGTGGCGCGCACGGCGGGAGCCGTACGCGCCACCGGCGTACTCCGGGCGGGACTCAGCCGATGTGGTAGCTGTCCCCGTACACCTTCCACTCCGGCGGCGGATCCAGGTTCAGATTGCCCTTCTTCAGGAAGACCCGCTGGGCGGTGTCCACCCGGCTGGTGTCCGAGTGGGCCCCCTCCTGCCGCAGCGCCCAGACCCGCGCGTCCAGGAAGGCGTTGAGGTAGGTCACCTCGTCGCCGCCCTGCGACGGCGGTTTCGCCCTGGCGAGCGCGCGCCTGCGGATGGAGCCGAAGCTCGTGCTGTCGCTGCCGTCGCCGTGCGTGACGATGGCGTCGTAGTACTCGAACTGGCCGAGCGTGCCGATGCCGTCGGCCTTCCCCCGATCGACCGCCGGGTCGAAGTACACCCAATCCCGTTCGTCGTTCTGGGCCTGCTTGAAGGCCGGGTCCGACGCGGCGGTCGCCCAGTCCTCGGCGAAGTTCGGGTCGAGGCCGTCATGCGAGTCGGTGCCGTTCACCTCCCGCAGAGCGGGCAGATACTTCGCGAGGACGTTGCCCGGCTTGCGCCGGGTGTACAGCTCGACGAGGTCGAGCATGTCGCCGGTGCCGGAGCAGAAGCCGATGATGCCGGCGGTGTAGCCGCGGCCGTCGCCGATGTCCTCGATGTACTTGTACTGCGCCTTCCAGTTGAGCGTGGAGTTCTCCGCGCTGGAGACCAGCTCCATGGCGATCTCCTTCTTCGCCGGATTGTCCAGCCCGGTGGCGGCAGCCGCCTGCCGGGTGGCGGAGACCTCCTGGCGCACGGCTGCATGCGTGGGGGCACTGGCGTAGGCGGTGGCGGGTGCCGCCGTGAGGGTCACCTCGAATGCGACCAGCGCGAGCCGTACGGGGCGAGTGTTACGACGTGCGGCGTGCTTATGGCGAGCGGGCACCATTCCTCCAAAGGGAGTTCGTCGTTCCGGATCCGCTAGGAAGCTTTCCTATCAGAGCGGAGTGAGAGTCGTGGCGGAGTGAGAGTCGTGCACTCGTTCGGCGCAAGCGAGTTGAATCCGGCTCCGGCTACGGAAAGGCCCCGCACACGTGCCGGACGCGCGGTGCGGGGCCGTACGGGGCGGCCCGCGGATCAGGGGCGGACACCCTCTGGCCGATGGCTGTCAGCAGCCGGGGCAGGTCAGGTGGATCCATACGCCCGTGGGGCCACCCCGCAGGTCGCCCATGGCCCAATGGCCCTACTGGACACGGCAGCTGAGATTCTGACCGTTCCTAACCAGTGTGCGTGAGTGAGTGCTGGACCCACTGTTGCGTACTGGGCGCATCCCGAACGGTGTTGGATGCGCTGGGTTCCCGCTTTCGCGTCCCGTTCGGCGACGGTCCTCCGGGGGGCTGGTCCGTTGTGGGTGGGCGGGTTCCCTCGCGCCCTCGGGTGCCTGGTCCGGCCTGGGCGGTCCGATGCCCCGCACGATCTCTCCGGTCGTGCGGGGGCGGTGCCGTCCGACGCCGGACCGGGTGCCCGAGGGCGCGTCGTCCGATCGCGATACCGGCGGCATCGTGACGGGACATGGTGCGATGGGGGGTGGCCAGCGGTTTCTGCCAGTGCTGGGCACCCCACTGGGAGGTGTAGGCGGGGTCGACCGCGACAATGCTCAGGCCGTGTTCGGCGGCCATGGAGACCAGCCGGGCCTTGAGTTTCCCGGTCGGGATGCCGGAGATGAGCTGCCGGAACCGTTTGCGGCGGCCGTGCTTCTCGCGGGTCTTCTCGGTGGTGAAGTCGAGGTCTTCGATGCCGATCGCGGCGACACCGGCACGCACGGCCCAGTTGATCAGGCGGGTCAGGGCGTGGCGGATCTGTGCGTCGCGGTGACCGGCCGAACCGGACAGGTCGTAGGGGAAGCGGCGCGGGTCTCCGATGGGGTTGCCGTGCCGGTCGAGCCGGTAGGCGGCGAAGTGGTCGGCGTTGGTGTCGACACCGATCATGCCCCGGGCGCGGGCGGCCTCCAACGGGATGGTCTGCACGACGGGGCGCTGCCAGGATGCGGTGAGGTACCAGCGACCGCGCTGGGTGTCGAGGTGGATGCGGTAGGCGACGGCCCGGTTCGCGGTGATGCGGTCGGCCCACTCCGTGCCCCGGTGCGCGAACGCCACGGTGGAGGTGAGGACGTACCGGCCGTGCGGGGCGTTGGCCAGGTGCGCGAGCGGGGCAGGCAGTCTGATGCTGACCTCGCCGTCCGGGGTGACGCGGATCGTCTCGTTCCCGAACCGCTTCCCCGACTCACCGTCGGCCCCGATGAACCAGCGCTCCGCCTCCCACCGTTGCCGCCACTGGCCTTCGGTGAGCCCGGCTTGGGCGAGGTGGTGGCGGGTGTTCAGGAGACGTCTGCCACCCCGCACCACCCGCACCCGCCCGGCCTGCCACTCGGCAACAACAGTGGCGTGCCGGTCTTCCAGCATCGCGAGGCGACGAGATTTGCGGAACCACTCGCTCTTCGACCGGTAGCCACCCGCCGCGCGCTTGGTGCCTTTCTCCCCGATCGGGAGGGACAGGCGGTGCCGCAGCATGTTGATCCCGGCTGCCAGCTTCTGGATATGCGCCGCCTGGCAACGGCGCGCGAGCGCCCACTGATCGTGCGTGGCCTTGGTGATCGCACCCGCGATCCGCGACGACGACTCCTTCGTCAGGTCCCGCTTACGCGCTGCCCAGGTGTCCGCACTGTGCTCCAGACCGTCCGCACAGCGAGCCTTGAGATCACGGGAGGCCAACGCACCCTGATGCTCACCGACCGCACGCAGCACCCTCTCGTCCTGGGCAGTGAGGTGCTTGAGTCGGTCTCGGACCGCCACCCCGCAAGGCCCGGGCACCACGAAGGAAACGGCCAACTTCCGCAAACCACCCACCACATCACCCCGCCCTCAAAGGCCAGACACCCGCTGTCCAGGCCAACGAGCAGCAGCCGGCAAGGTCACCCATTCGACCCCAGAACTTCAGTTCCCACCCCCACCAACCGACCGACAGGACTCACTCCCGCACACCACCACTCACTTCAGCTCAGCAAACCGACAGCAGCTCACAACCCCGTTCTCGTCGACCGTGCAGACCGCCGATCACGGGTTCAGGGTCCGTCGATACGGTAGCTGTCGCCGTACACCTTCCAGGCGAGCGGCGTTTCCAGCTGGAGTCTGCCCTCGCGTACGAAGACCCGCTGCGCCGTTTCGACGCGACTGGTGTCGGAGTGCGAGGATTCCTTGCGGATTGCGGCGACCCGGGCATCGAGGAAGGCGTTCAGATACGTCACCTCGTCGCCGCCCCGGGACGGCGGTTCGGCGGCGTCGAGAGCCTCGCGGCGGATGGTACGGAAGCCGACCGTGCCGTCCTCGTCGGCGGACCCGTGCATCACATAGGCGTCGTAGTAGATGAACTGGCCCAGGGCGCCGAGACCGTCCTCCTTTCCCTGTTCGACCGCCGGATCGAAGTATGAGCTGTCCCGCTCGGCATCCTGCGCCGACCGGAACGCGGGGTCGGCGGCCGCCTCCACCCATGCGTCGGTGAACGGGCGACCGAGGCCGTCGTGCGCATCGCTTCCCTGCACCGCGCGCAGAGCGGGCAGGAACCGTTCCAGCGGATTGCCGGGGCGCGCCGATGCGTACCGCTCGACGACGCTCAGCATGTCGCCGGTGCCGGAGCAGAAGCCGATGATGCCCGCGGTGTAGCCGCGGCCGTCGCCGATGTCCTCGATGTACTTGTACTGCGCCTTCCAGTCGAGCGTGGAGTTCTCCGCGCTGGAGACCAGCTGCATGGCGATCTCCTTCTTCGCCGGATCGTCCAGCCCGGCCGCCGGGGCGCCGTTGCCGAAAACGGGTCTGGGCGAGCGCCCGGAGCACCCTGCCAGCAGGGCGGCCGCCGTGGCCAGAGCGGTGACCAGAGCCGTGGTGGGGGCGAGCCGGGAACGCGGAATGACCTTCACTTCTCCAGCCTGCCAGGTGCGGGGAAGGATCTTGGTCCGCACGCCTGTAGCGTCTGGGGTATGGATGATCAGTCTGTTGTGGATGTCGGCGACGTCCGGCTCGCGTACCGGACCTGGGGAGACCCGTTCGGCTCGCCCGTCGTTCTGCTGCACGGCCTCGGCGGTTCCGCTGCGAGCTGGGAAGCGGTCGGGAGCCTGCTCGGCGAGGAATGGCGGGTGTACGCCCTCGACCTGCGCGGGCACGGGGAGAGCGACTGGCCCGACGAGTACTCCTTCGAGCTGATGAGGGACGACGTCCTCGGCTTCCTCGACGAGTGCGAGCTCGACCGCGTCGGCCTGGTCGGCCACTCCATGGGCGGCGTCGTCGCCCATCTGCTTGCCCAGGAGCACGCGGACCGGGTGGAGCGCCTGGTGCTGGTGGAGACCCCGCCGCCGTTCCCCAGTGAGCCGAGGCCCGCCGCGCAGCCCGAAGAACCGGTCGACTACGACTGGAATGCCGTCGCGCCCATCCGGGCCCAGGTCGCCGACCCCGACCCGCAGTGGGCGGACGGTCTCGGCGAGATCGTCGCGCCGACGCTGATGATCGCGGGCGGCCCGGAGAGCACCATGCCGCAGGGCCGGCTGGCCGACATGGCAGCCCTGATCCCGGACTGCCGGGTGATCACGCTCGGCGGCGGCCACCGGGTCCATGAGACCCACGCAGACCAGGTTGCCCAGCAGATCACCGAGTTCTTCACCAGCTGAGACACCGGCAGTCGGCTGAACCCCGGAGCGGGGTGCCCCCGGGAGCCGGCGAACCGCGCCGGCCGGCATCGTGGGGGGCCCGGCCGGGGGGAATGTCAGCGCCGGGTGCCAAGATCGTCCGCATGGAGCTTGCACTGTTCTTCGCCGAGGTCGACGCACAGCCGTGGGCCGAGCTGCACCATGCGTACGGAAGCGCCGCCGATGTGCCCGACTGCCTCCGGATGCTCGCCGGGGACGACGAGGACGCGGCGTCCGAAGCGCTCTCCGAGCTGTACGGCAGCATCCTGCACCAGGGTTCGGTGTACGAGGCGACGGCCCACGCGGTGCCGTATCTGGCGCGGCTCGCGGAGGCCGGCCACCGCACGGAGGACCTGCTGGTGCTGCTCGGCGGGATCGCGGAGGGCGGCGAGGACCAGGGGGAGACGGACGAAGCCTCCTGCCGGACGGCCGTCGTCGCCCAACTGCCTTTGATCCTGGGCTGGATCGCCGACGAGAATCCCGGGTTGCGGCAGGCCGCCGCGTGGACCGCGGCCATGACAGGGGCATCCGGCCAGGTGCTGCCGGTGCTCCGGAGGCGCTGGGCGGAAGAGTCGGATTCCCTTGTCCGGGCCGAACTCCTCGGTGCCATTGCCCACCTGGACCCGGCAGGGAGCGCCGCCGAGGCGACCGAAGCCATGCGTGCGGGCGAGCCGGGCGAGGTGAGGATCGCGGCCCTGCTGGCCGACGTCGACGCGGGCCGGCCTTGGGCCCCCGCCCACCACGAGGCGATGCTGGCGCTCCTCCCGGCCGACGAGCTGGTCCGGAGCCGCCTCGACCAGGAGCGCAACGAACCGCTGCAGTATGTCGTCGAATCCCTGCTGCTCCGTGACACCCCCGAGGACCGCGCAGCGGCGTACGGCCTGCTCGACGCGGCACTGCGCAGCCCCGACCCCGACGCCCGCGCCGAGGCGCTGTGGGCGGCGGAGACCGCCTGTCTGCTCTCGCGCAGCGCGCCCGAACGGCTGGCCGCGCCCCTGCGGGCGCTGACGGCCGATCCGGCTGCCGTGCCCGCGGCGTACTCGCTCCTCAAGAAGCTGGGCGTCCATGAAGCCGTGGCCGCACCGGTCCTGGCCCGGCTCGCCGCAGAGCAGGGTGATCCGGCGGACCGGGCGCTCGAAGCGCTTGTCGCCGTGGCCCCCGCGCAGGCCGCGCCGCTCCTCGCTCGCGACCTGGGGCGGCGCCCGCGCGCGCTCGGTGCCGTATGCGGCTTCCCGAACCGAGGTGCGGCCGGCCTCTCGTTCCCGTACGACCCCGACCTGCTGGACGCGATCCGTGTCCGCCTCGTCGCGGACGATCTCGAAGGCAATGAGCCGTTCTGGCTCACGGCCCTGCTCACCGCCTGGGGCAGCCGGGCATCCTCGGCCCTGCCCGAACTGCGGTCCGCGCTGGCGCGGTTCCCGAAGGTCGTCCCCGGGGCACTGGTGGCGGTCTGTCCGCCGGAATACCGCGCGGAGACGGCGGAACTCCTGACCACCGCGGCCCGCTCAGGACCGGAGGCGGGCAGGCTTGCGGCGGCCCGGGCCGTGCACGAGCTGACCGGCGACACCGGCCCCCTGTTGGCAGCGACGGCCGCGCGGCTCGCCGAGGGTGGCTACGACGTACGGGAGGCTGCGAGCACCGCCGGCGAACTGGGCCCCGAGGCAGCCGATCTGGTGCCGGCCCTGCGGTCGGCGCTCACCGTCCCCGAACCGAACCGCACCATCCCGCAGCTGGACGGCGATGTCGAGATCGCCACTGCCCTGTGGCGGATCACGGGCGACGCGCAGGAGGCGGTGCCGGTGCTCGCCGGGGTGCTCGCGGAGGTCGGACCGGCCTGGATGCGCTGGACGTTCATCCGTGCCGCGCGAGCGGCGGCCCTCATCGGAGAGGCGGCCCGCCCGCTGGTCCCCGCACTGGAGGGCCTGCTGACGGACCGGGAGCAGACCCCGGCCGCGGTTCTCGCCCTGCACGCGATCGCACCCGAGTCCCTCGACGCCCCTCGGCTGGCGGGCCTGCTCCTGGACGCCGCGGAGGCGGACGCCGAACCCGTCACCGCCGTCGATGCCCTGGTGGCCCTCGGCCCGACCGCCCTCACCGACGACCACCTGAACCGGCTGACCGCCCTCGCTGAAAGGGACCTGCGGGTGACGGCCTCAGGGCTGGAGTCAGGCATCGCCCCGGCCGACGAACGGCTGCGCGACCGGGTGCGCGAGGCGGTGCGCACACTGCGACCGCACTGACGGCGCGTGCGGGATCGCCTGCGCGCCGCCGGGAGGGCATGACGGCGCCGCCCCGCCGTCCGCGACCGCGGGATCGGCGGGCCGCGCCGGAACTCCGGCACGGCCCGCCGGATCGGCCGGTCGTGGGGCGGGCGCGTCCACGCCCTCAGGCGGCAGCGCCCCCGCAGACGTCAGCGCCCGGGCTGCCAGTCCGGGTGCCGGCCGCTCATGGCGATAGCCCGGTCGACGAGGGGTGCGCCGGCCGGTACCGGGACCGGCGGTCCGAAGACGTCGGGCCGCGGGCTGCCGTCGCGGGGCGTCAGCATGGCCAGCGACACCCGCAGGCTCGCCTCGTCCGCCTCGTACGCCTGCCCGGTGGACCGGGCCAGGTCCCAGCCGTGGACGACCAGCTCGTTCAGCGCGACCATCGCGGCCACCTCGCCCGGCAGATCCACACCGCCCGCCCTGGTCATCCCCTGCCGGGCGGCAGGGTCGCGCCAAGCTGTCACCAGCTCGTCCAGCAGGGGCGGCAGTACCTTGCGCCAGTCGTCGCCGAGGACCGGCAGTGCGGCGGCCGGCGAGCTGTCGGTCGTCGGCCCGAGATCCTTCCGCGCCGCGTCGCGGAAGGCCATGCTCAGCCCGACCAGATGGGCGAGCAGCTCCCGTACCGCATAGTCGGGGCAAGGGGTGGGGTCGGTCAGCTGTTTCTCCTCGATGCCGTCGAGCAGTGCGGCGACCTGACGTGCGGCAGGTCCCAGATCGGCCGAGGGCATCGTTTCGTTTTCGGTATCCATACTCTTCAGACCGCTCCGGTACCCAGAACTCATCGGTCCTCGCGCGGGGCGTTCGCGCCGGACACCTGCGGCGAATTTCTCCCGCACGTCGTCCTCGCCGGCTGACAGGGGCTCACCCGGGCAGACATGGCGTGCGGGATGTCGCACCGCATCGTCCACGGGTCCCGGAATCCTTGTCCATACTGGTCAACGGGTTCGTGACCGTGGGGACGGCCAGGAGCCGATCGGGCCGGGAGTCACGCCTTCAGGGCATGGCCACCGAACCCGCCGCCCACAGCGGCCCGCTGCCACCAGGCATCCAGTGCCGACGGATCCATCGAGCCCCACTCCGGTGTGGCCTCCACCAGGGCCTGCCCCAGTCGCCGCCCCAGCTCCACCATGGCCCGGCCGGCCGCGGTGCGTTCGGAGTCGTACGTACGGAGTGCCTCGGCCCAGTGGGGCGTGGATCTGAGCGCCGACTCCAGTGCCGTCGCGTCCTGGAGCGCCTTGACCGCACCCGCGCCGGTGTGCGGACGGGCCACGGTCGCCGCGTCACCGGTCAGCAGAAGCCGGCCGGTGGCGTAGTGCGGCGCCGTGAAGTCGTACAACGGCTGGATGAACAGCTCGTCCGGCGCGGTCAGGCCGACCAGGCCGCCCCAGTACGGTGGCAGCGACTCGGCGGCGATACGGGCGAGATGACTGTGCAATGCGTCCGTGAGTGTGCCGGGCGGCAGACTCGTCGGAGTCTCCAGCGACAGTTCGAGATCCGGGGGAGGAGTGGTGTAGAGCACCCAGTTCACCCGGTGGCCGCCGGCGGCGTCCGGGATGCGGTAGGTGATCACGTGCCCACCCGGGAAGGCGGCGTACGCACACTCATCGACGTCCCACAGACGCTGATCGGAGGGGGTCATCCTGGAGACGGGGAAGGCGCCGCGCCAGGCGAGATATCCGGCGTACTCGGGGCGCGCAGCGGTGGCGAGCCCGGCGCAGACCTCGGCGCGGACGAGGGAGCGGTAGCCGTCCGCACCGATGGCGAAGTCGAACACCTCGGTACGGTCGCCGCCGTCGACGCCCGTGATGCGTAACGCAACCCCGTCCGGGGTGTGCCGCACCGCGCCGACGGTGGTGCCGGTGCGGTACTCGACCTCGTCCGGAACCCGGGTCCGCAGTTCCCGCCAGAGCGGACCCCAGTTGTACGTACGGAACGGGAAGGGCATCTCGCCGATCAGCTTCCCGAGGGGCTCGCCGCCCTCGCCGCGTACGTACCAGCGCCGACGGTTCAGCTGGATCCAGGGCATCCCCGCGTCCAGATACCCGGCCGACCGAAGCTCCTCGTAACGGTCGTCGTGCACGGCCAGCCCGACGCCCCGCTCCGCCAACTGCCCCGGCGCACGCTCCAGGACCACGATCTCGTCGGCACCGCCCCGGTGCGCGGCCAGTGCGGCGGCGCATCCGGCGACGCTGCCGCCCACGACGACGACCCGGCCTCCACGCATCTGATGTCTCCTCGGCTGCACGGTGGAAAATGCCCCTCGGTCCACATCCCTGACTCCCCATCCGCAGCGGACGGTCAAACCCTCTGGAGCGCGCCCTCGGCGGAGGCCGGGCAGCGCTCCGCCCCCGGTGCTGTGCGGAACCGGGGGCGGAAAGCTCTACGGAGTCGGAGCGGCTCAGACCAGCTGCTCGTACGCCGGCAGTGTCAGGAAGTCCGCGTAGTCCTGGTCCAGCGACACCTGGAGAAGCAGGTCATGGGCCTGCTGCCACCTGCCGGAGGTGAATGCCTCCTCGCCGATC
Organism: Streptomyces sp. NPDC056231; assembly: GCF_048270745.1. NCBI lineage: Bacteria > Bacillati > Actinomycetota > Actinomycetes > Kitasatosporales > Streptomycetaceae > Streptomyces > Streptomyces sp. NPDC056231. The sequence continues at coordinate 103,811 of NZ_JBLVKW010000017.1, read as the reverse complement.
TCCGCGCGGATCGCGGCGAGTTCCTCGGCGGCGACCTTGCGGGCCAGGTCCGCCGTGGCGTGCTCGCCGTTCTCGAAGACCACGTCCGCGTTGATCCACTGCCAGATCTGCGAGCGGGAGATCTCCGCGGTGGCGGCGTCCTCCATCAGGTTGAAGATGGCGACGGCGCCCATGCCGCGCAGCCACGCCTCGATGTAGCGGATGCCGACGGCGACGGCGCCCAGCAGGCCGTCGTACGTGGGCTTGGCGTCCAGGGTATCGATGGCGATCAGATCGCCCGGCGCCACGGAGACGTCCTCGCGCAGACGGTCCTTCTGGTTCGGCTTCTCGCCGAGGACCGCATCGAAGGAGGCCATGGCGATCGGGACGAGGTCCGGGTGGGCGACCCAGGAGCCGTCGAAACCGTCGTTCGCCTCGCGGTCCTTGTCGGCCTTGACCTTCTCGAAGGCGACCTTGTTGACCTCGGCGTCACGGCGGGACGGGATGAATGCCGCCATGCCGCCGATCGCGTGCGCACCGCGCTTGTGACAGGTGCGGACGAGGAGTTCCGTGTACGCGCGCATGAACGGGGCGGTCATCGTCACCGCGTTGCGGTCCGGCAGGACGAACTTCGAGCCGCCGTCACGGAAGTTCTTGACGATGGAGAAGAGATAGTCCCAGCGGCCCGCGTTCAGCCCGGAGGCGTGGTCGCGGAGTTCATAGAGGATCTCCTCCATCTCGTACGCGGCGGTGATCGTCTCGATCAGGACGGTCGCGCGGACCGTGCCCTGCGGGATACCGACGTAGTCCTGGGCGAAGACGAAGATGTCGTTCCAGAGGCGGGACTCCAGGTGCGACTCCGTCTTCGGGAGGTAGAAGTAGGGGCCCTTGCCGAGGTCGATGAGGCGCTGGGCGTTGTGGAAGAAGTAGAGGCCGAAGTCGACCAGCGCTCCCGGCACCGGGGTGCCGTCGAGCTGGAGGTGACGCTCGTTCAGGTGCCAGCCGCGGGGGCGGGTGACGACCGTGGCGAGCTCGTCGGCGGGCCTCAGGGTGTACGACTTGCCGGACTTGGGGTCCGTGAAGTCGATGCGGCGCTCGTAGGCGTCGATCAGATTGAGCTGGCCGAGGATGACGTTCTCCCACGTGGGGGCGGACGCGTCCTCGAAGTCGGCGAGCCAGACCTTGGCGCCCGAGTTCAGGGCGTTGATGGTCATCTTGCGGTCGGTCGGACCGGTGATCTCCACGCGGCGGTCGTTCAGCGCGGCCGGGGCCGGGGCGACCTTCCAGGAGTCGTCCGCGCGGATCGCTGCCGTGTCGGGCAGGAAGTCCAGCGTGGAAGTGCGGGCGATCTCGGCGCGGCGTTCGGCGCGGCGGGCGAGCAGCTCGTCACGGCGGGGCGTGAACTGCCGGTGCAGCTCGGCCACGAACGCGAGGGCCGCGTCGGTCAGGACCTCATCCTGCCGGGGCAGGGGCTCGGCATCGACGATGGCCAGCGGGGACGGCGCTGGTGCGGACATGAGCTGTCACTCCTTCAGCGGGCGGTGCGGGTGGCGCCTTCGCGGTCGCCGGGTCGCCTCAATGGCACGGGGTGCCAGGGCTCCGGGATACGGCCGTGGGCGCCGTCTGGGGTACAGAGCGCTTCTGACCAGTGGATAGTAGTTTCCTCATGGTGGAAGTTCAATGGTTTGTTGATGTCGAGATTCTCCGGGTCGACACAAGTGGGGTGGGGGCGGCGCAGCGTGCCGGCGCGCGCAAGCCCGTTCAGTCGAGGTGCCTCAGGTCCTCCGCGGTGTCGATGTCGTACGCCTCCGCCACATCGGAACACTCGACGAGGGTGATCGCATCGCGGTGCGCCCGCAGGTACGCACGCGCCCCCTGGTCGCCCACGGCACCCGCCGCGATGTCCGCCCACCGGTCGGCACCGAACAGCACCGGATGGCCGCGCTCCCCCTCGTACGAGGCTGCCGCCAGCGTCATCCGGGAGCGGTACGCCGACCGGACCCGGGCCACCGCCTGCGCACCGATGCCCGGCTGGTCGACCAGGAGGACGAGCGCCGCGTCCGCCTCCGTACCGGAGAGCGCGCCGAGCCCCGCCCGCAGTGAGGAACCCATGCCTTCCGGCCATTGCGGGTTGACGGTCACCGCGCATCCCGAGAGGTCCGCCCGCGCCCGCACCTCGTCCGCAGCGGCGCCGAGCACCACGTGGACGGGGCCGCAGCCGCCCTCCTGCAGCATGCGTATGGCGTGCTCGACGAGCGGCCGCCCGCGGTGTTCCAGCAATGCCTTCGGCCGGCCGCCGAGCCGTCGGCCACCGCCTGCGGCGAGCAGCAGACCTGCGATGACGGGGGGAGATGAATGAGCCATGAGGCCCTGAATACCCCACGGCGCCCATGAATTCCCACCTGACCCGGCCGTGGGCCGCGTCCCCTGGTCGTCACCCTGAATTCTGTCCACGGAGTGGCGCACGGCACCTTTCATGGCGTTAACTTGCGCACCCCCGGACACTTGACCACGGTCCGGGGCATGATCGAAACACCGGCACGAAGATGTGCGAGGGGGAGTGCTTTGTTGCGAAGCATGGGGCAGACGCGGGCGACCGGCAGTGGCGAGGACCCGAGGGTGACGGAGTTGCGTACGGCGGTCTCCCGGCTCCGCCGTGAGCTCGCGGGGCATCCCGCGGAGTTCCCCGACCGCGGGATCGCCGAGGACGAACTGGCGGCCCTGGATGCGATGGCGGTCACCGGTGTGCCCGAGATTCCGCGGCTGCGCCGCTCACTGCTGCTGATCGCGGGGGCGGTCGGCTCGGTCAGCGCACTGGCATCCGCACTCAGGGATGTGCGGGTCGCCGTGGATCTCTTCGGCGAGCCGCCGCGCCGCTGACGTATGGGAGGGGGCAGCCCCAGGGCGTGTTTCGAAAGTAGCGTCGTCCGCCCCTGGGGCGGGCCGGACGCCGCCCGGCAGGCGGGACTTTCGAAACACGCCCTAGCGGCGGATGAGGCGGCGCGCCGTTGCCGCAGCGACCGCCGACGTGCGGGAGTCGACGCCCAATTTGGCATAGATGTGCACCAGATGGGACTTCACTGTCGCCTGGCTGAGGAACAGCGCCTTGCTGATCTGCAGGTTCGACATTCCCTCACCGACCAGTTGCAGTACCTCCAGCTCGCGTTTGGTCAGGGCCTCCGCGGGCGTCCGCATGCGGTCCATCAGCCGGTGCGCGACGGCCGGGGCGAGCGCCGAGCGGCCGGCCGCCGCCGTGCGTACCGCTGCCGCCAGTTCCTCGGGCGGGGCGTCCTTGAGGAGGTAGCCGCTCGCGCCCGCCTCCACCGCCGCCAGGATGTCGGCGTCCGTGTCGTAGGTGGTGAGGATCAGGACCCGGGGCGCGTCGGGCACCGCGGTGATCGCCGCGGTGGCCTCCGAGCCGTGCATGCCGGCCCCGAACTGGAGATCCATCAGCACGACGTCGAACTCGCCGGTCGCCGCGAGCGCCACGGCCCGCTCGGCGGTGTCGGCCTCGGCGACCACGCGGAAGTCCGGTTCGGTGTCGAGGACGGCCCGCAGCCCCGCACGCACCACCGGGTGGTCGTCGGCGAGCAGCAGCCGGACAGGGGTGGCGGTCATGCGGCGGACCTCTCTTCGTGCCCGGACAGCGGGAGGGGGAGGGTGAGCGCGAGGGCGGTGCCCTGGCCGGGGGCCGATTCCACGCTCAGCGCGCCACCGAGCGAACGGGCCCGGGACCGCATGGCCGGGAGACCGAAACCGCCGGTCGTCGTGGCCCCCGTGAGCGGGGGTGCACCCGGCGAGAAGCCCCGGCCGTCGTCCACGACGTCCAGCGACACCGAGGTGTCCATGAAGCTCAGTGTGATCTCCGCACGCCGGGCTCCGGCATGCTGCACGGTGTTGGCCAGCGCCGACTGGGCGGTACGGAGCAGCGCCACTTCGTACGGCGTAGGCAGCTCCACCGGCGTCCCGCTGACCGCGAACTGCACCGCCAGATCCGGTCCGGTGGTGCGCGCACAGAGGCGTTCGAGGGCGCCCGCGAGCGAACCGTTCTCCAGATCGGGCGGGGAGAGGGCGCGTACGAAGCGGCGGGCCTCGGCGAGATTGTCCTGCGCGGCTTCGCGGGCCCGGCGCACATGCGCGGTGGCGGGGGCGTCCGGCGGAAGGGTGCGTTCGGCGGCGCGCAGCAGCAGCTGAATGCTGGACAGGCCCTGCGCGAGTGTGTCGTGGATCTCGCGGGCCAGCCGCTCGCGTTCGGCGAGTGTTCCCGCCGTGCGCTCGGCGGCGGCGAGCTCCGCCCGGGTGGAGACCAGTTCCTCGATCAGCTCGCGGCGCCGCTCGCTCTCCCGGAACAACGCGTCGTACCCGAGGACCGTGGCGATCGCGACTGCCGCACCGAGCAGCGGCCCGATGAAAGCGCCGGGCGTGACGGGCCCGCCGTGCACCACAAAGCCGGCGATGGAAGCTGCCGCGGTGACGACGACGGCGGGCAGACCCCAGCGCATCGGCAGCAGATGCAGTTGCAGGAAGTACAGCGGGAAGGCCAGCCACAGGGCGTCCGGCGAGAGGACGAGTAGAGCGAGCCAGATCGCCCCCAGCAGCGACAGCCACAGGGCGGCCGCCCTGTTCTGCGGCTGCACTGCGGGGGCGAGCGCGCCCGCCGCGTAGACAGCGGCCATGACGCAGACGAGCGCGACGACGGCGGGCGCGTTCGACGCGCCGTGGCTCACGGCCGGCACCGCGCAGAGCGCCAGCAGTCCCAGCAGCAGTGCGTGCAGACAGAACCGCAGCGCGGCGGCGACCGGGGTGTGCGAACGCGAATTCATGATGTGTTCCAGCGTAGACGTGCGGAGTCGGCGACCGGTCAATCGAAAGGTTGATGTCAGACCCGTCCGGCGTGCGATGTTTTCGCGGGCCGGCCGACCGAGGCTGGAGTCATGTTCGTCGCATGGAGAGATCTCCGGTTCGCCAGGGGCCGGTTCGCGCTCATGGGCTCGGTCGTGGTGCTGATCACGCTGCTCGTGGGCTTGTTGTCCGGTCTTACGGCCGGCCTGGCCAGGGAGAACACCTCGGCCGTCACGGGGCTGAACGCCGATCACCTCGCGTTCGCCGCCCCGCCCGACGGCCAGTCGGTGTCCTTCACCAACTCGACCGTCGACGAGAGCGCGTGGCGGAGCTGGGCGAAGCAGCCCGGCGTCGGTTCCGCGCAGCCCCTCGGCATCCGTACGCTCAACGCAGCCACCGTTGCGGGGAAGCGGACGGCCGCGGTGTCGGCGTTCGGTGTCGAGCAGGACTCGGGCCTTGCCCCGACGGCCGGCGGGGCACACGTCGGCCCGGGGAGCATCGTGCTTTCTGAGCAGGCCGCCGACGAGCTCGGCGCGGCCGCCGGTGACCGGGTGCGACTCGGCCGCGTCGAAGTGCGTGTGGCGGCGGTCGCAGGAGATGCCTCGTACAGCCATACACCGGTCGTGTGGACCTCGCTCGACGACTGGCAGCGCTTCGCGGACAGCGGGGCGGGCGGCGCGCCGCACGCCACGGTGATCGCCCTGACCACCACCGGCGGCGCCGACCTCGCCGCCGGTGACGAGGCAGCCGGCACCAGCACGCTCTCGCTCGGCGATTCACTCACCGCCATCGGCTCCTACCAGGCCGAGAACGGCTCGCTGCAGCTGATGCGCGGCTTCCTCTTCGCCATCTCGGCCCTGGTGATCGGCGCCTTCTTCACCGTCTGGACGATCCAGCGCAGCGGGGACGTCGCCGTCCTCAAGGCACTCGGCGCCTCCACCCCGTACCTGCTGCGCGACGCGCTCGGGCAGGCCGTCGTGATGCTCGCGATCGGCACGGGGCTGGGGACCGCGCTCGCCTCGGGCATCGGCGCGGTGGTCAGCGGCGGGGCCGTGCCCTTCGTCCTCGACGCGGCGACCGTCCTCGTTCCGTCCGCCGTCATGATCGCCCTCGGTGCCCTCGGGGCGGCGCTGTCCATCCGGCGGATCACCGCCGTCGACCCGCTCACCGCACTCGGGAGTGCCCGATGACCCTCACCCTCTCCGATGTCACCCTCACCTACCCCGACGGTGACGGCCGGCTCACCGCACTCGACCACGTCTCGCTCGACGTTCCCGAGGGCTCACTCACCGCGGTTGTCGGACCGTCCGGCTCCGGCAAGTCCAGCCTTCTCGCGGTGGCGGCGACGCTGGTCACGCCGGACGAGGGGCGGGTGGTGATCGCAGGTCGGGAGACGGCGGGACTCGGGCGCGCGGAGAAGGCGGCGCTGCGCCGCGAACGTATCGGCATCGTCTTCCAGCAGCCGAACCTGTTGCCGTCGCTGACCGCCGCCGAACAGCTTCAGGTGATGACGCATCTGTCGGGCGGCACCGCCCGCGGCGCCCGCGGGCGGGCGCTGGAGCTCCTCGACGCGGTCGGTCTGGCGGACAAGGCGGACCGCAGGCCGCACCAGCTGTCGGGCGGCCAGCGCCAGCGGATCAATATCGCGCGGGCGCTGATGAACGATCCGGCGGTACTCCTGGTCGACGAGCCGACGAGCGCTCTCGACCACGAGCGCGGCGCGGCGGTACTGGACCTGCTGATCACGCTGACCCGGGAACGGGCGACGGCGACCGTGCTGGTCACCCACGACCGGACGCATCTGGACCGGACGGACCGGACGGTGGTGATGCGGGACGGGCGGCTGACGGAAGCGGTGCTCAGCTGATCCCCGCACGAACATGTCGGTGCCCGCCGGTTCCCTGCCCGGCGGGCACCGCTGCGTCCGTGTGGTCTCAGCCGGTCGGACCGCTGCTGGCCAGCGCGTCGGACAGCTCCTTCGCGACCTGCTGGAGAATCGGCACGATCCGTTCCGTCGCCTCCTCCGTCACCCGTCCCGCCGGGCCCGAGATCGAGATCGCGGCCGAGGTGGGTGAGTCGGGTACGGAGACCGCCAGACAGCGGACCCCTACCTCCTGCTCGTTGTCATCGACCGCATAGCCTGCCCGGCGGACCTGGTCGAGCGCGTCCAGGAAACCGTCCGGGGTGGTGATCGTCTTCTCGGTGGCGGCCGGCATTCCGGTGCGGGCCAGCAGCGCCCGTACCTCCTCCGGCGGAGTGTGCGCGAGCAGCGCCTTGCCCACCCCGGTGGAATGGGGGAGCACTCGGCGGCCGACCTCGGTGAACATCCGCATCGAGTGCTTCGACGGCACCTGGGCGACGTAGACGATCTCGTCGCCGTCGAGCAGCGCCATGTTCGCGGTCTCGCCGGTCTCCTCGACGAGCCGTGCGAGATACGGGCGGGCCCAGGTCCCGAGCAGCCGCGACGCGGACTCGCCGAGCCGGATCAGGCGCGGGCCGAGGGCATAGCGCCGGTTGGACTGCTGGCGCACGTAGCCGCAGATGACCAGGGTGCGCATCAGCCGGTGAATGGTGGGCAACGGGAGTCCGCTGCTCGCGGAGAGTTCGCTGAGCCCGACCTCGCCCCCGGCGTCGGCCATCCGTTCCAGCAGATCGAAGGCGCGCTCAAGTGACTGCACACCGCCGCTGGAACCGGTGGGTTTGGAGTCGGATGTGCTGGCGTGGGACGGCGGCACGTCAACGGTCCTTTCGAGGCGTAAGGGCAAGGCAGCAGCCTACCGGGAGGTTCTCCATCGGCCCACTGCTCCCGGTGCGGCGTCCTGGCCGGTCAGGGCCTGTTTGTCCGGGTGTCCGGGATCAGTCGGACCGTTCCGCGATGCCGCACCTGGCCCATGCTACGTTCCGCTCTTCGAAAATGGTCTTTTACTTTGTGGAAATCTCCAGTCGGATGTGCGGGGTGGTCCGCCGGCTGTCCGGCGAGGAAGGTGGGGTCTTGACGGGCTGGAATCCCGAGTGAAGACTCCTTCAACAGTTCGTTGAATTTTTTCGGTGGCCGTGAGCCGCCGACCATCCGGAAGTGAGGACCACGGGTGTCCGGTGCGGACGTGAACCTGGTACTGCGCTCGACGCGCGTCGTCACCACCGAGGGGACGCGCCCCGCGGCGGTGGCCGTCGCCGGCGGCACGATCGACGCCGTCCTTCCGTACGACACCGAGGTGCCGGCCGGCGCCCGGCTCCAGGACTTCGGTGACGACGTCCTGCTGCCCGGCCTCGTCGACACCCATGTCCACGTGAACGACCCCGGCCGCACCGAGTGGGAAGGCTTCTGGACCGCCACCCGCGCCGCCGCGGCGGGTGGGATCACCACGCTGCTCGACATGCCCCTCAACTCCCTCCCGCCGACCACCACCGTCGGCCATCTGCGTACCAAGCAGCAGGTGGCAGCCGCCAAGGCGCACATCGACACCGGCTTCTGGGGCGGCGCGATCCCGTCCAACGTGAAGGATCTGCGGCCGCTGTACGAGGCCGGGGTCTTCGGCTTCAAGTGCTTCCTGTCGCCCTCAGGGGTGGAGGAGTTCCCGGAGCTGGACCAGGAACAGCTGGCCCGCTCCCTGGCCGAGATCGCCGGCTTCGACGGGCTGCTGATCGTGCACGCCGAGGACCCGCACCACCTGGCGGCCGCACCGCAGCGCGGCGGACCCGCCTACGCCGACTTTCTCGCCTCCCGGCCGCGCGACGCCGAGAACACCGCCATCGAGAGCCTCATCGCGCACGCCAGGCGGCTGAACGCGCGCATCCACGTCCTGCACCTGTCGTCCAGCGACGCGCTGCCGCTGATCGCCGCCGCCAAGCGGGAGGGGGTACGCGTCACCGCCGAGTCCTGCCCGCACTTCCTCACCCTCACCGCAGAGGAAGTCCCGGACGGGGCGACGGAGTTCAAGTGCTGCCCGCCGATCCGGGAAGCCGCCAACCAGGATGCGCTCTGGGCCGGGCTCGCCGACGGCACGATCGACTGCATCGTCTCCGACCACTCGCCCTGCACCGCGGACCTCAAGACGCCGGACTTCGCCTCGGCCTGGGGCGGCATCTCCTCCCTCCAGCTCGGACTGCCCGCCATCTGGACCGAGGCGCGCCGGCGCGGCCACTCGCTCGACGACGTGGTCCGCTGGATGTCCGCCGCCCCCGCCGCGCTGGCCGGACTGACCCGCAAGGGCGCCATCGAGGCCGGGCGCGACGCCGACTTCGCGGTCCTCGCCCCCGACGAGACCTTCACCGTCGACCCCGCCGAGCTCTTCCACCGCAACCAGGTCACCGCCTACGCCGGTAAGACCCTGCACGGTGTCGTGAAGTCGACCTGGCTGCGCGGGCAGCGGATCGCAGCCGACGGCGTCCTCACCGAGCCCGCCGGCCGCCTGCTCGAAAGGAGCCACTGACCATGACGGCGACAGCGCACTTCACCGGTGACGCCGACCCGTACGGAGGCGGCGATCCGTACGCCGACTACCGCACCGCCGACTTCCCCTTCACCCACCTCGTCGATCTCGCCGACCGGCGGCTCGGCGCGGGTGTGATCGCCGCCAACGACGAGTTCTTCGCCGAGCGCGAGAACCTGCTGAAGCCGGAGCCCGCGGAGTTCGACCCGGAGCACTTCGGGCACAAGGGCAAGATCATGGACGGCTGGGAGACCCGCCGCCGCCGCGGCGTCAGCGCCGCGCAGCCGCACCCCTCGGACGAGGACCATGACTGGGCGCTGGTACGGCTCGGCGCGCCCGGCGTGGTACGCGGCATCGTCGTCGACACCGCCCACTTCCGCGGCAACTACCCGCAGGCCGTCTCCGTCGAAGCGGCCTCCGTGCCCGGCTCCCCGTCCCCCGAGGAACTCCTCGCACCGGGTGTGAAGTGGACAACCCTCATACCGCGTACGGCCATCGGCGGCCACGCGGCCAACGGCTTCGCGGTCGACGCCGGCCGGCGCGTCACCCATCTGCGGGTCAACCAGCACCCCGACGGCGGAATCGCCCGCCTCCGGGTCTACGGAGAGGTCGTCCCCGACCCCGCCTGGCTGGCCGCCCTCGCCACCTTTGACCTCGCCGCGCTGGAGAACGGCGGCCAGGTCGAGGACGCCTCCGACCGCTTCTACTCCCCGGCCACCAACACCATCCAGCCCGGTCGCTCCCGCACGATGGACGACGGCTGGGAGACCCGACGCCGCCGCGACAAGGGCAACGACTGGGTCCGCTACCGGCTCGCCGAGCAGGCGGAGATCCGGGCCGTCGAGATCGACACCGCCTGCCTCAAGGGCAACTCGGCGGGCTGGGCGAGCCTGTCGGTGCGGGACGGGAGGAGCAGCGACTGGGCGGAAGTCCTGCCGCGGACCCGGCTGCAGCCCGACACGAATCACCGCTTCGTCCTCCCGGAGGCCGTGCGCGCCACGCACGTGCGGATCGACATCTTCCCGGACGGCGGTATCTCACGGCTGCGGCTGTTCGGCTCGCTGACGGAGGAGGGGGCGGCACGACTGGCTGCCCGCCACCAGGAACTGGGCGGCTGACGAGGACGGGCGGCCCTGCCGCCCCTCACGGGTGGCGGCGCCTGTCACTCCTTCGGGCGCGGCGGCTCCCGCCACCCCCTCGGGTGCGCCCGATGCGTCCGCATTCAGGGCTTATGGGACGCTGGGTCCGTTGCACATCCCGAGCAGGAGTCGTCATGATCTTCATCGCCGTCAAGTTCACCGTCCACAGCGAAGAGCGCGACAACTGGCTGCCCGCCGTCGAGCCCTTCACCCTCGCCACCCGTCAGGAGCCGGGCAACGTGTTCTTCGAGTGGTCGTACAGCGTCGAGAACCCGGACCAGTTCGTGCTCCTGGAGGCCTTCGCGTCCCCCGAGGCCGGAGAGGCGCATGTGAAGTCCGAGCACTTTGCGGCGGCGATGGACCGGATGGCGGACCTCGTCGCGGTGACGCCGGAGATCATCAATGTCGAGGTCCCGGGCGACGGTTGGTCCCGGATGGCGGAGCTCAGGCCCAGCCGTCAGTAGTCCGTGAGTCCTGACGGTTCAGAACTCCTCGTGGGCATCAGGACCTCTGAGGTTCGCGGCGGTGACCCGCGCGAACGGCCTGTGTGACGCTGTCTGTGGAGTCGCCGGAGAACGCCACCTGGACCATCCTGTGGCTCATGGCCTACAACCTGCTGCGGCCGCCGGTGTACCGACCTCGCGCTTCCATACCTCAGGGCTGCCGCCTTTTCTTCGTTACCCGGCGAGGGTGAGGTAGCCGGCGGGCGATGCCGAGCATGGCGTGGTGTACGCAGGTTCCCTGCGGGCGTCGGGTGACGGTGTACCAGGCCTTCGGTCGGTCGAAGTGCAGTGTTTGTCCGCCTTCGCCTGCGGCCCACCACCGACACCGCAGAAACTCTCCTGGTTCCAGGTGTACTGCTACCCGCCGTCACAGTGAAACAACGAGGACTTCGCTGCGGGATTCGTTTCGCTGAATGGAATCCACTGGCTCCCTACCTAAAGTAACCCACCGGGTTACGCCCCTTCGCATACTCCCCGGGGGCATGACCCGCTTGCCTGTCTGCCTGAAACAGGCCGATCCCGGATCGGTCTTGGATCACACCCGCCCGTGCGACGGGGAATGCGTAGAAGGAACGATGACCATGAACGCTCACTCCTCTGTGCTGGTCCGGCGGTCACGCACGTGCCTGGCCGCTGTCGCCATCGCCGGAGCACTGGGACTGCTCAGTGCGTGCGGCGGATCGTCACAACCCAAACCGGCGGGCGCGCTGAGTCCCGGCACCGGCCAGACCCTGGCGGGGACGCCCGGTGTCTCCGGAACCGGCGGTACGGTCACCCCACCGCCAAGCACGCCCTCGACCTCACCTACCGCCAGCAAATCGTCCGCTCCGGCGACCGCCAACGCGGTGACGATCAAGAACTTTGCGTTCTCCCCGGCGAAACTGACGGTCAAGGCGGGCACGAAGGTGACCTGGACCAACACCGACCCCGACACTCACACCGTCACCAGCAAACAAGGATCGGGCGGGCCGCTGAAGTCGGCAGGCCTGGCCACCAACGCCACCTATAGCTACACCTTCACCAAACCCGGCACCTACCCCTACTACTGCTCCATCCACCCGTTCATGACCGCCACCGTGGAGGTGACTCCATGACCGAACCCACGCACGACTCCAGCGGCGACGGCGAGCACGGTATGACCCGTCGTCAGCTCATGCGGCACTCCGCCTGGTTCGGTGGCGCCGTCATCCTGACAGTCACCGGGGGAGAGGTGATCAGCTATATCGCCGGTTCGCAGGACCCCACCCCGGCAGGCAGCGCAGACCTGCGATTCGTGCAGGTCTCCGACAGCCACATCGGCTTCCATGGCCCGCCCAACATGAATGTCACCGGAACGTTCACCGCAGCGCTCAACCAGGTCAACTCACTCGGATTCCGCCCCGACTTCGTCATGCACAGCGGCGACCTGACACACCTTTCCACCCCCGCCCAGTTCGACCAGGTCAAGCAGATGCTGTCGCAGCTGCGCACGGACCGGATCTTCACCGTGCCGGGTGAGCACGACTCGATCGGAGACAACGGACGCGCATACCGACAAACCTTTGCCAAAAACACCCTCGGCGACGGCTGGTACAGCTTCGACACCCATGGTGTGCACTTCATCGCGCTGGTCAACACTCTGCACCTTGAGCATCTCGGCCACTTGGGCACCGATCAGATCGACTTCGTCCGCAAGGACATCGCCGGCCTGTCGTCGGACACCCCGATCGTCGTCTTCAGTCACATCCCGTTGTTCGCGATGTATCCGAAGTGGGGCTGGGGCACCGACGACGCAGTGCAGGTGCTGTCGATGCTGCGCCGATTCTCCTCAGTCACCTGCCTCAATGGGCACGTCCACCAGTTGTTCACCAAGACCGAGGGCAACATCACCTTCCATTCGGCCGCCCCCACCTGCTACCCGTTTCCCAAGCCCGGCCATGGCCCCGGCCCCATTCCGCAAGTGGTGCCCGCCGGACGCCTCAAGGACGCACTTGGCATCCGTATCGTCAACTACCGGCAGAGCAGCCACGCACTGGCGGTCAAGGACGAGAAACTCACATGAACACCCGCAGCCTGACCGCCCTCGCACTGCGCTTGGTGCTTGCTGCCACGCTCGCGGCAAGTGGATACATCCACGCCCAGCTCTACATCGACGGATACCGCTTCATCCACGTCATCGGCCGGTTGTTCCTGCTCCAGGCCGGCGCCGCCTTCGCAGTCGCCGCACTTCTCCTGTTGGCGGCACCCCTGCTGCTCCGAATCGCTGCCGCCGCAATCGCCATCGGCGCGCTCGCCGGGTTCGCCACATCCCGCACCATCGGACTGTTCGGGTTCACCGAACGCGGCCTGCAGCCCGCCCCGCAGGCGCTGCTCAGCCTCATCGCCGAGACGCTCACCCTGCTGACTGTCGTGGTCTGGCAGGCATTCGAGGTCCGGCGACACCGTCGCACCCGGCCGCACCACGACGAGACCAGCCGGGTACGGCCCGACCTCCGCACCACGGCATCGGATAGTTGAACCAGACACCGACGCGCCTCCCGCACGGCGGATACCACCCGGCGCGGCGGCCCACCCGCCGGCCGACAAGTGGCAGGGCGGCTGTCGACGAGGGAGCATGGACAGGAAGCGTGCGCTTCATGCGCTGGCCGCGTGTCCGCGCTAAGGGTAAGAGTTTTCAGAAAAAGCACCTGTGTAAGAGCGATTATCGGGCTTCTGTTTTTCGAGCGACGGGCGGGCGCATCCATCTCAGGGCACCCCTCGAGAGTTGAGTGTCGTCTGCCGCATTTCGCCACTTCACCTGCAGGAATGTCCCGAACTTTCGATCAGAAACGGGCCTGCGCATGGGATGGCTCACCTTCGGTTACTTCATATCGTATGTTCCCTACGCCATGCTGGTGAAGGCACTGGCCAGCGGAGTGACTCCGCTGTCGGGGAAGCCGGTCAACGGCTTTGAGCTGTTGCCCGCAGCCGTCCTCGGACAGCTCGTGGTGATGCCTGTGTTCGTAGCCCTGTCGGGCTGGTGGCGGCACATGCGGCGGGGTGGGATCGGGGGGCGTCGGATTCCAGTGGCGGGTCGGGAAACGCTGGCAGCCGGCTTCTTCGCTTCGCTTATTATCGGCAGCACCACGATGAACTACACCTTTTCCGGTGTATCGATCCTCTTCATGCTGTTGTTGATGCGCGGGGGGGTTCTGGTTTTCTCCCCGTTGGTTGACAAGGCGCGCAAACGGCGAGTGGCGGGGTCATCCTGGGTGGGGTTGTGCCTCAGCCTGATCGCGGTTTCAGTGGCACTCGGTGATGTGAACAGCTACCACCTCACGCTGGCTGCCGTGCTGAGCGTCCTGATCTATCTCGTCGGCTACCTGGGCCGGTTCGAAATCATGAGCAGGGTGGCCAAGTCGGGGGTTCTCGCAACAGACCGCCGCTTCTTCGTGGAGGAGCATGTCGCCGCACCGGTTTGGCTGGCTCTGCTGCTGGCGGCCGGGGCACTGGCCGGGCAGGCGCAGTTGCGTGCGGGTTTCACCACATTCCTCGGTACCCCTGTCGCGTTGGCGGCGGCGGGCATAGGCGTGGCGTACGAGGTGCTGTTCATCTTCGCTTCGCTGATCTACCTGGACCGGCGCGAGTACACCTGGGGCGTGCCGGCATGGGCGTTCGCCAGCCTGATGTCCGGTCTGGTCGCCTCCTTCTCGCTGGCGTGGGTGGCCGGGCTCCGAGCTCCGGGGGCCGCTCAGCTTCTCGCGCTCGTCTTCGGCGTCGGCGCAGCGGCGGCGCTGTCCTACCCGTCGGCTGTCACCTGGTGGCGGGTACGCGCCACCAGGGCGGTGTGCCGCGTGCTGTTCGTCTGTGGCGGGAACACCTCCCGTTCGCCCATGGCTGAGGTCATCGCGTGGGCCCAGGCCGCGGAGGCGGGAGTCGCGTACGCCTTCTGGTTCTCCAGCGCGGGTGTTGCGACGACGCGGCCTGGGGATCCGATGGCTCCCCAGGCCAGGTCCGCGCTTGCTGAGCTCGGACTGGACCGAGTGCGGAGCCGGGGGAATCCGTCGCGGCACCGAGCACGCCCGGTCACTCCTGAACTCTGCCGGGACAGCTCCGTCATCTACTGCATGACCCGGGCCCATCGCCACGGGGTGATCGCCATGGCACCCGAGGCCGAGGGCCGCACTCTGTGTCTGGATCCGCGCGGTGACATCCCTAATCCAGAGGGGCAGTCCCCGGAGGTGTACGGCCGGTGCGCCCGGCACATCCAGCGGTCCGTCCGCGTCCGCCTGGGCGAACTCCTTCGCTCCGATCTCCTCGCGGCGCACCGTCGAGCCGCAACACCCGGATGTGGCAGGTGATCGCGGTGACAGGCAGCACCCCGGAGGCGTTCGTGGACGCCCTGTGCGAGGCGTTCGACCGCGGTGATCGGCCCACGCCTGTTGACGCCAACCGGCCGCCGTCGCTGGACGACGTCGTCGAACGCCGTGCCCGCGCCGCCAGGTCGGGAGCGCCGCCGGCCAAGGGGGACGCCACCGCGGACACCGCCGCCGCACGGGCACACTTCGGCGACAACCTGCGCTTCTACGGGCCGCCGACCGCCGGCTACGCGGATGTCCTGCGTTTGCTGCTGGGCATCGACTGCGACCGTCCTCTCGTGTCCACCCCGGCTGTCGATCGGTTCGTCCTGCCGCGGTCCCCTCTGGAGGAGTACGTCCGATGGAGCGGCTGACGAGCTGGTGCGATGCCGCCGTCACGCGGCGGGCTCACATAGTCGCAGTGATCGCCCGGCCTGAGGATCTCACCACGCCTCGCCTGCGCGGCCTCGCAGCGGTGGCCGACGCGCTGGAGGTGCGTGCCGACCTGGTCGGCGACCCCGATCCGCACCGGCTGCGCCAACACTTCACCGGGCCGGTGACCTACAGCCTGCGCTCCCCGCGCCACGGCGGGCGCTCGACTGCCGGCCCGGTCGAACGCCGCACCCGGCTCCTCCGCGCGGCGGACCACTATGACGTGGTCGATCTGGAGGCCGTGGACGACCTGGTCCCGGAACTGCTCGCGGGCATCCCCGCCCGGCAGCGGCGTGTCTCCTGGCACCAGCCCGAACCCGCACGCCCCGAGCGGAGCGCCGACCGCGGGGCAGGCGTGCTGGAGGCATCCGCGGAACTGCGGGAGCGGTTCGCCACGATGGCCACCACACCTGCGCTGCTGTACCTCCTCGTGCCGCAGGCGGGAACCCACTACGGGTCGGCCTCGCCGCTGCTGCTCACCGGGCTCGGGCGCTCCGACGTGACGGCGTTCGCGTCCGGTCCGGCCGGCACCTGGACCCGGGTGCTGGCGCCGTGGCTGGGCGCGCCCCTCGCCTTCGGCCGGGCCGGTGGCCCGGGGGCGGACGGAATGCCGAGCGTGGGCCAACTCCTGACCGACTACGGACTGCCCGCACTGCCACCGCTCAGCGCCCTGTTCGGTATTGCCGGCCATGCCCCCGGACGCTCGCTGTCACCCAGGCTGCACAATGCGGCGTTGCGGGAGCTGCAGCTGCCCGCGCTCTACCTGCCCTTCCAGGTGGACACGTTCCCCCGCTTCTGGCACTGCGCCAACGACTTCGGGGCGCTGGCCCGGCTGCCGCTGCGCGGGCTGACCGTGACCGCTCCCCACAAGCACAGCGCGGTCGAAGCAGCCGACATCGTCGGCCCGCAGGCGCTGCGGTGCGGCGCGGCCAACGTTCTGTGGCACGACGCCGGGCGCTGGCGGGCGGCCACCACCGACACCGCCGCTGCCCTGCACATCCTTGCCCGGGCCGGGGTCGATCCCAGCGGACACAGGGCCGCCGTCATCGGCTGCGGCAGCACCGGGCAGGCCGTCGCGCTGGCCCTGCTCCAGGCCGGAGCCCGGGTGACCCTGGTCAACCGGGGGCATGCGCGCGGCCGGGAAGCCTCCTCGCGCCTCGGGGCTCCCTACGTACCGCTCTCCCGGTTCTCCCCGGCAGGACACGCTGTGCTCGTCCACGCCACACCCCTGGCGGACAGGCAACCGTTTCCGGTTGCCGCCGTTGACCCGGACGCGGCGGTGTTGGAAATGGTCTACCGCGATCCTCCGACCGCGCTCATGAGCGCCACCCGCGCCCGCGGACTGATCGGCATCGACGGCTGGGACGTCCTGCTCGTCGAAGTGAGCGAACAATTCCAGCTGTTGACAGGCCATCCGTTCCCCGATGCGCTGCCACTGCGCTCCCTCTGCTTCAGCCAGGTCGAGCGCGCCGACGTCCACGATCTCACCGAGCCGGGGGAATCGCCCCCGGCGCAACCCACGAGCGGAGAGGCACCATGACGACCCGTTCGGCCTCTTCCGCCGGACCGGCCGCATCGCGGCCGTCGGACGCCGCCGAGGCCGTGGCCTTCCTCGCCGAAGGTCCGCTCGGCTCCCGCCAGGTCATCCCCTGCGGATACCTCAACCGCGGCCTGCTGACCATCGATGTCCATACCGTCGATCCGCAGATACCGAACGTGATGTACCGCGCCCACTTCTACCGTTCGGAAGGGGCCGTCCTCCTATGACCGACGACCTGGGCCACGGTCCGGCCCGCGATCCGGTGGCCGGGGGCGACCGGGTCGTTCTCGACGCCGTGGCGAAGCTGGCCGCGGACAACTTCGCCCCCCGCGCCGAGGAATACGACCGCAGGGCCGCCTTCCCCGCCGAGGACTTCGACGATCTGTTCTCCGGCGGGTTCCTGGCCGCCCCTGTGCCGCGGGAGCACGGCGGCCTGGGCTATGGCCCCCAGCAGCGCAACACCCTGCCCCTGTGGGAGATGACCACCACGCTGGCCAAGGCCGATCTGTCACTGGCCCGCTGCTGGGAGGGGCACGCCAACGCACTCGTCCTCATCGACGCCCTGGCCGGCCCGGAGCAGAAGCGACACTGGTTCACCGGCGTGGTCGAACACGGAGAGAAATGGGCCGCCTGGAGCGGCGAACCCCAGGCCCCCAAGCCGGGCGAGAGCGGTCGCTTCGGCACCACGCTGACTCCGGTCCGCAGCGGCTGGACCCTCCGCGGCAGCAAGGCGTTCGCCACCAGTGCCACCGGAGCCCAGTGGGCGATCCTGCTCGTCGATCCGGCCGGCCCCGGTGGAGCCCGGCACAGCCGAGAGGCCCACGGAGAACTCCTGTTGCTCGCCTGCGACCTGTCCGACCCGACTGTGACTGTGGACAGTTCGTGGTGGGACCCGATCGGCATGCGCGCGACGGTCAGCCATGTGGTGCGGTTCCACGACACCTTCGTACCGCGCGAGCATCTCATCGGCCGCCCCGGCGGATACTTCGAAGGGCACTGGCAGACCGCTTTCATCCCGCACTACGCTGCCAGCTTCCTCGGCGGTGCCCTGGCCGCGAACGAATACGGGCTCGGGTATCTGATGCGGCAGGGCAGGGGCGGTGATCCCCATGTGCAGCGGCGGGTGGGCAGCATGGCGGTCAACATCGACACCGCCCGCCTCTGGTTGCGCTACGTCGCCGGTCTGTGGGACGAAGGCAGGCGCGAGGAGGCACGGATCGCCGGCAGCAGGGCCTGGCATGTGATCGAGCATTTGGCGGAGGAGACAGTGCACCACGTCATCCGCGCGTGCGGTGCCCGCAGCCTGATCCGCCCGAGCCCCGTGGAGCGGATCCTGCGCGACCTGACCTTCTACGAGCTCCATGACAACGACGACCACGTCCTGGCGACCATCGGGCAGGCCGTACTCGGCGAGCAGCACGACCCGTCGTTCCACAGACCGTGACGCCGAACCCTGGGGCCGGGTAAGGGAACACGTCAGCGCAGCGTATCCATCGGCGATGATGCATGGACATGCGAGACCGGCGACCTACGAGTGCTCGGGCGCGCAGCCGGCCGGGGCGGTGTGCGGGGCACGTACGGTTCGCGACGGCCCATGTGCCGGTCACCGGGCTGCGGGCGACGAGCATCGCCGCGTCGTTCCGCCCCATGCCGTAGACGGTCCGAAGACCCGGGCGCCTATGGCTCCACGGACACGGCCCCTCCTTCACCTGGCTCGGCATGCCGCTCTCATCGGCCGTCCGGTCCAACCGCTCTCCTTGATCCGCGTACCTGCTGGCGTGCCGACTGGACCCGGCGGTGACTCTTCGGACGTACTGGCGGGATCGGCCCGCAACGCCTGGAGAGCCTGTTGAGAAACCCTCGCCTCGCGACCGGCTCGGTTGCCGCGGACGCCATGCGTGCCACGGTGCACATCGGTTGCTCCGGCGGCGGAAGGACGACGATCGGCGTGAGCCGGCAGCCCGCACCGGCGGCGGTCGCATCCGCCCGCACCGATCCTCGCTTTGCCTCCGGGTCGTCGGCCCGCACCACCGGCACTCGCAGGGCCGCGCTCGGTACCACGTGGTGTGCCGTCCGGCTCCAGGGCGGCAAGACCGAGAGCGGGGGCGGCTGATCACGTGGACGGCCTCGCTCCCCCTGCCAACAACCGACGGCGCTACGGCGTCCTGTGGATGCTCCTGCCCGTGGCGGTCATGGTCGGCCTCTACTGGTACGGCCGGGTACACATCCCCGCGTACGAGAACAGCCTCTTCGGGCAGCGCGGCGACGACGCCAGACTGCTCAAAGCCCAACTCGGCTCCGCACTGCTGGGTCTGGCGCTCATTCAGCTACTTCTCGCCCTCTGGATGTACGGCCGCCTGCCCGCACTGCGAACCGCACCGCACCGGGTCAACACGACGCACCGCCTCATCGGTCTGACCGCCTTCCTCGTCTCCCTCCCCATCGCGCAGCACTGCATCACCACCTACGGCGTCCAGCTGACCGACACCCGCGTGGCGGTGCACTCGCTCACCGGCTGCTTCCTCTACGGGGCCTTCGTCGCCAAGGTCATCGTGGTCCGCCATCGCCACTGGCCCAGCTGGGCACTCCCTCTGGCTGGAGGCACCCTCGTCACCGCGATCGCCCTGATCTGGTACGCCGCCGCCCTCTGGTACCTGAACGGCTCCCAGGCCCCCGGCCTGTGAGCAGAGCGCGAGACGTCTCTGCCGACGGCCGACGGCGGTCCCGGCCGCACCGACCACGTCGCGGTGAGCGACACGCTGCCCTGTGGGACAGGGAGGGTGCGGCCGGGCGGAGTACGGGTCAGGCCGCGTGGCCACCGTCCACCACCATCTCCGTACCGGTGATGTACGCCGCTTCGTCGCCTGCCAAGTAGGAGATCAGAGAGGCCACCTCAGCCGTCGTGCCGAAGCGGTCCAGGGCGGTGCCCGCGCGCTGGCCGGCGGCGTACGGGCCGTCGGCCGGGTTCAGGTCCGTGTCGATCGGGCCGGGCTGGACCAGGTTCACCGTGATGGAGCGCGGGCCGAGCTCATGGGCGAGCGGTTTGGTGAGACCGGAGAGCGCCGACTTGCTCATCGCGTAGAGCGTGGCGCCCGCGCCGCCCGCGTGCCTGCTCAGGGCCGTACCGACGGAGATGATGCGGCCGCCGTGCTCCATCCGGGCGGCCGCCGCCCGGCAGGCGAGGAACACCGCCCGGACATTGACGGCCAGCACCCGGTCCACATCGGCCGGGGTGAGTGAGCCGATGGGGCCGAGGACGCCGACGCCCGCGTTGTTGACGAGAATGTCGAGCCGGCCGAACGTGTCAGCGGCCTCGTTCACCGCCGCCGGGACCGCCTCGGGGGCGGCCGAGTCGGCGCGCAGGGCGAGCGCGCGGCGGCCGTACGCCTCGATCTTTTTGACGATCTCACGGGCGCCGTCCTCGTCCTGGACATACGTCAGCGCCACATCGGCGCCGTCCTGGGCGAGCCGCAGCGCGGTCGCGGCGCCGATGCCGCGGCTGCCGCCGGTGACGAGTGCGGTCCTGGTGTCGGTGCTGGTCATGGTGGGCTCCTTGCCGGTCGGGGCTGCTGTTTCGACAGGGACAAGGAAAGTCCGTTCGCCGCGCGGTGACCGGCGGGAAACGGACGCCTAAGCGGCGCATGGCCTGCGCCCGGTGGCCCGATGGGTTCCGGGCGAAAGTGGGTCTGCGACGGGCAGGGCGGGAGACGGAACGCGTCGCCACGCCGCTCGACCAGCCCGTGCTCCCGCCAGGTGCCCACTCCGTGCGTCGTCCCGCACCCGGGTCCCCGGGCGGGTCCGTGCAGGAGCGACAGCCGCGGCCGAGCGGTGAGACAGGTGTTCCTGGTGCCGTGGACCTCCCGGTACCGTGATCGTTCCGCGGGCGAGCCCGTGCGGTCCCCCCGTGGTTCCCGCTGTGGAGTATCACGAGAACCACGAGTTCCAGGAGAAAAACAGGTGTCCTCGATCGCCCTGCCCGCCCTCGCACCACCGCGCCGGGCCTGGCTCACCGATCTGCCCGTGCTGCTCGTCGCGGTTGTCTGGGGCGCCAGCTATCTCGCCGCCAAGGGCATCACGACCACGCAGACCGTCATCGCGGTCCTTGTCCTGCGATTCGTCATCGTGCTGCCCGTGCTGGCCGCCACGGGATGGCGCAGGCTGCGGGCGCTCAGCGCGGCGCAGTGGCGCGGCGCGGGGCTGCTGGGGCTGGTCCTCAGCGGGATCTTCCTCGTGAGGACGTACGGCGTCGTACACACCTCGGCGACCAACGCCGGCCTCATCATCAGCCTCACCATGATCTTCACACCGCTCGCCGAGGCCGCGGTGACCCGGGTCCGGCCGTCCAGGGCCTTTCTCGCTGCTGCCGCGCTGTCCGTCGCCGGTGTGGTGCTGCTGACCCAGGGCGGCGGTTTCACCAGCCCCTCGGTGGGCGATCTGCTGATGCTGGTGGCCGCACTCGCCCGTACCCTCCACGTGCTGCTGATGGCCCGCATCAAGTCCGTCCAGGACGCCGACTCGCTGTCGCTCACCACCGTGCAGCTCGGCAGCGCGGTCGCCGTCTTCGCCCTGCTCGCAGCCGCGCCCGGTACCGGGGCGTCGCCGTGGGCGGTGGCCTCGGAGTTCGGTGTCCGGGAGTGGGGCGGGCTGCTCTTCCTCTCTGTCTTCTGCACACTCTTCGCCTTCTTCGTGCAGATGTGGTCGGTGCGCCGCACCTCGCCGTCCCGGGTCAGCCTGCTGCTCGGTACGGAACCGCTGTGGGCCGCCGCCGCAGGCATCGCCATCGGAGGAGAACGGCTCGGTGTCCTGGGCCTGGTGGGCGCGGTGCTCGTCCTCGCCGGGACGGGCTGGGGGCGCCGCGCCGCCTCCGCTCGCTGAGCCGGCGCGTTACTCCTTGAGCCGGTCCGCCGCCACCATCACCGCGGCGCCGGCCACCACCAGCACGATGTTGACGAACACCGGGTAGCTGCTGAGGAACTCCACCCGCCGCACCACCCCCCAGAGCCGGAACCAGCCCGTCCATTCGTGCAGCAGCCCGGCGACGCCCTGGACGAACACGATGAAGCCGGCCGACTCGCAGAGTTTCTTCATGGGGAGAGCCTCGCGGGACCGTTCCGGCCGCGGCGTCGGCCGCCGGTCTGCGGCTCGGCGCCGAAAGTATCCGGTCCCGCAACTTTGGTGGCTTCCCGCTCCCGCGCGGCTGGTACGAGCCCGTCACTTGAGTAGTTTTGTCGATATGACGCGTACGGAGTACCGCTGGCTGCTGCCCTCGGCCATGGCCGATCCCGAGCTGCCCGGCGACCACGGCCGCCGGGCGCGCCGCACAATACGGGACTGGGTCGTCGACATCACGGCCTTCCTCTGTGCGGCAGGCATCGGCCTGCTCGCGCTTTCCGCGATCGACGCCGACCACACCACCCCCGACGGTGTCCTCTTCGTCGACTCGCTGATCGGCTCCGTGGCCTGCTGCGCGCTGTGGACGCGGCGCCGGTGGCCGGTCGGACTCGCCGTGGCCCTGACGCTGCTCGCCACCGTCGAACCGATCGCCGGCGGGGCCATGCTCGTCGCGCTGTTCAGCGTGGCGGTGCACCGGCCGTTCAAACCGGTGGCCGCCGTCGGTGCGCTGGCCCTGGCCGTCGCGCCCGTACAGCCCTATCTGCGCCCCGAACCGGACACCTCGTTCGCCGTGTCCACGATCATCAGTGCGCTGCTGATCCTGCTGGTGCTGAGCTGGGGCATGATCGTGCGGTCCCGGCGCCAGCTCGTCGTCACCCTGCGCGAGCGCGCCCACCGGGCCGAGACCGAGGCCGAGCTCCGCGCCGAGCAGGCGCAGCGGCTGGCCCGTGAGGCCATCGCCCGCGAGATGCATGACGTCCTCGCCCACCGCCTCACCCTCCTCAGCGTCCACGCGGGCGCCCTCGAATTCCGCCCCGACGCGCCCCCCGCCGAGGTCGGCCGGGCCGCCGGGGTGATCCGGGACAGCGCGCACGAGGCGCTCCAGGACCTCCGCGAGATCATCGGCGTCCTCCGCAGTCCCGGCGAAAACGGGGAGGGCAACCGGCCGCAGCCCACCCTCGCCACCCTCGACGCACTGATCGCCGAGTCCCGTCTCGCAGGCATGAAGATCACCCTCGACAACCGCATCGCCGACCCGGCCGCCGCCCCCGCCGCCAGCGGCCGCACCGTCTACCGCATCGCGCAGGAGGGCCTGACCAACGCCCGCAAACACGCCCCCGGGGCCGAGGTCGCCGTCACCGTCACCGGAGGTCCGGGCGACGGTCTCACCATCGAGGTGCGCAACCCGGCGCCCGTCGAACCGTTCGAGCGGGTCCCCGGCTCCGGCCAGGGCCTCATCGGTCTGACCGAGCGCGCCACCCTCGCCGGGGGCCGCCTCCACCACGGGCCGGAACCCGACGGCGGATTCGGGATCCGGGCCTGGCTACCGTGGACCTCATGACCAACCCCCTGGATCCTCCGGCCCAGCCCGTGCGGCTGCTCATCGTCGACGACGATCCGCTCGTGCGGGCCGGGCTGACGTTCATGCTCGGCGGCGCGGACGACATCACCATCGTGGGGCAGGGCGCGGACGGCTCCGAGGTCGCGGACCTCGTCGACCGGCTCCGCCCCGACGTGGTGCTGATGGACATCAGAATGCCGACCGTGGACGGACTGGCCGCGACCGAGGCGCTGCGCAGCCGCCCCGACGCCCCGGAAGTCGTCGTCCTCACCACCTTCCACGCCGATGAGCAGGTGCTGCGGGCCATCCGAGCCGGGGCCGCAGGATTCGTCCTGAAAGACACACCGCCCGCGCAGATCGTCGACTCGGTGCGCCGGGTCGCGGTCGGTGACCCCGTGCTGTCGCCCGCCGTCACCCGGCAGCTGATGGACCGGGCCGCGGGCGTCGCAGTGGGCACCTGCGCCGACGACCGCGCAGGCCGGGCCGAGCGGGCACGCCGGAGGATCGCCGGTCTCGCCGAGCGGGAGCGCGAGGTCGCGGTCGCCGTCGCACACGGCCGTTCCAACGCGGAGATCGCCGCGAGCCTCTATCTCAGCGTGGCCACCGTGAAAACGAACGTGTCACGCATTCTCGCGAAGCTCGACTTCAACAACCGTGTCCAGATCGCGCTGTTGGTGTACGACGCGGGGCTGCTCGACGAGGAGGACGACGGGCCGGGCCACCTGAGGGCTGTCCCGTAATTCCTGGCGGGCGCACGACGACAGCTACGGCACCTCGCCGCGTTGTCGGAACGCCGGAATACGCCCAGTATGAGAACACCCCTCCGCCTTGCGATGCACCGCACTGACGCCGCGCGCTGATCCACCAGGGATTACGGGACAGCCCTTAGGCTGAGACGGTTCGATCCGGAGTGATCGAACCGAACCGGCCGGGAGGGGCTGAAGCGTGTCCGCAGTCGACATCGATCTTCGCGGGGTCCATGACTTCACTGCGGATCCCTATCCGACGTACGCGAAGCTGCGCTCCGCGGGACCGGTGCACAGCATCCGCACCGATGAAGCCGAGCGGATCTGGCTGATCGTCGGGTACGAGGAGGGCCGTGCGGCCCTCGCCGACCAACGGCTCAGCAAGGACTGGCGGACCTCGGACCTCTGGACCGGTGACGGCGATCCGATCAACGCCAACATGCTGGAGATGGACGCGCCGCATCACACCCGGCTGCGCAAACTCGTCGCCCGCGAGTTCACCGCCCGCAGGATCGAGTCACTGCGGCCACGGGTCCAGCAGATCACCGACGAACTGCTCGACGCGATGGTGCCCGCGGGGCGCGGTGACCTCGTCGACGCGCTCGCCTTCCCGCTGCCGATGACCGTCATCTGCGAGCTGATCGGCGTGCCGGACCTGGACCGTGACCGGTTCCGCCTGCTGTCGAACGGCATCGTCGCCCCGACGTCCGCGGACACCGGAAGCGAAGCGGTCCGCGCGATGGGGGCCTATCTCGTGGAGCTCATCGAGGACAAGCGGTGCGCGCCCGGCGACGACCTGATGAGCGCGCTGATCAGAGTGCGGGACGAGGAGGGTGACGGACTGTCGCCCGACGAACTCGTCGGCATGGCCTTTCTGCTGCTCGTCGCCGGACATGAGACCACCGTCAATCTGATCTCCAATGGGGTACGGGCCCTGGTTGCCCACCCCGGACAACTCGCCGCACTCCGTGCGGACCTCGGTCTGATCGACGGCGCGGTCGAGGAGATGCTCCGGTACGACGGTCCGGTGGAGACCACCACCTTCCGCTTCGCCCGGGAGCCGGTCGAGATCGGCAACCGGAGCATTCCGGCGGGCGAGGCGGTCCTGGTCGCCCTGGCCGGTGGTGACCGCGACCCCGCTCGCTACCCGGACCCGGACCACTTCGACATCCGTCGGGACGCCCAGGGCCACCTGGCCTTCGGCCACGGCATGCACTTCTGCATGGGGGCGCCGCTGGCCCGGATGGAGGGCCGGATCGCGATCCGTACGCTGCTGGAGCGGTGCCCGGATCTCGCACTCGACCCGGCCGGTGCGGAGTTGGACTGGCTGCCCGGGATGCTGATCCGAGGGGTCCGGCACCTGCCGGTGCGCTGGTGAGGTAAGAAGGCGTGTCATGAGCGGACTTGACATACAGATGGCGCAGAAGGTTCTCGACAGCCAGCCGTTCAGCGGGCTCGTCGGGGCACGGATCACCGCCTTCGGGGACGGCGCCGCCACCCTCGAAGTGGACATCCGGCAGGAACTCCAGCAGCAGAACGGCTTTGTGCACGGTGGCGTGCTGTCGTACGCCGCCGACAACTCGATCACCTTCGCTGCCGGAACGACCCTCGGGCCGGCCGTACTGACCGGTGGCTTCTCGATCCAGTACATCCGTCCGGCGACCGGTCGCACCCTGATCGCCCGCGCCACCGTCGTGCACACCGGCCGTCGCCAGGCGGTGGTCCGCTGCGATCTGTTCGCCGCGGCGGACGGTGGTGCGGAAGCCCTGTGCGCGGTCGCCCAGGGAACCGTGCTCTCCGCCGAGCCGCGCTGAAGGGTCCCTCCTTGACCGGTCGAGCGACCGAGGCGACCGAAGCCGCGGATGTCGTCGGTCTCGCCGCGCTCGGTGACCGCAGAGGCATGCTGATCCGGGGCCGCGAGCGGCTGCCGGTCGCCTGGTAGCGGGGCCCGCACCGTCAGCCGGTGCGGATCTCCGCCACCGCCACCGGCCGGTGCTCGCGCCGGGACAGCTCGCACGCCTCCGCGATCCGCAGCGCGTGCAGAGCCTCCCGGCCGTCGCACGGGTTGGCCGCCTCGCCTCGCACCACCTGGACGAACGCGTCGAGTTCCGCCTCGTACGCCGCGGCGAACCGCTCCAGGAACCCCGGCCACGGCTTGGCCGGGGCGGCGGGGCCCTGGGGTTCCACCGACGTCAGCGGCATACGGTCGTCCAGACCGACCGCGACCTGGTCGAGCTCGCCCGCCAGCTCCATCCGTACGTCGTACCCGGCGCCGTTGCACCGGGTCGCCGTCGCCGTCGCCAGTGAGGAGTCGTCGAGGGTCAGCAACGCCGCCGCCGTGTCGACGTCGCCCGCCGCCCGGAACATCGCGGGACCGGCATCCGAACCGGTGGCGTACACCTCCACCACCTCCCGGCCCGTCACCCACCGCAGGATGTCGAAGTCATGGACCAGACAGTCCCGGAACAGGCCTCCGGAGTGCGGCAGATACGCGGCGGGCGGCGGCGCCGGATCGGACGTCATGGCCCGTACGGTGTGGAGCCTGCCGAGCGCCCCGCTCCGCACGGCGGTGCGCGCCGCTCTGTACCCGGCGTCGAAGCGGCGCATGAAGCCCAGCTGAAGCACGCTCCCGGCTCGCTCGACCTCCTGCAGGGCGCCCAGCGTCCCCGCCAGATCCAGCGCGATGGGCTTCTCGCAGAACGCCGGCAGGCCCGCCCGTGCGGCCAGTCCGATCAGCTCCGCATGGGCCGAGGTGGCCGAGGCGATCACGACGGCATCCACCCCCGCGCCCAGCACCTCGGCCACGGACCCGACGGCTGTCGCGTGGCCGATGCGGTCTGCGATCCCGGCCGCCCGTGCCCTGTCGATGTCCGTCACCACCAGGGTGTCCACCTCGGGGTGACGGGCCAGCGCGCCCGCATGGAAGGAACCGATCCGGCCGGTGCCGATGAGTCCGATGCGCATGGACCCAACGTGCCGCCCGCCAGCTGCGCTGTCAACTATATGTCCTGACAAACAGAGGTGTGTTCGATGCCCCGAGCCGTCGCACCCGCACCCGGTACGGCTTCGGCGTCGCATCGGTGTCACGGGCCGAGCGACGCGGTGAGGCGCGGGCACCTGGATTGTCCGGACAACAGGACGACCTGACTACCGGTGTTCCGGACGTGACAGCTACGCTCCTGCCGTGTCCAAACCCACCGCCGACCCCGCCGCGCTCGAACTCGGCGTGGACCGCAGCAGCCCGGTCCCGCTCTACTACCAGCTGGCCCAGCAGCTGGAGGCGGCCATCGAGAAGGGCCGGCTCGCCCCCGGCAGTCTTCTCGGCAACGAGATCGAGCTCGCGGCCCGGCTCGGCCTGTCCCGCCCCACCGTCCGCCAGGCCATCCAGTCGCTCGTCGACAAGGGGCTGATGGTCCGTCGCCGCGGGGTGGGCACCCAGGTCGTCCACAGCCAGATCCGGCGTCCGCTCGAACTGAGCAGCCTGTACGACGACCTGGAAGCGGCCGGGCAGCGCCCCACCACCCGCGTCCTGCGCAACACGGTCGAGCCCGCCCCCGCCGCGACCGCTGCCGCGCTCGGCGTCCCGGAAGGCACCGAGGTCCACCTCGTCGAACGGCTGCGGTCCGCGCACGGCGAACCGATGGCCCTGCTCCGCAACCACCTGCCGGCCGGCATCGTCGACCTGTCCACCGAACGACTGGAGGCCACCGGTCTCTACCGGATGCTGCGGGCCGCCGGAGTCACCCTGCACAGCGCCCGCCAGACCGTCGGCGCCCGCCTCGCCACGGCCGAGGAGGCGGCACAGCTCGCTGAGCCCGAGGGCGCGCCGCTGCTGACCATGGAACGCACCACGTACGACGACACCGGGCGGGCGGTCGAATTCGGCTCGCACATCTACCGGGCGTCGCGCTACGC
This sequence comes from Streptomyces sp. NPDC056231, assembly GCF_048270745.1. Classification (NCBI taxonomy): domain Bacteria; kingdom Bacillati; phylum Actinomycetota; class Actinomycetes; order Kitasatosporales; family Streptomycetaceae; genus Streptomyces; species Streptomyces sp. NPDC056231. The sequence goes on along the minus strand of NZ_JBLVKW010000017.1, from coordinate 75,512 downwards.
CTTCGATTTCCAGCTGCTTGTCCGCTGACGCCCGCATATCGGCCCGTTGACGGGGTCTCCGCTCCTCGCTACAACTCCCGAAGCCGCACTCGGGCGGCCGGGAGAGAAGGCGGACCCACCATGCGTACTCCTCGCAAGGCAGCACCCCTGATCGCCATCTGCACCATCAGCCTCGCCGTCACCGCCGCCGTCGGCGGATGCAGCAGCTCCGGCGGCAAGAGCTCCGAGGACAGGTCCGGCAGCGGCAGCGGACAGGGAGCCAAGGGCGTCTCCACACCCCGGATGAAGATCGCGATGATCACGCACTCGGGGGAGGGCGACACCTTCTGGGACATCGTCCAGAGCGGTGCGAAGCAGGCGGCGGCCAAGGACAACGTCGAGTTCCTGTACTCCGCGAACAAGGAGGGCAAGGAGCAGGCCCAGCTCGTCCAGGCCGCCATCGACCAGAAGGTCGACGGGATCGTCGTCACCCTCGCCAAACCGGAAGCCGTGACGGACGTCGTCGCCAAGGCTGTGAAGGCAGGCATCCCCGTCGTCACCATCAACTCGGGCGCGCAGTTCTCCGAGGGCGTCGGCGCGATCAGCCATATCGGGCAGGACGAGAAGGTCGCCGGCGAGGCCGTCGGTGAGGAGCTCAACAAGCGGGGCCGCAAGAAGGCCCTCTGCGTCATCCACGAACAGGGCAATGTGTCGCTGGAGGAACGCTGTGCCGGGGTGAAGAAGACCTTCAAGGGGAGCGTCGAGAACCTCGGCATCGAAGGAACCAACATGCCCGCCTCCACATCCTCCATCGAGGCGAAGCTCCAGGCCGACCACGGCATCGACACGGTCGTCACCCTCGGCGCGCCGTTCGCCGCCGCCTCCGTCAAGGCGAAGGAGGGCTCCGGCTCCACGGCCGAGGTCGACACGTTCGATCTCAACGCCGAGGTCGTCAAGCGGCTGAAGGCCTCCGAGGTCGGCTTCGCCGTCGACCAGCAGCCCTACCTCCAGGGCTATCTCGCCGTCGACGAACTGTGGCTCGACAGGACCAACGGCAACGTGATCGGCGGCGGGAAGCCCGTGCTCACGGGCCCGGCGATCGTCACCGCCGCCGACGTGCCGCAGCTGGAGAAGTACACCGCGCGCGGTACCCGGTGACCCGCGTGCGGACCGCCGTGCCCACTCCGTGCCGACACCCGCGGCCCGCCCCTGCCGGGCGGCGCCGAGTCGGGCTCGGGGATACTTGGCCAGCACGACCGGTCGGTAACACCCCCGGTCGGCACCAAGCAGCACAGCGAGCAGCACAAGAAGGGCACCACGTCGTGGCAAGGGTTCGGACAGGGGTACGTGCGATGGGCGCCGTGCTTGCGGCGGTGCTCGGGGCCTCCCTCGTGGGATGCAGCAGCACCGGTGGCAAGCGGGCGGAGGAGCGTGCGGCCCAGGCCGCCGCCGAAGGCCGGTCCGCGGTGAACACACCCCGCTGGACCTTTGCCATGGTCACCCACTCGGGCGATGGCGACACCTTCTGGGACATCGTCCAGAGCGGTGCGAAGCAGGCGGCCGTCAAGGACAACATCAAGTTCCTGTACTCGCACAGCGACGAGGCGCAGCAGCAGGCCCAGCTCGTCCAGGCCGCCATCGACCAGAAGGTCGACGGGCTGATCGTCACGCTCGCCAAGCCCGACGCGATGAAGGATGCCGTCGCCAAGGCGACCCGGGCCGGGATACCGGTGATCACGGTGAACTCGGGCTCCGCGGAGTCCAAGGCGTTCGGCGCGCTCACCCACATCGGCCAGGACGAGTCCATCGCGGGCGAGGCCGTCGGTGACGAGCTCAACGCGCGCGGCCGCAAGAGGGCCCTGTGCATCCTGCACGAGCAGGGCAACGTCGGGCACGAGCAGCGCTGCGCCGGGGCGAAGAAGACCTTCGACGGGCAGATGCAGAACCTGTACGTCGAGGGCACCAACATGCCCGACGTCCAGGCGTCCATCGAGGCGAAGCTCCAGGCCGACAAGAGCATCGACGCGGTCGTCACCCTCGGTGCGCCGTTCGCCGACGCCGCTGTGAAGGCGAAGCAGACCGCAGGCTCCACGGCCGAGATCGACACCTTCGACCTGAACGCCAAGGTTGCCGCCGGGCTTCAGGACAAGACCCTGGGCTTCGCCGTGGACCAGCAGCCTTACCTCCAGGGGTACGAGGCCGTCGACCTGCTCTGGCTCTACCGCTACAACCGCAATGTGCTCGGCGGCGGCCGCCCCGTCCTCACCGGCCCGCAGATCATCACCTCGAAGGACGCCGCCGAGCTGGCGGAGTACACGAAGCGGGGGACCCGATGACCACGACGGAGCAACCACCCGCCCCGTCCGGGGCTGACGAGCGGCTGCTGCGCACCTCACCGCTGCGCAGGCTCCTGGGCCGACCCGAACTCGGATCGGTCGTCGGCGCCGCGGCCGTCTTCCTCTTCTTCTCGATCGTCGCCGACAGCTTCCTGCGCGCGTCCAGCCTGGGCACGGTGCTGTATGCGGCGTCCACCATCGGGATCATGGCGGCGCCGGTCGCCCTGTTGATGATCGGCGGCGAGTTCGACCTCTCCGCCGGTGTGCTGGTCACCAGCTCCGCGCTGGTCTCGTCGATGTTCAGTTATCAGATGACGGCCAACGTCTGGGTCGGCGTCTTCGTGTCGCTGCTGGTGACGCTGGCCATCGGCGCGTTCAACGGGCTCATGCTGACCCGCACCAAACTGCCGAGCTTCATCATCACGCTCGGCACGTTCCTGATGCTGACCGGTCTCAACCTCGGCTTCACCAAGCTGATCAGCGGCACCGTGTCGACGAAGTCCATCGGGGACATGGAGGGTTTCAGCTCGGCCCGCAAGGTCTTCGCCTCGGAGTGGACCGTCGGCGGGGTCGAGTTCAAGGTGACCATCCTGTGGTGGGCGGTGCTCGTGGCGATCGCCACCGGAATCCTGCTCCGTACCCGCTTCGGGAACTGGATCTTCGCGGTCGGCGGCGAGGCCGACGCGGCCCGCGCGGTCGGCGTCCCGGTGATCCGTACCAAGGTCGGGCTGTACCTCGGGGTCGCCTTCGCCGCCTGGGTCTCCGGGCAGCATCTGCTGTTCTCGTACGACGTGGTGCAGTCCGGTGAGGGCGTCGGCAACGAGCTGACGTACATCATCGCGGCCGTCATCGGGGGCTGCCTGATCACCGGAGGTTACGGCTCCGCCATCGGATCGGCGGTCGGCGCGTTCATCTTCGGCATGACCAGCAAGGGCATCGTCTACGCGGAGTGGAACCCGGACTGGTTCAAGTTCTTCCTCGGAGCCATGCTGCTCCTGGCCACCCTGCTCAACGCATGGGTACGCAAGCGCGCGGAGGCGACGAAATGACGACCCCGGCCCCCCCGGCGCTGATCGAGCTGGATCACGTCAGCAAGTTCTACGGCAACATCAAGGCGCTCCAGGACGTCTCGCTGGTGGTCCACGCGGGCGAGATCTCCTGCGTACTGGGCGACAACGGCGCGGGCAAGTCCACCCTCATCAAGATCATCGCGGGCCTGCACCGGCACGACGCCGGCACCTTCCTCATCGACGGTGAGGAGACCACGCTCGCCAATCCGCGCGACGCCCTCGACCGGGGCATCGCCACGGTCTACCAGGATCTGGCCGTCGTCCCGTTGATGCCCGTCTGGCGGAACTTCTTCCTCGGCTCCGAGCCGACGACGGGTGTCGGCCCGTTCAAGAGGCTCGACGTCCGGAAGATGCGCGAGACCACCCGCTCCGAACTGCTGTGCATGGGCATCGACCTGCGCGACGTCGACCAGCCGATCGGCACCCTGTCCGGCGGCGAGCGTCAGTGCGTCGCCATCGCGCGCGCCGTCTACTTCGGCGCCAAGGTGCTCGTCCTGGACGAGCCCACCGCGGCGCTCGGCGTCAAGCAGTCCGGGGTCGTGCTCAAGTACGTCGCGGCCGCCCGGGACGCCGGACTCGGCGTGGTTCTCATCACGCACAACCCCCACCATGCGTATCTGGTCGGTGACCGGTTCGTGCTGCTCAAGCGAGGTGCCATGGCCGGCAGCCACGCCAAGGACGGCATCACGCTGGACGAGCTGACCCGCCAGATGGCGGGCGGCAGCGAGCTCGAGGAGCTCAGCCACGAGCTGCGGCGGGCCACGTCACCGGGGCAGCCGGAGACCGACGACACCCCTTAGGGGTGTCTCGGCGGATCATGGCCGGGTCGCCCCCGATCCGCCGGACACCCCCCGTGGGCGGGGCGCCACCGGGGCGCCGCGGACCCGGTCCGCCCGCCCCGGCCCCCGGCAGTGGCAGAATCGAGCCTGACGGGCGCCGTCCGTCGCCGGGAGCATCACCACCCGGCCCCCCGACCCCGCAGGGACGATGAGCACGTACCGCGACTTCACACACCGCGGCTCCGCCCGCGCCACCGTCCTGCGGACCGTCGGCACCCGTGAGCGGCGCTCGCACCTCACCGCGCCCCGGGTGCCCACCGTCGGCATCGACATCGGGGGTACGAAGGTGATGGCCGGCGTCGTCGACGCCGACGGCAACATCCTGGAGCAGCTGCGCACCGAGACGCCCGACAAGTCCAAGAGCCCCAAGGTCGTCGAGGACACCATCGTCGAGCTGGTCCTCGATCTCTCCGACCGGCACGATGTGCACGCCGTCGGCATCGGTGCGGCGGGCTGGGTCGACGCGGACCGCTCCAGGGTGCTGTTCGCCCCGCACCTCGCCTGGCGCGACGAGCCCCTCAGGGACGCCCTCGCCTCCCGCCTCGTCGTCCCCGTCATGGTCGACAACGACGCGAACACCGCCGCCTGGGCGGAATGGCGCTTCGGCGCCGGGCGCGGCGAGGATCATCTGGTCATGATCACGCTCGGCACCGGCATTGGCGGTGCGATCCTGGAGGACGGTCAGGTCAAGCGCGGCAAGTACGGCGTCGCCGGTGAGTTCGGCCACATGCAAGTGGTGCCCGGCGGGCACCGCTGCCCGTGCGGGAACCGTGGCTGCTGGGAGCAGTACAGCTCCGGCAACGCCCTGGTCCGCGAGGCCCGGGAGCTGGCCGCCGCGGACTCCCCGGTCGCCCACGGCATCATCGAGCGGGTCAAGGGGAACATCCCCGAGATCACCGGGCCGCTCATCACCGAACTGGCCCGGGAGGGCGATGCGATGTGCATCGAGCTCCTCCAGGACATCGGCCAGTGGCTCGGCGTCGGCCTCGCCAATCTGGCCGCCGCGCTCGACCCCTCCTGCTTCGTCATCGGCGGCGGTGTGAGCGCCGCGGACGATCTGCTGATCGGCCCCGCCAGGGACGCCTTCAAACGCCATCTCACCGGCCGCGGCTACCGCCCCGAGGCCCGGATCGCCAAGGCGCAGCTCGGCCCGGAGGCAGGCATGGTCGGCGCCGCCGACCTGGCGCGGCTGGTCGCGCGGAGGTTCCGCCGTACCACCCGCCGCCGCGTCGAGCGGTACGAGCGGTATGCGCAGATCTACGACCAGGCCGCGAGCACCATCCGCTCCACGCGCAACACCCGCACCTCCTAGGGATTCCCAGAACATGACCACAGCCGAGCATCCCGTTGTGCCGCGCCAGTCCTCGCCGCCCGGCGAGGACGGCGGCAGGCCCCCGCAGGACCGGCGCCGGACGATCCGCCGGCGCCTGATCACGGCGACCATCATCGTGCTGCTGATCGGCGTCCCGGCCGGCTATCTGCTGATCTCCGCAGAGCAGAGCCGCAGCTCCGGTCAGGACAAGGCGGCCGAGGCCGCCGCACAGGGGATGCGCGAGGGCTGGCCGTCCCGGATGCAGCGAAGGATCTTCGAACTGCCGATTCCCGGCAACGCCCTGGACGTCCAGTACTACGAGACCAACAACTGGAAGGCCAGCCGGATGTACGTGCAGTTCCGCACGTCGTCCGCCGGGCTCGACCGGTTCCTGAGCCGTCTCGGCAGCGGTCGCGCCGCCCTGCAGGACGGCGCGGTCACCGCCAGTGCCCGCGATGCCGAGATCGCTGGCTGGCACTTCGGCCCCGGCACCGACTGGGCGGGCACCACGCACACCAACAAGAATCCGCGTCCCACCCAGAGCATCACCGTCGACATGACCGATCCGGCATCCCCGGTCGTGTATGTCGTGTCCGCGGCCACCCCCTGACCGGAGGCCTGCAGGGCGCCCTCAGCCCTCGAACGCCTGTTGCTGGAGGGCGATTTCACGCTTGAGGATCTTGCCCGTGGCTCCCTTGGGGAGCCCGTTGGCGAACGTGACGATCCGTGGGTATTTGTAGGAAGCCACCCGCTGTTTGACGTAGTCGCGCAGCTGATCGGCGGTCGCCTGTGCACCATCCCGGAGTGTTACCACGGCGGCTACCTCCTCCCCGTGCACCTGGTGTGGCACGCCGACCACTGCCGCCTCGGCGACGGCAGGGTGTTCGTAGAGCACCTCCTCGATCTCGCGCGGATAGACGTTGTATCCGCCGCGGATGATGAGGTCTTTCTTCCGGTCGACGATGAAGTAGTAGCCTTCTTCGTCGACTCGGGCGAGATCACCGCTGTGGAACCACCCGTCCCGGACGGCTTCCGTGGTCGCGCCGGGACGGTTCCAGTAGCCCTTCATGATGTTCTCGCCGCGGATCGCGATCTCACCGACTTCGCCCGGCCCGGCCGTGGTGCCGTCGTCCGCTACGAGCCTCAGTTCGACCCCGCGGATGGGCAGTCCGATCGAGCCGGCCTTGCGTGGCCGGTCCGGAGGATTGAACGAGGCGACCGGAGAAGTCTCCGAGAGTCCGTAGCCCTCAAGCACGGTGACGCCGAATTCCCGCTCGAAGCCGTGGAGTACTTCCACCGGCAGGGAAGCGCCGCCGGAAACGGCCAGGCGTAGCCGTGAGAGGTCGCAGCCGTCGGGGATCCCTGCGTGGAGCAGGGCGGTGTACATCGTGGGGACGCCCAGAAAGACGGTGGCCCCATCCCGGTGAATGATCTCCAGCGCCTTCGTCGGCTCGAATCGTGGCAGCAGACTCAGGGTGGCGCCCGCAGCGACAGCTGTGTTGAGGGCGCAGGTCTGCCCGAACGCGTGGAACAGTGGCAGGCCGCCGAAGAGCACGTCGTTCGGCCCGACGCGGAGCAGCGTCTCGACCGTGGTGACCGCGTTGGTCATCAGGTTGTGGTGGGTCAGTTCTGCGCCCTTCGGGGTCCCTGTTGTTCCCGAGGTGTACAGGATCACGGCGGTGTCGTCCTCTGCCCGGTCGACGATCCCGGGCATCGGTTCGGTGGCCTGCAGCAGGACATTGAATGCTGCTGGGTCCGTGACCAGGCACAGGGCCCCGGCCTCCGCGGCGGCCGTCGCGACCTCGTCCGCGAACAGCGGGAACGTCACCACGATGCGGGATCCGGAATCCCGGAGGGTGAATTCTATTTCACGGGCTTTCAACAGCGGATTCATCGGTACCACTACGGCGCCTGCACGGAGGATGCCGTAGTACGCGATGGGGAAGCAGGTGACGTTGGGCATGACCAACGCCACGCGATCGCCCGGCCGGATTCCCTTGGCCTGCAACAGGGCGGCGACCCGGGCGCTGGCATCGTTCAGTTGGGCATAGGTGAGGACGATCTCGTCCTGGCGAATGGCGATGCGGCCGCCATCGGCCGAGGCGGATTCCGCCAGGAGTGAGGCGAGGTTGTTCATTCGGCTTCCCCTTCGATCGGAGTAAGGGCTGTCCCGTCGTCCCTGGTGGATCAGCGCGCGGCGTCAGATGTGGTACATCGCAAGGCGGAGAGGCGTCCTCGTCCTGGGTGTATTCGGGCGTTCCGACAACGCGGCGAGGTGCCGCAACTGTCGTCGTGCGCCCGCCAGGGATTACGGGACAGCCCTTGGGTGGCGGTCACCTATGACTGCGGGAGCAGCAGAACATTTATTCCAAGGTTATTGATCTGCACAGGATTCCGTGCCGCTTTCCAGGGGGTGGTCAACGGTTGGAGTATTTGCCATGGTGTTCTCCGCGGGAATTCCGGTCGGCCGGGACGTCGAATCCGGGAGGCGAGCTCCATCGGAGTGGTGCAACGCTAGGTCACGGCCTGGCGCATCGCTTTACTTGACGTGACACCTTACTTACCATTTGGGGACAGAGCCTTGGAGTGCGCCCTTGAAGCCACTGGTCCGCAACGCAGCGCTGAACAGCTACGTCGAGCTCAGCCAGTCCCTCGGTATCGACCCGCGGGCGCTGATGAAGAGCGTGGGTCTGGACCCCGTGGGCCTTGCGGTCCAGGACAGATGGATCTCTGGCGTGGCCGTGACTCAGCTGCTCGAACTCTCGGCGGTGGCCTCGCGCCGCGAGGACTTCGGCCTGCTCCTCGCCGAGCGCCGCCGCTTCGCCAATCTCGGCCCCATCAGCTTGGTCATCCGCGAGGAGCCCGATGTCCGCAGCGCACTCGGACTACTTATGCGACATGACTACATGTACAACGAAATGCTCCGTAGTCGACTATCCGAGGCAAATGGCCTGACCACCCTCAAGGTGGGCCTGGAGTTGGGTGGGGCAATGGAAGCCCGGCAGGCCACGGAGCTGGCCGTGGGTGCCTTCCATGGAGTTCTCCGCACTTTCCTCGGTGCTCGGTGGCAGCCGGTCTCCGTGTGTTTCACGCACAGCGCTCCCAAAGATCTCGGTACCCACCGGCACATCTTCGGTCCGGTAGTGGAATTCGACCAGGAATTCACCGGGATCGTTTTCTGCGCAAGCGACCTCAACACTCCCAATACGATGTCGGATCCGCTGCTCCGGAACTACGCGCGACAGTATTTCGATTCCATCGCCGTCTCGAGGGACACGACCGTACTGGACCGCGTGCGCGAGTTGATCGAAGTCCTGCTGCCGAGCGGGCGCTGTTCGATCGAGCAGGTCGCATCCAGCCTCGGCGTCGACCGGAGAACCGTCCACCGGCACCTGGCGGGTTCGGGTGCGACATTCTCCTCCCTCCTCAACGCGACGCGTACCGAGCTCGCGGAGCAGCTCGTGGCGAACCCGCGCCGCTCGTTGACGGAGATCTCCGGGCTGCTGGGATTCTCCGGACCGAGCGGCTTCTCACGCTGGTTCCGTGAGCAGTTCGGCAGCAGCCCGAGGGAGTGGCGCACCGGAAGGGCCAGGCAGTAGCACTCCGGCGAGGAGTGATCACCGGGGATCAAGAGCCGGAGGCCGGTGCGCCCCGCCGCCTCGCCCTGGGCCTTCCTCAGAGCTGTCCCGTCATCCCTGGCGGGCACACGAAGACAGCCGCGCCTTGATCCACCAGGGATGACGGGACAGCCCGTCGGCCGGCGACGCCGACACGGGCAAAGCCTGTCCCCAAGTGATAAGTCAGTTGTCACCCAGGGGCAAGCGTGGCGCGTAACCGGCCCTTAACGTTGCATTACCGCAGGGGACACCGACAGCCCCACAAGGACGAGCAGGAACCCTGCTGCAGCCGCGTGCTCCCTCCGGAGCCGTTGATCGTATCCGAGCCGCCCAACGGGCTTGGGACCCCGGTCTGCGAGCTCACTCCGCCCCTCGCCAAGCCCTTCAGGCCTCGCATGGGGACAGCGATGCGCGCGGCGAGTGAAGACCCGTCCGACAAAGGAGATGGACCGTGCACTTCCTCGACGACTCCCTGTATCCGGAGAACCAGGAGAAGTTGGTGATCCAGGCGGCCCCTTACGGGCCGGAGTGGCTGCCCGGTGACGCCGACGACCTGCCGCTCACCATGGATGAGCACGTACAGGCGGCGGTCGACTGTCACAACGCCGGCGCCACGGTGCTCCACATTCACGTGCGCGAGCTGGACGGTCACGGCTCCAAGCGCATGTCCATGTTCAACGAGCTGATGGCCCGGCTGCGCGAAGCCGTGCCGGACATGGTCCTCCAGATCGGTGGGTCGATCTCCTTCGCCCCCGAGGACGAGGGTTCCGATGCCAAGTGGCTGAGCTACGACACTCGCCACATGCTGGCAGAGATCACCCCCAGTCCGGACCAGGTGACGATCGCGATCAACACCAACCAGATGAACATCGTCGAGCTCTTCGACGACGAGGACATCGACGGCACCTCGATGGCCAAGCCGGCGTACTACAAGGCCTACCGGGACATGGTGGTCGAGGCAGGACCGGACTTCTACCTGGAGCACCTCGAGCGGCTCCGCGCCAACGGCATCCAGCCGCACTTCCAACTCGCCAACATGGCACAGCTGGAGACCGTGGAGCGGCTTGTCCGCAAGGGCATCCACACCGGTCCGCTGGTGCTCAACTACGTTGCCATCGGCGGCGGTTTCGCCGGCCGGCATCCGGCCGACCTGATCGAGTTCATCCGACGCGTCCCGGACGGCGCCGTGCTCACCATCGAGGCCTCCATGCGCGCGGTGGCGCCGATGAACGCGATCGGCATCGCCCTGGGCACGCACGTGCGGGTGGGCAACGAGGACAACCTGTGGCGGCGCAAGGGCGAGCGGATGTCCTCCGTGAAGCAGGTCGAGCAGATGGTTCAGGTCGCCGATGCGCTCGGCCGTGAGATCGCCACCGGGCAGGAGGCGAAGAAGATCTACAAGATCGGCGAATGGTACGCGGACGCTGACGAGACCCTGGCCCAGCTCGGCATGGTGCCCAACCGACGCCCCGGCCGGCGCGGTTTCATGCTGCGCGACGTCACGAGCTGACCCACCCCCCACCAGTGGCGGTCTCGGGGCCGATCCTGCATCCGCCCCAGCTGATCCGGGTCGGCCCGCGACCGCCGTTCCCACACACGAGCAGACGGAGCAACTTGTGGCACACGCCATTCGCTTCCATGAGACCGGCGGCCCCGATGTCATGCGGTGGGAGGAGGTCACCGTCGGCGACCCGGGCCCGGGCGAAGTACGGATCCGGCACGTCGCCGTCGGACTCAACTTCGCCGACACCTATTTCCGCTCCGGTCTGTACCCGGCTCCGCTGCCTGCGGGGCTCGGCGTGGAGGCCTCAGGTGTCATCGAGGCCGTGGGCGAAGCCGTCACCCATGTCGCAGAGGGCGATCGGGTGACCTACACCGGCAGCCCGTTGGGGGCCTACAGCACGGAGCGGGTCATGCCCGCGGATTCGCTGATCAAGCTGCCGGAGGAGATCAGCTGCGAGACCGCCGCGGCGATGACCATGCGGGGCCTCACAGCGGCCTATCTGCTGCGCCGGATCCACCCGCTGAAGTCCGGCGACACCGTATTGCTCCACGCGGCGGCGGGCGGCGTGGGCCTGATCTTCTCCCAGTGGGCCAAGCTGCTCGGAATCACCGTGATCGGCACAGTCTCCAGCGAGGAGAAAGCCGAGATCGCCCGCGCGCACGGCTGCGAACACATCATCTACTACCGGCGCGAAGACGTGGCCGAGCGGGTGCGAGAGCTGACCGGAGGTGCCGGAGTTCCCGTCGTCTTCGACAGCATCGGCAAGGACACCGTCGCCGGATCCATGGCCTCGCTGCAGCGCCGCGGTCTGCTGGTGTGCTTCGGCACGGCCTCCGGTGTGCCGCCCCTCGACGCCATGCAGCTCGCCATCCACGGCTCTCTGTTCGTGACCCGGCCCGCGCTCGCCGACTACATCGCAGAAGCCGCCGAGCGGGACGCCCTGGCGGGCGAGCTGTTCGGGCACGTCGCGTCCGGACGTATCAAGATCCAGATCAATCAGCGCTACTCCCTCCAGGACGCGGTACAGGCACACCGCGATCTGGAAGCAGGACGGACCACGGGATCTTCCGTCTTCGTCTTCTGAACACTCCGTGCCACGCACCTTCGAACCCGCCGTGCCTCGCACATCACCCCAGGAGTGAGTCATGCCCCGGACAGTCCATCCGAAGGAAGCCACACCCGCCCTGGTGCGCCCGGGCGTCCTCCGTACATCGATCAAGGCTGAGCCGCTGACCTGCACCATCGGGGCCGAGCTCTTCGGAGTGAACCTCGGCGACGCCTCGCGCGACGACGACCTGTTCGCCGAGTTCAGGGAACTGCTGCTGAAGTACAAGGTCCTTTTTCTGCGGGACCAGGACATCACGCGCGCCGAGCACGTCGCCCTCGCCTCGCGCTTCGGCCCGCTGGAGGACCATCCTGTGGCCGGCAGCGATCCGGACTACACGGGGCTGGTCCGCATTTACAAGGACCTGGACAGCAAGCCCGAGCACTACGAGAACGCGCTCCACTGCGACGGGACCTGGCGCGAGTGCCCGCCCATGGGGGCCGTGCTGCGCTGTGTGGAAACGCCCGAGGTCGGCGGAGACACGGTCTGGGTCAACATGGCCGAGGCCTACCGGAGGCTGCCGGAGCAGATCAAGACGCAGATCGCGGGTCTGCGCGCGCGGCACAGCATCGAGGCGACCTTCGGCGCCGTCATGCCCATGGAACAGCGCCACCAGCTGAAGGCCCGGTACTCGGACCCCGAGCACCCGGTGGTGCGCGTCCACCCGGAGACCGGCGAGCAGATCCTCTTCGTCAACGCTTTCACCACGCACTTCGTCAACTTCCATACGCCCGAGAACGTGCGCTTCGGCCAGGACCACGCGCCCGGGGCGAACAACCTCTTGAACTACCTGATCAGCCAGGCGGCCGTCCCTGAGTACCAGGTGCGCTGGCGCTGGCAGAAGAACAGCTTCGCCGTCTGGGACAACCGCTCCACACAGCACTACGCCGTCCAGGACTACTGGCCCGCCGTCCGCAAGATGGAGCGCGCCGGAATCGTCGGCGACAGGCCCTTCTGAGCCCTGACCAGAGACGAGAAGGTGACGCCCATGGGAGTTCACACTGCCGGCACGGTCGTGCCGGGCACGTCTCATGCCATGCCGGCTGTATCTCGCGGTTATGCCCGGCTGGTGTTCGCACTGAGTTTTGGGCTCCTGCTGATCGACTACATGTCGCGGCAGGTCCTCAACGCGGTTTTTCCTCTGCTGAAGGCGGAGTGGCAGCTTGCCGATGCCCAGTTGGGTTCTCTCAGCGGCATCGTGGCCTTGATGGTGGGTGTGCTCACCTTCCCCCTGTCACTCCTGGCGGACCGCTGGGGCCGGGTCAGGAGCCTGGTCATCGCCGCGACGGTGTGGAGTCTGGCGACGCTGGGCTGCGCCGTTGCCGCGAGCTACGGCCAGATGTTCCTGGGGCGGTTCATGGTCGGTGTCGGCGAGGCGGCCTACGGGAGTGTCGGCATCGCGGTGGTCCTCAGCATCTTTCCCGTCACCCTGCGGGCCACACTCTCCGGCGCGTTCATCGCGGGAGGCGCCTTCGGATCCGTGCTGGGCGTCTCGATCGGTGGCATCGTGGCCCAGCAACTCGGCTGGCGATGGGCGTTCGGCGTCATGGGGATCGCCGGACTGGTCATGGCTGCGATCTACGGCATGGTGGTCACGGAAAAGAGACTGGGTTCAGGTGCCGGCGGCAGCAGCGGCACATCCGGCGAACGGGCCCCGGTGCGGACCTTGCTGCCACGGCTGTTCTCCTCGGTCTCCGTGCTCTGCGCCTACATCGGCAGCGGGCTGCAGATGTTCATTGCGATGGCCCTGCTCGCCTGGATGCCCAGCTTCCTCAACCGCTATTACGCCATGCCTCCCGCGAAGGCCGGCGTGATTGCCGGGGCCTTCGCAATGATCACAGGGATAGGCATGATCCTCTGCGGGTTCGTCACCGACCGCCTCAGCCGGAGGGTCGGCGCCCGGAAGTGGACCGTCGCGATCATCTGCAGTCTCGGGTCGCTCGTGCTGCTGACGGCCGGATTCCACCTGTCGGCCGGCCCGCCGCAGCTGTTACTGATCGGCGCCGGGACCCTGCTGTCCAACGCCACGGCCGGCCCGGCGGCCGCCATGGTGGCGAATTTGACCCCCGCCGCTGTCGCGGCGACGGCCATGGCCACGCTCACCCTGGCCAACAGCCTGCTCGGGCTTGCCCCGGGGCCCGCGGTGACGGGCATGCTCGCGGACCGCATGGGCCTGCTCGGCGCACTGCAGCTGGTCCCATGTGTCGCGGTCCTGAGTGGCGCGGCCTTCGTCATCGGCAAGCTCCGCTACGAGAACGATCTACGCCGCTTGGGGCTTCTTCCCGCCATGACTCTCACGAACCCGGAGCTGTCGCCATGAGTCTCACCGCATCGCCGACGGTCGTCATCGTCCCCGGACGGCACGATCACGTGCCGGACCACTGGCAGACCATCCTGACCAAAAGGATTGCCAACGCCCGCACCGTTCCGCCGCGGCCTGGTTCGCAGCGCGTCCCGCAGGGGGCGGGCGTAACGGTCGATTACGTGATGTGCGCCGTGACGTACTCAGCGGAACGGTGACCGTCGGACGGACAGGATCGCGACGTCGTCGTGCTGGCCGCCCTCTCCGGCGAACGCCCGCGCGTCGTCGAAGAGGGCGTGCGGCAGATCGCTGGGGGTGAGAGATACACGTTCGGTGAGGCGTTCGGTGACGGGGTAGAACGTGCCGTCGGCGTCGCGGGTCTCGGTGAGCCCATCGGTGGTCAGCAGCAGCGTCGCGCCGGCTGGGAAGGTAAACCAGTCGACGGTCGCGGGTTCGGCGGCGAGCTCGGCGAGACCGAGGGGGACGCCGGAGCCGAGGGCCGGCGTGATGACGGTGGTGTTGTGCAGCAACTGCGGCGGAATGTGCCCGCAGTTGATGACTTGTACCTCGTCGTGCGCGTCGACGTTGATGACGAGCGCTGTGACGAACCGTTCGTCGTCGCCGGTCTGTGCGGCGTAGGAGTTGTGCCGTACGACAGAGGCATCGAGGGCATCGACGAGCGCGGTCAGGGTGGGCTCTCGGTGGGCCGCCTCACGGAAGGCGCCGATGACGGCGAACGCGGCGCCGACCGCGGGCAGGCCCTTGCCCTGGACATCGCCGATCAGAACCCGGGTTCCCCACGGAGAGACGACGACGTCGTAGATGTCGCCGCCAACGAGCCGGTCCTCCTGTACGGGCTCGTACACGCCGTCGACCAGGACGTCGTCGGTGAGCAGAGGCAGCGGGCGCAGGATGTGGCGTTGCATCGCTGCAGCGGTGGAGCGCAGCCGCAGCATCTCGTGCTCGCGGCGGATACGACGGTGGCAGGCGTAGACGGAGGCCGCGCCCAGGGCGAGGGTGAGCAGCATCATGAGGATCCTGTCGAGCCACGACCGCCCGTCACCGTGCCGGACCAGCACGGTGACGGTGACCACAAGCGTGGTCCACGCAGACACGAACTTCGTCTGGCGTACGGTGCACAGCGCGGACGCCGTCCCCGGCAGGAATACAAGGAGCCCGAGAAGCCACACCGGAGACTCGGACAGGGCACCGAGGAGCAGCACCAGAAAGGTCACTGACACCACGCGGATCATTACTTCGGCGTTGCGCGGTGGTTCGATGGTCTCGAAGGGACGCGCGAGTGTCTTCGGACGCTGATGGGGCACGGGACCTCCCGGGCAGGTGGTGTACTCCGCGTACGTTAGGCAGGCCCGGCCGTGGGTGAGCCGCGCCCCGCCGGACGATGTCCCGTGTGTGGTGACCAGCACTACGTGCAGGGTGGGTGTGGCCCGTGCTCGCCTTCGACCCGGTCGCATTCGATGTCGCTGGGTGCGGACGGGCCCGGGATCCGGGTCCCCACACCCGAGAGGCCGGTCCGGGCGTGCTAGGCGTGTTTCGAAAGTCCCGCCTGCCGGGCGACGCCTGGCACGCACGCTCGCCGCGTTGTCGGGCTCGCCCCGATACAACCGGTATCGGCACGACCCTCCGCCTTGCGATCGCACGCACCAGACGCCGCCCGGCCCGCCCTAGGGGCGGACGACGCTACTTTCGAAACACGCCCTGGGTGACGTGCGCAACAGGCAGCAGCCAAGGGCGACATCCCGACAGTGGGATACGGTTCTGGCCGGGAAGAACCTGCTCGGTCCACCCGAGCTGCGCCAAGGTCCAGACACGGCGGCCGCCGGAAGGGGAGCTGGATGCTGCAGGCATTGGGATTGGGACCGGCTGAAGAGGCCATCTACACTGCACTGCTGGCCCGCCCGACAGCCTCTGCGCAGGACCTCGCCCGGCAGACCGGACTCGAGAGCGCCGAGACCACCCGCATCTTGCTCGACCTGACGACACGTGGCCTGGTGGCGGTCGTCGGCGAGGCCGGGAGCGAGACACCTGACTCGGCTGACTGTGGGGCCGGCCGCCTGCCCGCCCGCTACCGGCTCACACCCCCCTCAGTGGCTCTGGCCCCGTTCCTTGCCGAGCAGCGCAACGCACTGCACCGGGCCGAGACCGCGTTCTCGATGCTGACCGAGCAGTACCGCAGTACCGCCGCACACCCTGCGGGCAGCGTCGTGGAGGTGGTTGTCGGCGTGGAGCAGGTCGCACACCGCTTCCACCAACTGCAGCGCGGCGCCCAGCAGGAGTTGCTGATCTTCCTCGTCGGCGAGCCCATAGCAGTGCCGCGCGAGGACGCCGACATGTCGGAGAGTTCCGCGCTGGACCGCGGAGTCGACTTCCGCATCGTGGCTGCCAAGGACTATCTCGACGGTCCCGGTATGGCGAAGGACGCACGGGCGGGCATCACGGCGGGCATCGAGCTTCGCCTGGTCGACTCGCTGCCGCTGAAGATGATCGTGTCGGACCGGGAGCGCGCCATGGTGCCACTGGACATGGCGGACTCCGGCGGCGAGCCGAGCGCGATCGTGGTGCACCGCAGCGGCCTGCTGACGGCCCTGGTCCATCTGTTCGAGAAGGAATGGGCCCAGGCCCGGCCGCTGTACACCACCGCCACAGGTGTGCGTGCGGAGCCGACAGGCGATCAGCAGCCAACCGAGGGGGAGCTGGAGGTTCTTGCTTTGCTGCTGGCAGGGATCTCCGACCGGCGGGCGGCCTCCCAACTCGGCCTGTCCATACGTACCGTGGAGCGGCGGACACGCCGTCTGATGGATCTGGCCGGAGCGGATTCGCGCCTGCAACTCGGATGGCACGCCGCACGCGCAGGCTGGCTTTGACCTCCTCGTCGGCCTGAGGGCCAAGGAGCCTCCGTGACTTGACGGTCGCCGAGCGAGGGCGGCCGCCAACTCCTGGCGGGTTGGACCGACCGGCACATGGGAGGCGGCGTCGCGGCGCGGAGCGTCGTCGACTGACGACAACGCCGGAGGCGGAGTCGCATGACGCCGGGAGCACGCTCGCTGTCGTGCGTGAGGCCGTTACCCCATCGGCCAGGTCAGAAGTTCCACCGAGCCGATGGAAGTGACCACGTGACGGAAATCCGCCATGCGGGAAACCCGTCACGCGCGGCATCCCCACTCAATCCACACGTCTGACAGGCTGCAGCCGCAGTTTGGCAGACGTTCATGGCTCGAATAGGGAGATTCATGCGTTCCATAACGCGTATGGCCTTGGGCACGGCGACCGCCGCCGTCCTGGCCGTCACGGCGGTCACGCCTTCCGGGGCGGCGGACACACCGCCTGACGGTGCCTCGGGGAAGCCCATCGTCGGCGGCGGGACCGCAACAACGGGTGGCAAGCAGGTGACGGTCACGCTCGTCACCGGTGACAAGGTGATGGTGACCACGGACACGTCGGGTCACAGCTCGGCGGCGGTGCTGCCCCGCGAGGACGGCACACAGCCGGTAGTCCAGACCTATCAGAGGGGCAAGGACCTCTACGTCTACCCCGAGGGCGCGTCCCAGGCGATCGCCGAGGGCAAGGTCGACGAGCAGCTGTTCAACGTCACTGGGCTCATCCGCCAGGGATACGACGACACACACACCGACACGCTGCCGCTCATCGCCACCTATCGGAACAGTGTGAACGTCGCCGACAGCGCGCCGGCGGCCCCTCGCGGGTCCGAGCGGGGCCTGAGCCTCCCCGCTGTGGACGGCGTCGCGCTCAAGGCAGGCAAGGACACCGCTGCCGCCTTCTGGCAGGACGTCACCAACACCCGCTCACGTTCTGGCTCCACGCTGAAGAAGCTGTGGCTGGACGGCAAGGTCGAGGCCACGCTGGACCGGTCCACCAAGCAGGTGCACGCGCCGGAGGCCTGGGCGGCCGGCTACGACGGCAAGGGCACCAAGGTCGCCGTGCTGGACACGGGCGTGGACGCCGAGCACCCGGACCTGGTGAACCAGGTCGCCGCGGCCAAGAACTTCACGGATTCCAAGACCACCGACGACCGGCAGGGTCACGGCACGCACACCGCCTCCACGGTCGGCGGGTCCGGAGCGGCCAGTGACGGCCTCAAGAAGGGCGTCGCCCCCGGTTCCTCCCTGCTCATCGGCAAGGTCCTCAACGACAGTGGCCAAGGCCTGGACTCCTGGATCATCGCGGGTATGCAGTGGGCCGTCGACCAGAAGGCCGACGTCGTCTCCATGAGCCTGGGCAACCCCAGGATCGGCGACTGCGCCGACCCGATGGCCCAGGCCACGCAGGAGCTGTCGAAGAACACGCACACCCTGTTCGTCGTCGCCGCCGGAAACTCCGGCCCGGGCACCGAGACCGTTTCCTCGCCCGGCTGTGTGCCCGGCGTGCTGACCGTCGGCGCCGTCGACCGCGACGACACCACCGCGCAGTTCTCCAGCCGCGGCCCGGTGGCCGTCACCCACACCCTCAAGCCCGAGATCGCCGCCCCCGGCGTCGACATCTCGGCAGCCAGCGCGGGCGGCCGCGGCGTCTACGCCTACCGGACGATGTCGGGCACCTCCATGGCCACCCCGCATGTCGCGGGCGCTGCGGCCGTCGTCCGCCAGGCGCACCCGGACTGGACCGCGCAGCAGATCAAGGCTGCCCTGGTCTCCTCCGCCCGCACCGGCGGCAAGGTCGCCGGCGCCGACCAGACCGGCGGTGGGGTGCTTGACGTGTTCGGCGCGGTGAACCAGAAGGCGCTCTCCGCGCCGGCTGTCCAGGCCGGCAGCTACAACTGGCCGCAGGACCCGTCGGACCGCACCACCGTGCAGGTGCCCTTCACCAACACCAGCGACAGCGACCTGACGCTCCATCTGAAGCTCAGCGGTGTGCACGGCAACGACGGCAGCGACGTCACCTCCGGAATCATCAAGCCGCAGGAGAACCAGGTGACGGTCCCGGCGGGGGCCACCGCTCAGGTGCCGCTGCAGATCGACCCCACCGCCCGTCTGAAGCCCGCCCAGTACGGTGCGGTCACCGGCCGGATCCTGGCCACCGGCGGCGATGTGCACGTCTCCGTGCCCGTCACCCTCTACGTCCAGCCGGAGACGGTCACCCTCCGGGTCAAGGTCGTCGACCGCAACGGCAAGCCCGCGACCGGCACCTCCTCCCTGGACGTCGCCAGCCTCGACTCCGACGAGGGCGAGCGCCGCACCAACGCGGGTGCGCCCGAGCAGACCTACCGTGTGCGCCCGGGCGAGTACGCCCTCAGCAGCTTCGTGGCGACGCCCGACGCGAGCAACGCGCCCGAATCGATCAGCTACCTCGCCCACCCGCAGATGCGGATCACCGAGGACACCACCGTTGTCCTCGACGCACGCAAGGCCCACCAGCTGAGCCTGCACACCGACCGCCCCTCGACGCTGCAGGGCACCACGTTGAACTACACCCGCGGGTGGGACGACACCTGGCGGCTCAGCGGAACACTCACGGCCGGCAGCGCCGTGCAGAAGTTCTACGCGGACATCGACGGGCGCGCTCGGACGGGCACCTTCGAGTTCCGGCCCACCTGGCGCGCGACCGGCTCCGAGGACGGCTTGTCCTACGTCTACAACGTGTCGTTCCCGACCGAGGGGCCGCTGCACTCCGACCAGGCCTACCGGCCGAATGACTCCCGGCTGGCCCAGGTCACCGAGACGTGGCATGCCATGGGCAAGGAGGCCGACTACATCGACGCGCTGTTCCTCCGTCCCTCCGGGAGCAGCAACACTCAGATCCCCGTGAGCCTGTACCAGACGGTCCACGTGCCTGGTACCCGCACCGCCTACTACACGACCGGCGACGACGCCTGGTACCACGGCGCGATGACCAGCTTCCCGTTCGCCGCCTTCATGAGCGACCAGGACCGTACCTACAAGGCCGGACAGCGGAGCGCCGAGGAGTGGTACGGCGGCCCCCTGCGGCCGGGCGCGGCGCGCGACGCCGACGGTAACCTGATGCTGGCCGCCGAGCGGCAGGGCAACCTGTTCGGCATCCAGAACGCCCTCTGGGTCGACGGCTCCGGCGACCACTGGACCTACGGCGGGTCGTTCGGCGACATCGGCAAGATGTCGCTGAAGCGCAACGGTGAGCAGATCGGCAAACTCGCCTATCCTTACGGCGTGTTCGAGGTGCCGGACGAGGACTCCGCGTACGAGCTCACCCAGCACCTGGAGAAGATCTACACCGGGGACCGCAACTGGCTGCGTACCACCGCTGCCGACACCACCTGGAGCTTCCGCTCGCACCGGGAGCCGGACGTCTACTCCCGCGGCCTGCCGCTCCTCCACCCGGCGTACGACCTGCCGGTGGACGGCATGAACACCCTGCCCGCGCAGAGCGGCATCAAGGTCGGCCTGTCGGTCGAGGGTCACGCCGGGTACACCGCGGGCGCGATCACGGCGGCCTCGCTGTCCTACTCCTACGACGGCGGCACCACCTGGACCCAGGCGCCGACCGAGCAGCAGGACGGCAAGTGGACGGCCGTCCTCGACCACACCGGAGCCTCCGGCAAGCAGGTCATGACGAAGGCCACCTTCACCGACGCCAACGGCAACGCGGTCACCCAGACCATCACCCGCGCCTACGGCGTTCGGTAACCACACAGTCCGGCCGGGCGCGGCAGGTGAACCGTACGCCTGCGGGCTACTCGCCCGGACCGTCACGCCGTGGGGAAGGGGACGGGGCGGACATCGATCTCGTGCATGCGCTTGGCGTAGTCCCGGTAGCGGCGGCGGGCTTCGCCGTGCCGGCCCGCCGCGGAGAGCGCGGCGATCAGCTCGAGGTGGGCCGACTCGTCGTAGCCGTCCTCGCCGATCAGGCGCAGGTACCAGCCGGCTGCCGCGTCGCAGCGGTCCAGCCGCAGGCAGCGCCGGGCGAGGGTACGGACGACGTCGCGGTGCAGCTCGGCGAAGGCCGCGCGCGGGCGGTCGATCCACTCCTCGGTGAGCTCGCCGTCGTCGCCGAAGTCACCGGTGTACATGCCGACGACCACTTCCAGGCGCGCCACCATGTCGACGCCGGCCGCCGTGTCCCGGCTTCCCTCGAGCGCGGCGTTCGCCGCGATGGCCGCACGGGCCGCGTCGTAGAACCGGACCGTGTCGAGGACGACGTGCTCCGTGTTGAGCCGCACGCTGGAGGGATCTGTGACCAGAAAGCGGTTGGCCGGATGCCGCCGCGCCGGGTCGAGGACCGCGCGCACCGTCGAAATCAGCACCGACAGGCGGCGGTTGGCCACCTCCGAAGGTGTGTGCGGCCACAACAGGGCGGCGAGCGCGGTCCGGGTGACCGGTCTTCCCAGCTGACCCGCCAGCACCTTGACGAGCTCACGGGCCTTCCGCGACTGCCATCCGGCCGGGGGGACGGGCGTTCCGGAGAGCAGTACCGCCAAGTGGCCCAGGGTCTGCACGGCGACCTCGGGGACCGGCGGTGGACCGATGGCCGCCAGCGGCCCGGCGATGTGCCAGATGTCGTCGCACACTCCCAGCCGGTGCAGCCGCTGCCAGGCGACGTCCTCGGACAGCCGGTCGCCCGCGTGGCGCGCCCGTAGCAGCGCGTTGGTGGCCAGTGCCACCTCGTTGCCCGTGTCGGCCCAGACCGCGGCCGCCTCCACCAGCCCGGCGGCACGGCGTGCGGTAGGGCGCCCCGGCATCGCGGCCGAATCACCCCGGTATGCGGCGAGCGCGGCGAGTTCCATCGCCTCGGCCAGCCCGGCCGGGTCGCGGCGGCGGCCGGCCTCCGCGCGGACGTCTGCGGCGTACTGGGCGGCCGAGGCGGTGTCTCCGCTGCACAGTGCGACCCAGCCTGCGGCCAACTCGCCGATGACCGGCCCGGCGGCGCTCGGAAGCGTGAGGGACAACTCCGCGTATCGCGCCGCCTCGCCCGGATCGTCGGCGTAGCAGGTGCGCGCGAGCCCCGCCCATGCCTGCGCCACTACCTGGGAGTTGCCGTCCGGCTCGGCCATCGCCACGGCCTCGCGGTAGGTCGCCGTCGCCTGCCAGGCGGAGCCCCGGGTCAGGTGCACCCGGGCGATCATCAGCAGTCCGAACGCGGCCAGCGGTGAGCCCTCCCGCTGCCACAGGGTGAGCGCGCGATCGGCGTCGGCGCGGGCGGCGTTGAGATCGCTGAGCCCCAGCCAGGCCTCGGCGCGGTTGTGCAGGGCCAGTGCGAGCACCGTCTGCTGGGGGGCGCCCTCACCGAGGCGGATCGCCTCGGTGAGGGCGTCGACCGCCTCGCGCAGACGCCCCTCCTCGACCAGGCGGGAGCCGACGTTGGAGCGGATCCGCAGCTGCAGGCCCATGTCCCCGGCCCGTTCGGCCGCCGCGAAGGCCCTGGCGTAGGCGTGTTCGTTGGCGGCGCGGTCGCCCTCACTGAAGGCGGCCAGCGCCTGGGCGAGGTAGGCCGCCGCCAGCGCAGCGTCGTCGCGGCTCTGCTCGGCCGCCCGTACCGCCTCGTCGGCGAGGCTCCGTGCCCGCGTCCGGTCCCCACGGGCCCAGCGAGCTGCGGACCGGCCGGCCAGCAACTGGGCCTGGTCCGCGCCGGTGTCCCCGGCATCGGCGGCCGCGCGTTCGTACAGCGACTCGGCGCCCTCGAACTCGCCCCGCTGATGGAGTACGCGGCCGAGCCTCCAGGCCAGTTCGGCAGGCAGCAGCGTGCCCGCCGGGAGCGTCGCGACATGCCGCAGCGCCTCGTTGTACTGCCCCTGTCGCAGGGCCGACTCCGCCAGTCGCGCGACAGTATCGGGGCCGCGCACCCGGTCAGCGCCCGCCGCCCCTCCCGCGCCGGTGGTCACCGCGTCAGGATACTCTGAACCGCCCGGGTTCGGTAGAGATGTCGGATGTGGTTGTGACCTGGGGTTTCGTGGATTTCATGTAGTGATGGGTCTCAGACTCGACGGGTGGGACGTGGCCCATCTCACCGTGGAGTCGGCGGTGGCAGCCTGTGGTCGGCGGCGCCGCCGACCGGGAGGGCCACCGTGCGTGGGGCGAGGCCGAGCGCCGCTGCGTAAGCCGGATGCCGGCCCCACAGGGTGACCGAGACGGCGGGCTGCCGGCCGAACAGCCCACTCGCGGCGAGGTGTTCAGGCACACCCGGCCGGCGGCCCGCGACCTCGACGCCCCGCCGGGTGCCGCGCTCGCCGTTCAGTCTGCCCATCAGCATCAGGAGCAGCGCCCAGGAGACGATGCCTGCGCCGGGCCGGTGTTGTAGGGCACGACGAAGGCGAGGATGAACAGCAGCACGACGAGAACGACAGCGACGGGTAGGGTCGCGGGGGCTCTTGTGGATGGGACCCGTGCGCACGGCGGACACGGGTCAGAGCCCGGTGGCCACCTTTCGGGCCAGCTCTTCCAGCGGTGTGCGGTTCTCCGCCGGGTCGTTGAGCCGCACCAGACGGATCGACACCCACCGGTCGGACTTGCGGAGGAAGACCGCCTCGTCCTCGGCGTACGCCTCGTCGCCGATACCGGCCAGTGGCCTGAGCGTGTGTCCGAGGTCGCGTTCGATGTCGAGGTATTTCTTCGCACCGTCCCCGACGAAGATCTCCACCTGGGCCGTCGGCCCGGTGACAGGACCCGTGTAGGTGCAGGTCTCCCGTACCGGCGTCGCGGGGTCGAGCGCTGTTCCGGCCAGCTTCTCGGCATCCTGCTTGGTCACCAGGGCGCAGGGGTCGACGGCTGCCCCATTCGGCGACGGCGCCTCGGGGCTCTTCTCCGGAGTCCGGGTTGCCGTGGCCGGCTCGGCCGACGAGGGGCCGGCTGTCGAGGACTGCCCGTGGCCGCCGCACCCGGACAGCGCGAGCAAGGCGAGCACAGCCAGGGGCACCAGTGGCGACGGCGGGCGGCTGCGGTTGCGGTTCATCGGGATCCTCACTGTCTGCCTTCGTTTCGGTGTCAGGACTTGCACAGCGGTACGTCCGGCAGCGTCTGCTGTCTGTGGACGAAAGGTGTCAGGCTCTCCTGCAGCAGCTGGAACTTCATCGTGGGCAGGAGCTTCTTGAGGGCGGCCATGGCCACGGCGGAGACGGAGACTCCCACGCCCCCGCCGACCTTGCCGTCCAGCGTCGCTCCGACGCAGCGGGTCAGTGGGGCGCCGAGGGCCGAGCCGTTGGTCACCCCGAAGTCCATGACGAGCTTGGCGTAGGGACCGGCGAAGGCGGCGGGCACACCGATTCCGACCTGGACCTTGAACTCGACGGCGGTGGCGATGCCGCTGACTCCGACGGAGATTCCGGTGACCGAGTCCATGATGCTTTTGATCACCGAGAGCTTCGGGGTGACGATCGATCCGTTGACCATGCCGATGGCACCGTCGAGCCCCCACTCACCGCCGGCGGTCACCGTGGTGTTGTTGCCACCGAGTGCGGTGGCGACACTGAACTTCCAGCTGATGTCGAAGGCGAACGGGGTCCCCGCGATCGGCAGGGTCATCTGGACCGGTACCTCGGCCCGGATCTTCGAGTTGTCGATGACACCGTTGGCCGCACCGGCGGCGATACTGATCGCGACGCTTTTGATCCCCTCGACGGCGAACGTGGCCCCGTCGGCGACCCGACCACCGGAGATCGGTACATCGGAACGGACGTGCAGCTTCTCCGTCTTCAGCGAGAAGTCGACAAAGACCTTGAGCCCCGCCGCGGCCTTGTGATTGAACTTCAGGCCGAACGCCCCCGGGCTGCGGTACGGCTGGGCCTTCCATTCCCCGAGATCCGCCGCGACGCTGCTCGACCTGGCCGGCGGCAGCGTGCCCCCGGCCGCCGCGGCGACCCGGACCGGTCCCGGTGCGACCACGGTGCCGACGCGCCCCGAATGCGCGGCGCGCACCGACGTCTGTCCGATCGTCCGCGCCGTCGTCGGAACATCCCGCGCGGCGTCCTTGGCAGCGCCCTTCTCGGCCTCTGTCGCAGCGTCCGTCGAGGCATCCGCAGACACGGTCACCGCCCCGGGCAGGTCCGGGATCTCCAGGTAGTGGAGCGCGCCATCGTCGATGTCCTGGTCGAGGGTGAGGTGGGCGTCGCGGAAGACCTCGGTGAACTCCACCGGGCCCAGGGTGGCCACGACGTCTCCGTGCACCCGGCGCACCTTCTGCACCCGCCCCACCGCACGGCTGGTGGCGTACAGGACCTTTCCGAGCCGGACCTCCTGGGCACCGCGGGCTTTTCCGTCGATGGTCCAGGTCAGACCGTCACTGGATGCCGACCGGATCGCTCGCGGTCCGCCCTCGACGATCACGACGTCGGGTTGGTAGGTGATCGACGGATCGCGGACCGGCCGGGTCCCGTAGGTGAGCGCGGCCTCGGACGTGTCGGTCGGACCGGAGCCCTCGTGCTCACGCCCGGATGCGCCACCGCATGCCGCCGTGGTGGTCAGGAGGAACGCAATCGCAAGCGGCGCGGCCCGCCTCCCCAGGCGCGGCGCGCTCACGGCCCACTCCGCGCGGAGGGCCGCAGCCCCCCGTGACACAGCCGACAGCAGCCGGATACCTCTCATGTCGTGAATCCGTTCGCCATGGCCGACGCGCGCGGCGCCGTACCCCTGGACCGTCATCAACTGGAGTGTTCGTGCCCTGTTCAGGAATCCTTCGGGCCACCGGTCGCTGCGTCGTCTCTCGTGGTCGCTGCGGCTGCAGGGCAACGGCGGCAGACGGCCTCGTGGAGTGCTCCACCACCGCCTCGTCTCGCACGCGGACGTGCAGGGCTCCGGTACGGCCGGACAAGGTGGGTCCCGGGAACGGGCCGCGCGGCACGACAGCACTTCCGCCCGTGCCCGGCCCCCACCCCCGGCACGTGCCCCCGCCGACCGCGCCGTGCTCGTGGGGTGTGGGCCGGCGCGGGCCCGGCTGCCGGTGTCAGATGCGCGCGGCCACCGTCCGGGCGAGTTCGTTCAGCCGCCCGGCGTTGTCCGCCCTGTCCGCCACCACGGTCATCGCCACCCAGGTCCCCGACTTCCGGAAGAGCACGGCGAAGGTCCCGTGATCGGAGGCGTCGTAGGAGTAGGCCTCCTCGCCCACGCCGGAGAGCGGCTTCTTGTGGGCTCCCGCGAGCATGTCGTCGGCGAAGGCCTTGGCTTCGTGGCCCTGTACGGTCGAGGAGATCAGCACCCCTTCGTGCGAGTACTCGCAGCCCGTGGTGTTGAACTCGCTCGTCTTCGCCGTGACGGACACGCCTCCCAACTGCTGGACCTCCTGGACGGAGATGAGCCCGCAGGGCTCCGCCGGCGGCCTTTTCGCCGGGGCTCCGCCGCTGTCGCCTGTGCGGTCCGTGGTGTCCGACCGCGGCCGGTCGGCAGCCGAGGGAGCCCCGTCGTCGGAACCGCCGCACCCGGCTGCGGCGAGCGTCATGAGCAGCGTCACGGTCAGCACCGGAGCATGCCGCAAGCGTCTTCGGGACATCATCAGCCAGACCTCCTTGTCACCGCCGCCGACCCTGCGCCGTGCGAGGGCGGCTGCTCCGGCCCCGTACTGTCCGGGCCGGTCCACCTCCCTGATCAGCATGGACGCATGTGTTCGTGCCCGGTTAAGGAATTCTTCAGGTGAACGGAGGCGCCTCTCGCCGCCGACATGGGAGAGCGCCTTCCCCGACGACCGTGACCGCATCCGCGCGCACGTGCGTCGGCCGGCGTCCGGACAAGACCCGCTAAGGGCTGTCCCGTAATGCCTGGCGGGCGCACGACGACAGTTGCGCCACCTCGCTGCGTTGTCGGAACGCCCGAATACGCTCAGTATGAGGACGCCCCTCCGCCTTGCGATGCACCGCATCTGACGCCGCGCGCTGATCCACCAGGGATTACGGGACAGCCCTTAGGTTCGCCCCGGCGAAGTGAGATTTCGTGATACATGAGAGGGTCGGACGGATGAGCGAGACACCACCGAACACCCTGCAATACCGCTTTGACGGGCCAGACGACGCACCGATCCTGGTGATCGGTCCCTCACTCGGTACCACATGGCACATGTGGGACCGGCAGATACCGGAGCTCTCCCAGCACTGGCGGATCTTCCGCTTCGACCTGCCGGGCCACGGCGGCGCCCTGGCGCACCCGGCCACCGCCGTCGGTGAGCTCTCCGACCGGCTGCTGGCCACCCTCGACGGTCTCGGTGTCCAGCGCTTCGGGTACGTGGGCTGCTCCATCGGCGGCGCGATCGGCGCCGACCTCGCGCTGCGCCATCCGCACCGGGTCGCCTCGCTGGCCCTGGTCGCCGCCTCGCCCCGGTTCGGCAGCGCCGACGAGTTCCGGCAGCGCGGGGTGGTCGTCCGCACCAACGGCCTGGAGCCGATAGCCCGCAGCGCGCCCGAACACTGGTTCACCCCCGGCTTCGCCGCCGCCCAGTCCGCGATTGTCGAGTGGGCCGTCCAGATGGTCCGCACCACCGACCCCGGCTGTTACATCGCCGCCTGCGAGGCGCTCGCCGCCTTCGACATCCGTACCGAACTCAGCCGCATCGGCGTCCCGACCCTCGTGCTGGTCGGCGCAGAGGACCGGGTCACCGGGCCCGCCGAGGCCCGGACCCTGGTCGCGGGCATACCGGACGCCCGGCTCGCCCTCGTCCCCGGAGCCTCGCACCTCGCCCCGGTCGAGCAGCCCGCCGCCGTCACCGACCTGCTCGTCACCCACTTCTCGACGAGCTGGCAGGACACCCTCCTCGCCATCCCTGTCCCCAGCACCGGCCCCGCGCTCTCCGCCCCCGTGCTGCCCGTCGCGGAGATCGCCCCCGCCGCGGATCAGCCGGAGGCCGTGACCGGCGGCCGCGCCGACCCGTACGAACCGGGCATGAAGGTACGCCGCGAGGTGCTCGGCAACGCCCATGTCGACCGGGTCATGGCCACCTCCGACGAGTTCACCGGCGAGTTCCAGGAGCTCGTCACGCGCTACGCCTGGGGGGAGACCTGGACCCGCGAGGTCCTGGACCGCCGCACCCGCAGCTGCATCACGCTCACCGCGCTGGTCACCTCAGGCCATCTGGAGAGCCTGGCCGCGCATATCAGGGCAGCCCTGCGCAACGGGCTGACCCCCGCGGAGATCAAGGAGGTGCTGCTGCAGACCGCCGTCTACTGCGGCATACCGGCCGCGGGCGCCGCGTTCACGATCGCCCAGACCGTGATTCAGGAAGAAACCCGGCCCCACCCGTAGCAGGATGGGGACCATGAACGCTGCGAACCCCGTGCACCTGACCCTGACGAAGAAGACGCACGCCTGCATCCGCCTGGAAAAGGACGGGCGGACGCTGGTCATCGACCCGGGCGGCTTCTCGGAGGAGGACGCGGCACTGGGCGCCGACGCGCTGCTGGTGACGCACGAGCATGCCGACCACTTCGACGAGAACCGGCTGCGGGCCGGTATGGAGGCCAACCCGGCCGCGCAGATCTGGACCCTGCGCAGCGTCGCCGACCAGCTCTCCGCGGCGTTCCCCGGGCGCGTTCACACCGTCGGGCACGGGGACACGTTCTCCGCGGCCGGCTTCGACGTACAGGTGCACGGCGAACTGCACGCGGTGATCCACCCCGACATCCCGCGGATCACCAACATCGGCTTCCTGGTGGACGGTTCGCTCTTCCACCCGGGCGATGCGCTCACCGTGCCCGACCACCCCGTCGACACCCTGATGCTCCCGGTGATGGCACCCTGGAACAAGATCTCCGAGGTCATCGACTACGTACGCGAGGTCAAGCCGAGGCGCGCCATCGACATCCACGACGCGCTGCTCACCGATCTCGCCCGCCCGATCTACGACCGGCAGATCGGCAGCCTCGGCGGCACCGACCACGGCCGGCTGACCCCGGGTGACTCGACCGGCCTGTGACCGGCGCCGGTCCGGCGACTGTCAGTGGGAGCCGCTAGGTTTACCTACATGCGCATCGCCACGTGGAACGTCAATTCGATCACCGCCCGCCTCCCGCGGCTGCTGGCCTGGCTGGAGAGCACCGGCACGGACGTGCTGTGCATCCAGGAGACCAAATGCGCGGCCGAGCAGTTCCCGGCGGACGAGCTGCGCGAGCTCGGCTACGAGTCCGCAGTCAACGCCACGGGCCGGTGGAACGGCGTCGCGCTGGTCTCCCGGGCCGGACTGGCCGACGTCGTCACGGGGCTGCCCGGCGGCCCCGATTACGAGGGCGTGCAGGAGCCCCGGGCGATCTCGGCGACCTGCGGCCCGGTCCGTCTCTGGTCGGTGTACGTGCCGAACGGCCGCGAGGTCGCCCACGAGCACTACGCCTACAAGCTGCGCTGGTTCGAGGCCCTGCAGAGAGCGGTCGCCCCCGACGCCGCGGGCTCCCAGCCGTTCGCGGTCCTCGGCGACTTCAACGTGGCGCCGACCGACGAGGACGTCTGGGACCCCGCCCTGTTCGAGGGTGCCACGCATGTCACCCCCGCCGAGCGCGCTGCCCTCGCCACCCTCCGCGCGGAGGGCCTCTCGGACGTGATGCCGCGCCCGCTCAAGTACGACCGCCCGTACACCTTCTGGGACTACCGCGAGCTGCGCTTCCCGAAGAACAAGGGCATGCGGATCGACCTGGTCTACGGCAACGCCCCCTTCACGGCGGCGGTCAAGGACAGCTATGTGGACCGCGAGGAGCGCAAGGGCAAGGGTGCGTCCGATCATGCGCCGGTGGTCGTCGACCTGGACCTGTGACCGCCGTCCGGTGACGTTCGCTGACCCCGGCGCACCATGGCGCCTTGATGAGCAACGTCCTGGGGGACATGCAGACCCGTACCCTACGACGTCTCCAGCTGCGGCGCATGGGCCCGGACCGCGTCGAGCACCTGCCGCTTGGACGGGTTGACCATCGCGTGCCCCGCCACGGACACCGTCGGAACGGTCTCGTTTCCGTCGGCGACCGAGCGGACGAACGCCGCAGCCTCGGGATCCCGCCAGATGTTCACCTGATTTCTCGCAGGATGCCCCGGCCTTCAGGCCGGGGAGGAATGGGTCCTTGGAGCGGAGCTGTGAAGCGGCGGAGTTCTCTGCGTACCTGCCGTGACCTGTGCTTTCGGGTGTTGTCAGTGGTCGGGGCTAGGTTGGAGGGGTGAAGATTGTGGTGCAGGTGAAGCTGCTGCCGTCGCCCGAGGTGGCGACGGTTTTGGCTGCGACCCTGCCTGCATGCAACCGGGCGGCCGATGCCGTATCGGTGGTGGCCTAGGAGACCGGCACCACGTCCCGCAACGCGTTGCAGAAGCTGGTCTACGCTCGTCTGAAGGCCGAGTTCGGGCTCGCTGCCCAACCGGCCGTCCGCACGGTGAAGAAGGTCGTTGACGCCTACACGACGTTGCGTGCGAACATCCGGGCCGGGAACCTCGGCCCCGAGGGATCGAGGCGGCGCAGGCGTGCGGAGTCGAAGCCGATCGCCTTCCGTCCCGATGCGGCTCAGCCGTATGACGACCGGATCCTGTCGTGGCAGCACGACGCGCGGACCGTCAGCATCTGGACCGTGGGCGGGCGGATCAAGGGCATCGGGTACACCGGGCACCCCGGCCAGTTGGCGACGCTGGCGAAGTACCGGCGAGGCGAGTCGGATCTCGTCCACCGCGACGGTATGTGGTTCCTGATCTCCACGTGCGAAGTCCCCGAAGCACCGCTCAACACCGACCCGTCGGACTGGATCGGCGTGGACCGGGGCATTGCCAACCTCGCCACCACATCCGACGGGGACAACTACCAGGGCCGCCGTCTTGGCCGTTACCGGCGCCGGCACGCACGCAAACGCGCCGAACTCCAGGCGAAGCGGACCCGCTCCGCCACCCGGCGCGCCAAGCGGCGGGCCAAGCGCGAGTCCCGGCACGCCGCGCACATCAACCACAGGATCAGCAAGGAGATCGTGGCCGTCGCACAACGCACCGGACGCGGGATCGCCCTCGAAGAACTGGGCGGCATCCGTGACCGGGTACGGCCTTCCCGCGACCAGCGGGCCACGCTCTCGTCCTGGCCGTTCCACCAGCTCGAAGAACACCTCCGGTACAAGGCCCGGCGGGCCGGAGTGCCGGTGATCGCGGTGGATGCCCGCTACACCTCGCAGATGTGCCCGCGTTGCGGGCACACAGCGAGACACAACCGTCCCACCCGGGACGTGTTCTCCTGTCGTCGGTGCGGGCTCGCCGGCCCCGCCGATCACGTCGCCGGGGTCAACGTGCGCAACCGCGCACGCTCGGCGTGGGTTCTCGTCAACGGACCCGTACCACAAAGGGCTTGACCTCCCTGGCTGGTAGATGCGACCCGTGACCGCCCTGTCGTAGGGGGCAGTCGGGAGCGCGACAAGGTGTAGACGACCGAGCCAACGAGCTCGGTCGTTTACGGCCGAGAAGTTGACCTCGGTGTACCTGAGGCGGGTGAACCGGAGCTGCAGGCGGAGCTTCATGCAGTACGGGCAGCCGGGCCGCCAGTAGACAACCATGCCGTCGCGGTCCTCGGTCATGCGCTTCCCCTGTTCGCCCTGGTCGCCCACGTACGAGGGCGAGCATCTCAGATCGGCCCGGGCCGATGGTCAGTGGTTGCCGATACGGTGATCCCTGTCATTGTCCCGCTTGCCGGCTGCTCGCGAAGCTCTGGACCGCACCGCCCCTTCAGCGCCGGACGGGGCGTCGTATGCGGTCCACGCAGCGGTCGCGCCGAGCGCCAGGACCATCAGCAGCGCACTCACCCACAGCGGCGACCGGAAGCCGAACCCCGCACCGATCGTGACGCCGCCGAGCCAGGGCCCCAGCGCACCGCCCACGTTGAAGGCGGCCGTGGAGAACGAGCCTGCCAGCGTCGGCGCACCGGACGCCGACTGGAGCACCCGCGAGATCAGCGCTGTTCCGGTGCCGAACGCGAGCATGCCCTGGACCAGGACGAGCGCGACGACCGCGACCGGGCTCTCCGCGGCCAGTGCGAGCCCGGCCCAGCCGGCGGTGAGCGCCACCAGCCCGGTGGTGGTGACGGCGACCGGTCGCGCATCGACGATCCGGCCCGCGACGGTGACACCCAGGAACGAGCCGACCCCGAACAGTGCGAGCATGGCGGGCACCCACCCGGAGCCGATCCCCGTGACCCGGGTGACCAGCGGCTCCAGATAGGAGAACGCGCAGAAGGTCGCGCCCTGCACGAGCGCGCTCGTCAGCAGGGTGAGAGCGAGCCGCGGCTCGGTGAGGGACCGCAGTTCGGCATGCCCGCCCACCGCGTGGGACTCGGCCCGCTCGCCGGGGATCGTCCTGGCGATCACCGCAAGGGCTGGTACGGAGACGAGGGCGACGGCCCAGAACGCGGCGCGCCACCCCCAGTGCCCGCCCAGCACCGCACCGGCGGGCACCCCCACGACACAGGCGACGGTGACACCGCCGACCACGACCGACGTGGCGCGAGCCCGGGCGCCGGGTCCGGCCACGGAGACCGCGGTCACCAGCGCCACGGCCCAGAAACCAGCGTTCGCCAGCGCTCCGACGACCCGTGTCGCCAGCAGCACGCCGTATCCGGGTGTGACCGCGCCCATGACATGGACGGCGGTGAAGACGGAGAGGAAGAACAGCAGCGCGCGACGCCGGGGCCAGTTCCGGCTGAGGAGCGCCATCGCGGGCGCGCCGACCACCATCCCGACCGCGAACGCCGACGTCAGCAAGCCCGCGGCCGGGATGGATACGCGCAGGTCGTCGGCGATGTCCGAGACCAGACCTGACAACATGAACTCGGAAGTGCCCTGGGCGAAGACGGCGAGCCCGAGCGCGTAGACAGCAAATGGCATGAAGAAACCCCATGGGCAGACTGAAGGACGGACCAGGCAGGGGTGTGGGCCGCGCCCGCCCGACAGGTCGAGCGGCAACGCGGAAGAACGTCAGGTCTGTTCACGGACGTGACGCGACAACGCGGCAAGGAGCCGTCGTGGTCGGGAATCTGCGCACGAGCGCATACGGGGATGCGCAGCCCACACTGCGGTGGTCCTGCGGCGGCAGCCGGACAGAAGCGATCCTCCGGCCTGATCGGCCGTGCGGGATCGACTCGACAGCGGGTCAGCCACCGGCGGGACCGGTGGCTAGAGTCTGTTCGCCTCGGGGCTGGACATGATGGCGAAGGTACCAGTCCGGATCACTCCGCCTCCACCCCTTCAAAGACAATGGCCTGCACATGTACCCGGCTGAGAGGAGCTCACAAAATGGGCGGGTGTGACGGCCGGCCCGGCGGTTGTGCGGTGCGCGCGGCGGCGCAGCGGTGGGCGTGCGCACCTGGTTCAGCACTCGAACGGCAGGCCGCGCGCCTGTGGTGCGTAACCGGGCCGGGATGCGACCCTGAGTGGTATGAACATCCCCTTCTTGGACAACTGGCGTAAGCGTCACGACGGTAGGCACGGAGCGGGCCTCGCGGCCGCCGTCGAGGCCGACCCGGACGGCGTGGCCGAGCTGCTCGCCGAGTGCGAGCTGCTGCGTGTCCGAGCAGGGCAGCGGGGGCTCGAACTCGACGACACTCCAGCCTCGTTGACGGCGCTCGACCAACTGCCTCCCCGCTGGCGGGACGACCCGGAGGAGCTGCCCTGGCTGGGTAATGACGCCGGGCTGTACCTCGGCACCGTTCTGGTGCGGAACGTCCCCGGCGCCGTCTGGCACATCTGGCCCAGCGGGCAGCCGGTGGTGCGGCTCGCCTCCGGGCGCGAGATCGATGTCGTCGAGGCCGGGCTCGACTGGGCGATGGCCGGCAGCCCTGAGCTCTCGCAGGTGTACGCGGAGTCGGCCGAAGGCTAAGACCAAAGCCGAATAAAACGCCTTATACCCCATTTGTGCGTGTCGGGTGTGAAGTCCCTTGCCGGGATGGATAGTTTGCGCTGACCTCGACACAGCGACAAGTGGGTAGGGCAGCGTATGGCCGTCGATCCGTTGATCGAGCTGCGGAACGTCAATAAGTACTACGGAAAGTTGCACGTACTGCAGGACATCAATCTCACCGTCGGCCGCGGGGAGGTGGTGGTGGTCATCGGCCCCTCCGGCTCCGGCAAATCGACGCTCTGCCGGACCATCAACAGGCTCGAGACGATCGAGTCGGGCTACATCGCCATCGACGGCAGGCCCCTCCCGGAGGAGGGCAAGGGACTCGCGGAGCTGCGGGCCGAAGTCGGGATGGTCTTCCAGTCCTTCAATCTCTTCGCGCACAAGACCGTGCTGGCCAATGTCTCGCTCGCCCAGCTCAAGGTCCGCAAGCGCAAGAAGGACCAGTGCGACCTGCGGTCCCGGGAGCTGCTGGAGCGGGTCGGGCTCGCCTCCCAGGCGGACAAGTACCCCGCCCAGCTCTCCGGCGGTCAGCAGCAGCGGGTGGCCATCGCCCGCGCCCTCGCCATGGACCCCAAGGCCCTCCTCTTCGACGAGCCGACCTCGGCGCTCGACCCGGAGATGATCAACGAGGTGCTGGAGGTCATGCAGCAGCTGGCCCGGGACGGCATGACCATGGTCGTCGTCACCCACGAGATGGGGTTCGCCCGCTCCGCGGCCAACCGCGTGGTCTTCATGGCCGACGGCCGCATCATCGAGGACCGCACCCCGGAGGCCTTCTTCACAGCCCCGGAGACCGACCGGGCCAAGGACTTCCTGTCCAAGATCCTCAAGCACTGACGGGAGGCTCCCTGTTGCGTACGAGAAGAATTCTGGCCGCCTGCGCCGGCCTTCTGGTGGCCGTTCTCGCCGTCGGCTGCGGGAAGGAGGGCAGCCCCCCGGTGAAGGGGCCCAAGCCCGGCCAGCTGCCGGTCTACAAGGTCGACACCGCATTCCGGCTGCCTGAGTCGACGACCTGGACCAGGGCCAGGAAGCGCGGTTATCTCCAGGTCGGGGCCAAGGAGGACCAGCCCTATCTGGGCGAGAAGGACCCGGCCACGGGTGTCTACTCCGGTTTCGACATCGAGATCGCCCGGATGATGTCGGCCTCGCTCGGCTTCGACCCGAAGACGATCCGCTTCAGGACGATCGCCTCCGCCAACCGCGAGACCGCGCTGCAGAATGGGCAGATCGACTACTACGTCGGCACCTACACCATCAACGCCATGCGAAAGAAGCTCGTCGGGTTCGCCGGACCGTATTTCATGGCGGGCCAGTCCCTGCTCGTCCGTACGGACGAGCACGACATCAACGGCCCGCAGGACCTGGCCGGCAGGACCGTCTGTTCGGCCGCGGGCTCGACCCCGTACCAGCGCATCGCGGCCGACTACCCGAAGGCGATCCTGGTCGCGTACGACACGTACTCGATCTGCGTCGACAACCTGCTGACGTACCAGGTCGACGCCGTCACCACCGACGACGCCATCCTGCTGGGCTTCGCGGCCAAGGCGCCCAAGGAGCTGAAGGTGGTCGGCAAGCCGTTTTCCGAGGAGCCGTACGGCATCGGCGTCCCGCGCAGTGACAACGCGCTCCGGTTCGCGCTCAACGACGCCCTTGAGGCCAACGAGAAGAACGGCAACTGGAAGAAGGCGTTCGAGGCCACGCTCGGCCTGTCCGGAGTGCCCGCGCCGACTCCGCCGCCCATCGACCGCTACCCGGCGACCTGAGGGGACGGTCCACGACCATGGACGTACTCACACAGAACTTCTCGCTCTACGCCAAAGGCTTCCTCGGGACCCTCGAACTCACCGTCTACGCCTCGATCCTGGCGTTGCTCCTCGGCCTCGTCATGGCCTCGTTCCGGGTGGCGCCCGTCGGCTCGCTGCGAGTGTTCGGCACCGTCTGGGTGACGGTGCTGCGCAACACCCCGCTGACCCTGCTCTTCTTCGCCGTCCTGCTCGGCCTGCCGCGCTTCGGTCTGGTCCTCCCGTTCAAGGTCTTCGCGATCCTCGCACTCGGCTGCTACACCTCCGCATTCATCTGCGAGGTGATCCGCTCCGGCATCAACACCGTGCCGCAGGGGCAGGGCGAGGCGGCCCGCAGTCTCGGAATGACCTTCGGACAGACGCTGGGCAACGTGGTGCTGCCGCAGGCGTTCCGCTCGGTGATCCCTCCGGTCGGTTCGACGCTCATCGCCCTCGCCAAGAACTCGGCGATCGCGGGGGCGTTCAGCGTCACCGAACTGCTCGGCACCTACAAGACCCTCAACGAGCTGGGCTACAGCATCATCTGGACCTTCGTCTGGATCGCCGTCGGCTACCTCGTCATCACGTTGTCCATCAGCGCGCTCTTCAACGCGCTGGAGAAGCGCTACGGAGTGGCCCGATGACCCACACGCAGGCCGCCACCGCGCTTTACGACCTCCCGGGCCCGCGGACCCGTAAACGCCACGTCGTGTACGGAATCGTCTCGACGGTCCTGATCATCGCCCTGATCGGCTGGGTCATCTATCTGCTCTTCGTGACGGAGCAGTTCACCAGCGCCAAGTGGACCCCCTTCGCGTACAAGGGCATCCAGGAGCTCCTGCTGCGCGGGCTCGGCAACACACTCAAGGCGTTCGCCTTGGCGGCTGGGCTCTCACTGGCCCTCGGGGCGGTCCTGGCCGTCGGCCGGCTCTCCGAACACCGGGCGGTGCGCCGGCTGGCGACGCTCGTCGTGGAGTTCTTCCGGGCCATGCCCGTCCTGGTGATGATCTTCTTCATCTTCGTGGCGCTGAAGGTGCAGCCGCTGCCCGCGCTGGTCGCCGGACTGACCCTCTACAACGGCTCGGTGCTCGCCGAGGTGTTCCGTACCGGCATCAACTCGGTGGAGCGCGGCCAGCGCGAGGCCGCGTACGCACTGGGGATGCGCAAGACGCAGGTCATGACCTTCGTGCTGGCCCCGCAGGCGGTTCGCGCCATGCTGCCCACCATCATCAGCCAGTTGGTGGTGGCACTGAAGGACACTTCGCTCGGCTATCTGATCACGTACGAGGAGTTCCTCCACGCGGGCAAACTCATCGCGTCCAACCTCGACTACGGTCTTCCCTTCATTCCCGTCGTGATGGTGATCTCGCCGATCTACATCGGGATGTGCATGCTGCTCTCCTGGTTCGCCACCTGGGTGGCCAAGCGGGAGCGGCGCAGCCCGAAGACGGAGGCTGTGGAAGTCGCACCGGCCGAACCAGGAACGGTGCTGCCGGGAGTGCACTGACTTGATCTTCAACCAGTGCGGCGTGGCCGTGAGATGGTCGGCCATGGTGGGCCGCCTGATCACCGAACTTGGGGACTGAACGCCGCCGCCCACTCGCCCCGGCACGCCGCGGCGGGCAGACGGCACTCCGCCTGGCCCCCATGGCCATTCGCCCCTGGGGGCCGC
The DNA here is from genome assembly GCF_048270745.1 of Streptomyces sp. NPDC056231. Lineage (NCBI taxonomy): Bacteria > Bacillati > Actinomycetota > Actinomycetes > Kitasatosporales > Streptomycetaceae > Streptomyces > Streptomyces sp. NPDC056231. Next base: position 38,238 of record NZ_JBLVKW010000017.1, on the reverse strand, counting down.
CCCGGCCGACGTGGCACGGGCCGCGCGATGAGCACCGTGAATATCAGACGGCCTTCCGCGGGCCGGTGGTGTGGAGGCGCGCCCAGAGGCCGACCAGATGCGCGTGCAGGACGTCTTCGGCCTCCTCTGCGGTCAGGTGGCCTATGAGTACGTGGCTGGTGAGGCCGTCGGTGAGGGCGAGCAGGGTGCGAGCCTCGCGCTGCGGGTCGGGCGGCGCAGCGCCGCCGTCGGCCGGGACGCTCTCGGTGGCCTCCGTGATGAGGCGGGCGAGGAGGTCCTCGAGGGCCGCGTAGCTGGTTCTCAGCGGGCCGGCGAGCGGCTCGCTGACGGCGGCCTGGGCGACGAACGCGAGCCAGACCCGTGCTTCGGCGCGGTGTTCTTCGCGGAGCAGGGCGATCTCGGTGGCCGTGTCGCCCAGGGCGGTGGCGGCCGACTGGGCCGGGCTCCGGGCCAGTCGGGCCCGCGCGCGTTCGGTGATGCGCTCGCCGACGTAGTCGACGGCGAACAGGAGCATCTCCTCCTTGCCGCGGAAGCAGCGCTGAACCGCACCCAGGGAGACCTGCGCGCGGGCGGCGACGTCGCGCATGGTCACCCCCTCCGGTCCGTGTTCGTCGACGAGGAGGCAGACGGCCTCGGCGATCTGACGGCGTCGGCCTTCGTAGTCCACCTGCTTGGGCATGGCTGCCTCCTTATTCCGATACAAGCGTATCGCTTCCGGGGTACTGTTCCGGCACAAGTACGTCGACACGTGGATGGGGAGCACAAGGATCATGCAGGACGCGCTGTGGAAGCTGCCGGCCGCCGCCCAGGCAAAGGCCGTCCGAGACGGAGAGATATCCGCGGCCGAACTGGTCGACAGCCACCTGGAACGCATCAGCGAGGTCAACCCGCAGGTCAACGCCGTCACCCAGCTGCTGGCCGAACGCGCCCGTGCGGCCGCAGCGCAGACGGACCGGCGGCGGGCCTCCGGCGAAGAGCTCGGGCCGCTGGCCGGCGTGCCGTTCACGGTGAAGGAGTCCACCGCCATCGAAGGCGTGCCGACCACATTCGGAACGCCGCGCTTCCGCGACCTGGTGGCATCCGCCGACGCGCCGCCGGTGGCCCGGCTCCGTGCGGCCGGAGCCATTCCCATCGGCCACAGCAACATGCCCACCCTGATCCTGGCGGGGATGCACACCCGCAGCGAGTTGTTCGGCGACACGGTCAACCCCTGGGACCCGAACCGGACCCCAGGGGGCACCAGCGGTGGCGACGGGGTGGCTGTGGCCACCGGCATGGCTGCTCTCGGGCTCGGCAACGACTCGGGCGGATCGGTACGGATCCCGGCTTCGTTCTGCGGCGTGGCCGGGCTGAAGCCGACCGCCGGGCGGTTCCCCGCCGACCACCGCGTAATCGGCCCCGACGACCCTGGACCGGCCTCGCAGATGCTGGTCACCGACGGGCCCCTGGCCCGCAGGGTCGCCGACCTGCGACTGGCATACGAGGTACTGGCCGGGACCGACCCGCGGGACCCGCGTGCCGTACCGGTGCCCGTCCACGGCGAGCCGCTGGCGGGGCCGATGAAGGTCGCAGTCGTCGCCGACCCCGGCGGTCACGGTGTCCACCCCACGGTCCGCGATGCCGTTGCCGCCGCGGCCGACGCGCTGCGAGACGCCGGATACGACGTGCGGGAGGTAGCGGATGTTCCGCGGCTGGACGAGGCACTCCAGGCGTACCGCCGGATCACTGCGACCGAATTCGCCCCGACGTGGCCAGTGGTGCGCACACTGCTCGGCGAAGGCGGAGACCACTACATCGAGATGGCGATGGAGAAGACTCCGCCCGTGACCGCCGCGGAGTTCATGAAGCTGATGGGAGCCTGGCTGGGCATCCGCCGTTCCTGGGCGGAGTTCCTCGACGAGTACCCGCTGCTGCTCGGACCGGTGTTCACCGAGCCGCCTGTCGAGCCGGGGCTGGAGTCGCGCGACCGCGAGGGACATGACCGGGTCGGCGCGGGCATGCGCCTGTGCACGGTGACCAGCTTCGTGGGCGTGCCCGGCGTCGCCGTACCGACCGGAGTGGCCGACGGGCTGCCGTCCGGCGTGCAGATCATCGGGCGCGCGTTCCGGGAGGACCTGTGCCTGACCGCCGCCCAGGAGGTCGAGGACCGCCTCGGCGTGCTGACCCCGATCGACCCGCGTTCTGAAGTCCCGACTGCCGCACGGTAGGCGGCGCTACCGCACCGAGCAGCAAGCTGGTCAGGACCGGCCGGGCGGCCACGAGAGGCAAGCACCGGCGGAGTCCTGACCGCACAACCTCCTTGCCGGCCGGCCGCATCGACTCGCGAGTGTCGGCAGACGACCCGTCTGCCGACACTGGGGGGCGCGATCACGAACCCGCAGGCGGCAGTGTCGGCAACTCGCGTGGGAATCAACGTCGATGAAGGGTCCGGCCGATGGGTTCCGGCACATGCTCGTCGGCTACTGCCGCACATCGACGGCCGACCAGCACTCGGATCATCAGGTGAACCGCCTCACCCCCGCCCGGGTCCGCCGGGGGTTTCGCAACGTCCGCGCTACAGCAGCCCGCCCGGCAAGCGCGCCGAAACCGTCCCAACCAGGCCCCGGACGACCACGCGCCCGCGAGCGTCCGCAGCATGCGGGGATGCACGCCGCAGGCGGGGCTGGCTGGTGTGGGGCGCGTTCAGGACTGTGTGTCGGCCCGGGTCATGGAACTGACCGCGTCCGCGATCGTGTTCCTGTACAGGCCGAGCTTGGGCTTCAGTACCTTAGCGCCGGAGCCGAGCGGGAAGTTGAGCGTGTCCGCGTTGGGCATATGGTCGCCGTCGGCCAGCACATTCATCTCGTCGATCTTTGGCACGGTTCCGGTGGCCGCGCCGCTCGGATTGAGGTCGATCACCGCGTAGGCGGTGCGTCCGGCCCGGACCGGGTATGCGGGTGCCCCACCGAGGCCGCTGGGGATCAGCGGCCGGACATCGTGGCTGTGGTCCGCGGACTTCGAGTTGCCCAGGCTGACCCGTGGGTAGTAGCTCAGGCCGCAGGTGTTCGCGCCGACGTTGCGCACCTTGATCACCCGCTGGGTGGGAGCACCGGCCCGGCGGGTCACGTGTAGCGACAGCTTCTGCATCTCGCACGCGTGCAGGTAGGCGGCACTGTCACTGTTGGCGTTGCCGCCGGCCGCCTTCGCGCTGCCGGCGTTCACGGTGACGGCGTTCGTGATGCCGGTGTTCTGCACGGCGTCGCTGGTCTTCACCGACCCGGTGGACCGCGAGGACCCCGCCGAAGCCGCAGCGGCTACAGAACTGTCCACCGAGCCCGCGGCCTTCGTGCCGATCCCCTCCCCACCGCAGGCGGTCGAAGCCAGAGCGAGTACCGCAGTGGCGGCGGCGCCGATGACGGTGGCGTGGTGACGGTTGTGGAACGTACGCATGAGGATCCCCTGAGTGTGACAGCACGACAAAGACATGGGACCTGCGGACGCACCGCCCGTGCCTGTGGATCCGGATGCCCGCTGTGCCATGATCCGCCGCGTCCCGAGCCGCGGCCGCGAGGCACGGGTCGCGCCTGCCCGACTTCGCACCGACGGAGCAGCCATGGGCGTGGGGACGGCGGCGCCAGTGGTTGCTGTGGTCGTGCTGGTTCAATGAGCGGCGTCCGGCCGGGCCGTACTCCGAACGAGCTACTGGCGGCGGCCGGAGCCCTGGGCAAGCCTCCGCGGCGGGGAGCTTGCCCAGGGTCACCATCGGCTTTTCGCGCGACTTTTGATCTCACTCCCGCCCGGACGAGAGCAGCAGCGCACGGTAGCCGTCGTTCTCCAGACTGCGAGGTGTCTCATGAGACAGGGGCGGCTGAGCCGCCTCTCCTTCCCGAATTCCCGGACGGCTCTATGCTGCTGCCGAAAACATGCTGCCCGGTCGTCAGCAGACTGCCGGCAGGAAACCTCGGCGCCCAGAGGAGAGAGCCCTTGCTGCTTGTGGCCGGCAGCGTCGTCATCGCCTTGTGGTTGGTCCTCTTCATGTGGGTCGGCTGGCGTCGGCGCAAGCGTGGCGGCGGCGGAGCATCAACCGCTGAGGCGTGGAGTGAGCTCTTCCATCCATCACAGCGACATGTCCAGCAGGAGCGGGAACGGCAACTCGTTTTCCGAGACGACGCCGAATCCGGTGCACCGCCGAGCTCCGTTGACCTCGACTCGGGCAAGGCGGTTATCCGTCCGATGCGGAGCCCCACGAGCAGGCACGACGCACCCTGAGGGCTGTCCCGTCATCCCTGGCGGGCGCACGACGACAGCTGCGGCACCTCGCTGCCAGGACAGGCGGCCGGCGAGCGTGGCGATCACGGGGCAGGTTTGCCGGCACGGACCATGACGTAGCCCATTTTGTCCCGGCACAGGCCGAGGATCAGCGGATAGGCCGAGTCCAGTTGCGTGGCGACGTCGGTACCCAGGAGTTCCTCGATCTGCTGGCGACGTGCCGCGAAGATCTGGGGGATCAGGTGGTAGGTGGGTGTGAAGTCGCCGGTCCTGTCGCGTACACGGTCGATGGTGAAGCCGGCCTGCCGGGCGAGGGCCGGGTAGTCGGCGAGGGCGCCGGGCAGGCGGGCGAGCGCGAAGCCTGCGCGGAACAGCGCCACGTCCTGGTCGGTGAACGGGACGTGCTCGAAGCAGTCCGCGAGGACGAGCCGGCCACCGGGACGCAGGACGCGCTTGGCCTCGTGCAGAGCACGGGGGCGGTTGGCGAAGTGGGCGAACGACTCGATCGCCCACACGGCGTCGAACGACGCGTCCTCGAACGGCAGGTTCATCGCGTCGGCCTGCAGGAACTCGGTGCGGTCGGCGACGCCGGTGCGGGCGGCGCGGTCACGGGCCTGCTCGACCTGGGAGCTGCTGGCGGTGATACCGAGGACCTGCCCGCCGGAGGCGTGGGCCAGACGCACCGTGGGCCGTCCGGTGCCGCAGCCCACGTCCAGCGCCCGCTGCCCGGGCCCGAGGGCGAGCTCGTCGATCAGTTCGTCGGTCCACCGGTCTTGCGCCGCTGTCAGCTCCTGCCACGCCTCGTCCGCCGACAGCGTCCGCCCGGGCTTCGGGCGCACCCCGTCGTCCCACATGCCCAGGTGCATGCTGTCACCCATTGTCAGGCTGTACAGACCCCCCAAGCGGTCGTACCACGCTCCGACCTCCTGCACGGAAGGCCCCTGATCCGCTGCCTGCTCCATGACGTCCTTCCTGCCCGGACCGGTCCGGGCCGATACGCCGCGCCCGGCTCCTTTTGCCGTGCGTCCTTCAGCGTGCGGGGCCGGTGAACCTGTGGGGAAGGGCGCGTGGGGCGGAGCTCGGCGCACCTCGGTGCGCCCCCACACCACAGCGCGCCGGGGACCGGGGCGGGAAAGGGATCAGTGGAGCGCGCTCTTCGCCTGCCAGTCGGACCAGGACACATTCCACGCCCCGTAGCCGTTGCCCTCCGCGACCGTCCCCTTGGCGTCCGCGCCGGTGATCTCGAACGGGTCGCCGACCTGGGCCTCCTTGTACAGCTCCGCGGCGTTCGCATTGCTCATTCCCACGCAGCCGGAACTGTGGTTGGCGACGCCGAAGTACGCGGCGTTCCACGGCGCGGCATGGGCGTACATCCCCGACCAGGTCAGCCGCATCGACGAGTCGACCATCTTGTCGTACGCATCGCCCAGACCGACCGTCTCGGAGCGCATGTTGATGGTGCCCTCCTTCGCCATCAGTACGGCCGTGCCCCGCCAGGACGCCTTCTGGCCGCCCGGGGTGCCCGCCGACATGGGCACGTCCATGACCGTCCTCCCGTCCCGGTGCAGCGCCAGCCGGTGACGGTCGAGGTCGACCTTGACCACCTGGTTGCGGCCGATGGTGAAGGTCGTCCGGTAGTCGCGCACGAACCAGCCGCCGGCCGTTCCGGAGTCGATGCCGTTGAGATCGGCGTCGAGCGTGACGCGGGTACCGGGCTTCCAGTAATCCTTGGGCCGCCAGTCGACGCGTTCCTTGCCGGAGTGGTCCTGCAGCCATCCCCAGGAACCCTCGGTGTTGTTCGACGTGGACACCCGGAGTGCCTTCTCGACCGCCGCTTTGTCCTTCACCGGGTTGTCGAAGACGATCGACAGCGGCTGGGCGATGCCGACCGTGGTGTTCTTGCCGGGGGCGAGCGTCAGCTTGTTGACCTTGTCGGCCTCGGCTGTCGAGAAGCCGGCGTGGTCCGTGCCACCCCTGGTGTCCGTCGCCTCGACGCTGTACTCGGTGCCGGGCGCGGCGACCCGGTCCGAGGTCCAGCTGCGGCCGTCGCCGGATATCCGGCCGGTGAGCGCGTCGCCCTCGGCGGCGGTCACCTTCACCGTCTTCAGCTTTCCGTCGGCCAGCGTCACCTTCACCGGCTTGCCCGCGGTGGCGCTGGTGCCCTGGAGGTTCACCGAGATCCTGGTGTCCGGAGCCCGAGAGGCCCCGGCGGCGTGATGGGAACCGGTCTCCGATGCGGCAGCGCCGCCGGAGCAGGCGGTCAGGGTGGTGCCGAGCACCGCAGTTCCGGCTATCAGGGTGAGCCGGGCCGGTCGGGCCAGGGGGGCGGTACGGCGTATGCGCCGGCGTGCAGAGGACAACGAAAAACCTCCAGGGCTGTGCTTCTCACCGGTGGAGAGGCATTCACCAGACTTTAGGTTCCTCGAATCCCTGACGAGTCATGAATTCCGTTGTGTGACAAGGAATGGAGCGCAACGGTCATCGTCCCGTCACATGTGCCGCTCGGACCCGTCATGGACCGCTGTGAGCATCCTGTGCAGCCCCGCCGAGCCGAATGAAGGGGCGGGACCAGGGAGGGCCACGGACATGTCAGCGCTGCTCGCGACCGGTGACCGAAGAGGTGAACAGGGGATGCGGATACGCAGCCTCACCGCAGCCGAGCACCGGACGAGTGTGACCACGCGGCCGGGGGCGAGCTTTCTGCAATATCCGTCCTGGGCCGGAGTGAAGGACCAATGGACGTCGGAAATGGTCGGATGGCACGGCGACGACGGCAAATTGGCCGGCAGTGCGCTGGTCCTCTACCGGCAATTCCCGGGCACCCGTAAATACTTTGCCTATCTGCCGGAAGGGCCGGTGGCCGACTGGGCCGATCCGGAGATCGACCGCTGGCTGCGGCCGTTGATGGCGCATCTGCGGAAGGCGGGCGCCTTCGCCGTACGGATGGGGCCGTCACCGGCGTACCGGCGCTGGGACACCGCCCGGCTCAAGGCGGCCACCGGGCCGGGCCGGAAGGTCCGTGATGTGCTGGCGGCCGAGGTGGACCCGCTCGGCACCGCCGTCGCCGACCGGCTCCGGGCGCGCGGCTGGCGGCGGTGCGGCGGGGACGGCGACGCCGGCAACGAGGCCGACGCGCAGCCGCGCTACGTCTTCCAGGTGCCGCTCGCCGGACGCAGTGCTGACGATCTGTGGGCGGGGCTCAGCCAGGAGTGGCGTCGCAACATCCGCAAGGCGGAGAAGTCGGGTGTCCGGATCGTCGTCGGTGGCGCGGCGGAGCTGCCGGAGTTCCACCGGCTTCTGCGGATCACCGAGGAGCGCGACGGCTTCCGGCTCGGCCGCTCCCTCGCTTACTTCCAGCGTCAGTACGCCGTGCTCAACGCCGAGCAGCCCGGCCGGATGCAGCTCTATCTCGCCGTCCACGAGGGCGAGATCCTTGCCGCGCACACTATGATCAGCGCCGGGCGGCGGGTCTGGTACCAGACGGGCGCGTCCGCTGACCACCGGCGCGAGGTACGCCCCAGCAACGCCCTCCAGTGGCGGATGATGCTCGATGCGCACGCCCTCGGCGCCCAGCTGTACGACATGCGCGGGGTACCCTCCACCCTTGACCCCGACGACCGCTCCTTCGGACTGCTGCGCTGGAAGCTCGGCACCGGTGGGCAGGTCGTCGAGACTCTCGGGGAGTGGGAGACATCGGTGGGCGGAGCCGCCAACAACACGCTGTACAGGGCGTTCCAGGCATACCTGGCCCGCCGGTGACCGCCGCGCGGACGACCGGAACGGTCGTGCAGGAGGGGCCGGAGGGACGGCAGAAGCCGGGCTCGGTGCTGCGCAGCGGCGCCGTCATGGCCGCGGGTTCGGTCGTCTCGCGGGCGACCGGGTTCATACGCTCGGCGGTTGTCGTCGCCGCCCTCGGCACCGGACTCACGGCCGACGGCTACACGGTCGCCAACACCGTCCCGAACATCCTCTACATGCTCCTGATCGGCGGAGCCCTCAACGCCGTGTTCGTCCCGGAGCTGGTGCGGGCCGCCAGGGAACACAGCGACGGCGGGGCAGCGTACACCGACCGGCTGCTCACCGTCTGCACGGTCGGCCTCGTCGCCCTCACCGCGCTCGCGGTCGTCGGCGCCCCGCTGATCGTCGGCACCTACACGGATTACTCCGGGGAGCAGGCGGAGCTCACGATCGCGCTGGCCCGCTACTGCCTGCCGCAGATCCTCTTCTACGGGCTCTTCACCCTCCTCGGCCAAGTACTCAACGCCCGGAACCGGTTCGGCGCCATGATGTGGACCCCCGTCCTCAACAACGTGGTCATCATTGCGGTGTTCGGGCTCTATCTGGTGGTCGCATCTGGTTCCGGTGGGGAGTTGACCGCCACCCACGCCCGGCTGCTGGGCTGGGGGACGACCGCCGGGATAGTCGTGCAGACGCTGGCCCTGGTGCCCGCGCTCCGCGCCGCGAAGTTCCGCTGGCGGCCCCGGTTCGACTGGCGGGGGAGCGGTCTGACCCGCCCGCTGCGGTCGGCCGGATGGCTTGTCATGCTGGTACTGGCGAACCAGGGCGCCTACTGGGTGGTGACCCGGCTCTCCACCATCACCGGACAGCACGCCGTCGAGCAGGGGGTGGTCGGCGGCGCGGGCTACACCGCGTACAGCTACGCCTTTCAGCTGTGGGTGGTGCCGCAGGGCATCGTGACCGTCTCGCTCGTCACGGCGCTGATGCCGCGGATGAGCCGGGCGGCGGCCGACGGCGACCTCGTGGGGGTGCGCCGCGATGTCTCATACGCACTGCGGACCACGGCCGCGGTGGTGGTGCCCGCAGCGGGTGTGTTTTTCGCGCTGGCGCCGTGGGTGATGGGGGCCGTGTTCGGATACGGCCGGACCGGCGACGCCGATATCACGGTGATGGCGGGGATGATGATGGCGTTCGCGCCGGGGCTCATCGCGTACTCCGGGCAGTACGTGCTGTCCCGTGGGTTCTACGCGATGAGCGACACCCGCACGCCGTTCTTCCTGAACCTGGTGATCGCGGCACTCAACGCCGGTCTGTCGGCGCTCGCCTATCTGATGCTGCCTGCGCGATGGGCGGTGACGGGGATGGCGGGGGCGTACTCGGTGGCGCTCTTCGCGGGGTTCGCGGTAACCGGGTATGTGCTGCATCGCAGGGTGTCTCAAGGCGCCGGGGGGCCGAGGTCGGTGCTGTGGCGCTCGGCCGGGCTGTGGGCGCATGCGCGGCTGGTGGTGGCGTGTGTGCCGGCGGGGGCGCTGGCGTACGGGGTGGCCCGGGCGTGCGACGGATTCGGGGACTTCGCGGCCGCGGGGGCGGGTACGGCAGCGCTGCTGGCAGTGGTGGGGGTGTTGGCCCGGCCGCTGCGGTTGAGCGAGGTCAGCGCGATGCTGGGTGCGGGGCGTGCGCGGATCCGCGGGGCCGGGGGCCGGTGAGCGGGTGCCGCTCGCGTCCGGCCGACGATCCGTTCTCCCTGGCCGGACGGGCGTGATGAGGTGCTGGACAGGTTCGATCATGATCGTTGGGATACTGGTGCCATGCCGCGTGTGCTCCTGATCGAGGACGACCCCTCCGTGCGGGAAGGGGTCGAGCTCGGGCTGCGTCGGCGCGGGCATGAACTCCGGGCCGTGGAGAGCGGGGAGGCGGGACTGGGTGCGCTGGCGGAGTTCCGGCCCGATCTCGTCCTGCTGGATCTGATGCTGCCCGGCATGAACGGCGTCCAGGTCTGCCGTCGCATAAGGGAGTCCAGCCAACTGCCGATCATCATGCTCACGGCGCGCGGTGACGACTTCGACGTGGTCGTCGGGCTGGAGGCCGGGGCCGATGACTACATCGTCAAACCCGCCCGTACCGAGGTGATCGAGGCCAGGATCCGGGCCGTGCTGCGACGGCTCGCCGAGCCGGCCGGGCGCAGCGGCATCGAGTTCCACGGCGAACTCGCCGTCGATCGCGCCGGGCTGTCCGTCGCCAAGGCGGGGGAGCGCCTTCTGCTCGCCCCCTCCGAACTGAAGCTGCTGCTGTACCTGTCGGCCTCGCCCGAGCAGGTCTTCAGCAGGCAGCAACTCCTCGAATACGTGTGGGAGCACAGCTACCACGGCGATGCGCGACTCGTCGATGCCTGTGTGCGGCGGCTGCGGCAGAAGATCGAGGACGTGGCGGGCAGCCCCCGCTACATCCAGACGGTCCGTGGCTTCGGCTACCGATTCGGGCCGCTCGCATGAGACTTCTCGCCGCCCGGTTCGGCCTGCGTATCCGTCTCATATCCGCTTTTCTGCTGGTCGCGGCGATCAGCGCGGCCACCACCGCGACCCTGACCTACCGCGAGGCCCGGTCCGCGATCCTTCAGCAGGCGCAGGACACGGCGGTCGCCCAGTTCCGGGACCGGATCACTGCACAGGCGGTGTCCCTGCCGTTCGACGCGACCCGGCTGCGGACGATGTGCCAGACCCTCGCCCGCGAGGGCAAGCCGCACACCTGGATCGTCTTCGCCGAATACGCGGACCTGAAGGTCTCGTCCTCGGACCGGCCCGTCTCCAACGTGATCACAAGCGAACTGCGCGATGCGGCCCGGAACACCGCGCACGCCTCGTTCCAGCGGGTCGTCAAGGACGGTAAACCCTGGCTGACGATCGGGATGCCCGTGATGTTCGACCGGGGCCAGGGGCGTCAGCCCACCGGGCTCGTCCTCTACGCCGTGATGCCGCTCGTCCCTGAGGAGGCCAATGTCAGCGCCATGGTCACCGCGGCCCGCGACGGCGCCCTGCCCGCCCTCCTCATCGCGCTGGTGCCCGCACTGCTCGCCGCCCGAAGTGTGCTGCGCCCGGTACGTGATCTGCGGCGGGCCGCCGCCGGTATCGGCCGCGGCGAGCTCGACACCCGTATCGAGGTGAAGGGTTCGGACGAACTCGCCGATCTGGCCTGGACGTTCAACGAATCGTCCACCAAGCTCCAGCAGTCCGTGGCGGAGCTCCGGCAGGCAGAGGAACGCGCCAGACGCTTCGCCTCCGACGTCTCGCACGAGATGCGCACCCCGCTCGCCGGGATGCTCGCCGTCACCGAGGTCCTGGACGAGGACGCCGCGCACCTGAACGCCGACACCGCGGCAGCCGTGCGGCTGATCAGCACGGAGACCGGGAAGCTGGCCACCCTGGTCGAGGACCTGATGGAGATCTCCCGCTTCGACGCGAAGGCCGCGGACCTTCATCCCGACGAGGTCGATGTCGCCGAGACGATCCGCAAGACCTTGCAGAGCAGACGGTGGGAAGACCGGGTTGACACCGAACTCCCGGAAGGCGTAAGGGCGGTGCTCGACCCGCGCCGCTTCGACGTGATCGTGGCCAACCTGGTCGGCAACGCGCTGCGGCACGGCGCCGAGCCCGTCTCCGTACGGCTGTGGACCGAGCGGCGGGACGGAAGGGACCAGCTGGTGACCGAGGTCGCGGACAGCGGCCCCGGGATCGACGCAGCCGTGCTGCCGCACATCTTCGACCGGTTCTACAAGGCCGACGCGGCACGTACCCGCTCGGCCGGGAGCGGACTCGGTCTGGCGATCACGCAGGAGAACGTACGGCTGCACGGTGGCACGGTCCGCGCCGCCGACAACCCGTCCGGTGGCGCGGTGTTCACCGTCGAGCTGCCACGGGAGGGGAAGTGAGCCGGCTGCTAGGGCGTGTTTCGAAAGTCCCGTCTGCCGGGCGGCGTCTGGCACGCACGCTCGCTGCATTGTCGGGCTCGCCCCGATGCGACCGGTATCGGGGCGACCCTTCGCCTTGCGATCGCACGCACCAGACGTCGCCCGGCCCGCCCTACGGGCGGACGACGCTCCTTTTGAAACACGCCCTAGCCCTGGTCGCGCTGATGACGTTCGCGCTGCTGGCGACCGGGTGCGGCATCCGGGCCTCGGACGTGGTCGAGGTCGGCGATCCGGCGACCGTGGAGGTGACCCCGGGGAGCCGGCAGGGCATGCTGCTGTACTTCATCTCCTCGTCATCCCCGGGCACGCTGCTGCCCGTCGTGCGGCAGACCGGCATACCGGTGCAGGGCGTGTCCTCGGGTACGGGGGATCTGACGAGCTGGGCGGGCAAGCCGCTCGTCCTGCTGTTCGGCGGCCCCTCCAGAGCGGAGATGAATGCCGGACTGGCGACCGAACTTCCCCCGAGTCATGGTGGGTTGAGCCTGACCTTGACTCGCAGCGGGGTGCTGGTCCGGCTGGACATCCCTGTCGCCGGACTTTCCGGACTCGCCCAGCAGCAGCTGATCTGCACGGCAGTCCACTCCGGCGTGCCCGACCCGGGTGCGGCGGTGACGCTGTCCGGCACCGACGGCTCCGTCGGGCCCACCCACTGCACCGTCTGACCGTCCGCGGGCGGACTCCGGGACGAGACCGTCGGGCCGGGTGCCCTCGGCCGGGGCCCGGAGCTGCCGTCCGGGCGAGCGGGCGTGCCGGGCGGTGCGACGGGGCAAGGCTTGCCGGGACAGCCCCTAAGGGCTGTCCCGTAATCCCTGGCGGGCGCACGACGGCAGCTACGGCAGCTAGCTGCGTTGTCGGAACGCCCGAATACGCCCAGTATGAGGACGCCCATCCGCCTTGCGATGCACCGCATCTGACGCCGCGCGCTGATCCACCAGGGATTACGGGACAGCCCTTAGCCTGCGCCAACGCGGCCGGATTTCGCCCGGCCGCATCCCTGTCGTGCGAGGATGCCGCACCATGCGACCACTGACTGACGAGGACCCGTCACATCTCGGCCCCTACTGGCTGCTCGGCCGGCTGGGGGCGGGAGGCATGGGGCGGGTCTATCTGGCGCGGCACCGTGACGAGACGGGCGACGGTCTGGTCGCGGTGAAGACGATCAGGGCAGAGATCGCCGAACACCCCACCTTCCGAGCCAGGTTCGCCCGTGAAGTGCGTGCGGCTCGTCGGGTCGGGCATGTGTGGACGGCGCCGGTCCTCGATGCGGACACCGCTGGGACTCCCCCGTGGATCGCCACCTCCTACATCGCTGGTCCCACCCTGCAAGCCGTGGTGGACGACGGTTTCGGCCCTCTGCCTTCGGCGTCCGCCCAGGTACTCGCCCATCGGATGGCTCTGGCCCTCACCGCCATCCATCGTGCGGGGATCGTCCACCGCGATCTCAAGCCGTCCAACGTGCTGCTCACCGCGGCGGGGCCAAGGGTCATCGACTTCGGTATCGCCCGCGCCCTGGAGGGGACCGACGCCGACACGCTCTCCTCGACCGGTGCCGGGCCGGGTTCCCCCCGTTACATGGCACCCGAGCAGGTGCGCGGCCAGCAGGTCACCACGGCCGGTGACGTGTTTTCACTCGGCTCCGTACTGGCGTACGCGGCGACCGGCCGGACCCCGTTCGGGGACGCGGAGTCCGGGATCCACGCCCTGCTCTTCCGCATCGCCTACGAGGAGCCGGACCTCACCGGGATTCCGGAGTCGGTGGCCGACCTGGTGAGGGACTGCCTGGCGAAGGATCCGGCGGAACGGCCGAGCACGATGCAGATCGCCGAGCGGACACGGACCGCCCCCGCAGGTGCGTGGCTGCCACCGTCCCTGCTGGCTCGGGTGCACCGGTTCGCGGCGGAGCCGGTCCCTGCCGTGGCCTCACGCGAGGAGGACCGCGCAGGCCCCGGCCCGGCGGTGCTCTCCGTCCACACGTCCGAGCCGGGCGCGAACTGGGACACGGGGCCGGAACCGGGCGTGGCGCACCTCTCCTCCCCGCCCGCCGAGGGCGCAAGCCGTACGGTCGCCACCCAGGAGCCCGCGCCGAAGCGCCGGCGCGGGCGCGTCGTGGCCGCCGTGCTGACCGCCGGGGTACTGGCGGCGGCTCCAGGTGCCTACGGCCTCTGGGGCGGGGACGGCTCTCCCCGGGAGCACACCCTCGACGCGGCCGGGCCGGGCACCGACTTCTCGGGTGCGTGGCTGACGGGGCACGGCGAGGACGCTCCCCTGTTCGTGATTCGCCTGGACATACCCCGGCGTGTCACCTCCGCGCACCGAGTCGACGTCGTGGCAGCCACAGGTGACGCCATCTGCCGGGGCAGCGCGGTGGCCACGTCCAGGAGTGAGAAGGCGCTGGTGCTCTCCGAGTTCACGATGGAGGCGGCCGGATCGGGCCCGGCGCGGACCTGCGGAGTGCCGCGCAGCATGCGCCTGGAAGCCGGGCCGGACGGCTCGATGGCCTGGGTGGAGGGCAGCACCTCGACCGACGTGGAGTACGTGGAGTCGGGAGCCGTGCAGGTGCCCGCCGTGATGCGCGGGGTCTGGCAGGACGGGAACGGACTGCGGATCACCTTCGTTGAAGGCGGACTCGGGTTGGTCTCGGTGACCGGTGAACTGGTCGCAGGCGGCCGTACGTGCCGCTGGGAGGCCGCCCTTCTCTCCTACGAGGACGGGGTGCTGCGGACGACCGGCGCTCAACCGGTCGTCCGCGCGCCGAAGTGTCAGGCGCCGCGGGGCACCTACGACTACCGACTGGCTGACCGGGACCCCAACGTCCTTGTGCGGTCGTCCTTCTCGGAGTCGCGCACCACCACCTTCCACCGTATGAGGTGAGGCGCCGTTCGCGGTGGTCGCCCGCGCTCCGGCCACCGGCTGACGCGGGCTGCCTGTCCGCGTCGAGGTGCACGAGTCTGAGATCCATGCTGACCACGGTCCTGACGAGACGTAGGAGGCGGAGTTACCCTGCGCGGACGATCCTTCACTGGAGGTGCGCATGCGACGTTCCGTCGCACGGAATGTGTCGTTGTTGGGTGTTCTCGCCGCTGTCGTCTCGGTCGGGGCGGCCGCACCGCCCTCGTCCGCACCGCCGATATCGCCGCCCCCCAAGTCGCCCGTCGCCGTGGGCTACGGCGGTGCCGTAGCGAGCGTCGACGCGGATGCCACGGCCGCCGGGATCGAGGTGCTCCGCAAGGGCGGCAACGCCGTGGACGCCGCCGTGGCGACCGCAGCCGCGCTCGGTGTGACGGAGCCGTACTCGTCGGGCCTGGGCGGGGGCGGCTACTTCGTCTACTACAACGCCAAGAAGCACACCGTGGAGACCGTCGACGGCCGCGAGACCGCGCCACGAAGCGCGGACTCCTCCCTCTTCCTGGAGGACGGCAAGCCCCTCGCCTTCGCGGACGCCGTCACCAGTGGTCTGGCCGTCGGCACGCCCGGCACCCCGGCCACCTGGGCCACCGCGCTCGACGCCTGGGGCAGCAAGCCACTGAGCGCGCTGCTGAAGCCGGCCGTGCGGCTCGCCAGGGACGGCTTCGTCGTCGACTCCACCTTCCGTTCGCAGACCGAGGGGAACCAGGCCCGGTTCGCCGACTTCCCGGACACCGCGAAGCTGTTCCTGCCGGGCGGGCAACTGCCCGTGGTCGGTTCCGTCTTCAAGAACCCCGACCTTGCGCGTACGTACGAGAAGGTGGGCCGCGACGGCATCGACGAGCTGTACCGCGGCGACCTGGCCGACGACGTCGTCCGGACCGTCCGCAACCCGCCCGTCGACCCGAAGGCGAGCCGGGTGGTGCGCCCCGGCGATCTCACCGCGAAGGACCTGCGCTCCTACCGTGCCCTGCGGCAGGCGCCGACCAAGGTCGGCTACCGGGGGCTCGACGTGTACGGCATGGCGCCGTCCTCGTCCGGTGGTACGAGCGTGGGCGAGGCGCTCAACATTCTTGAGAACACCGATCTTTCGCGGGCGAGCGAGTCCCAGTATCTGCACCGCTTCATCGAGGCGAGCCGGATCGCGTTCGCCGACCGCGGGCGGTGGGTCGGCGACCCGGCCTTCGAGGACGTACCGACGCGCGGACTGCTGAGCCAGCGGTTCGCCGACTCGAGGGAGTGCCTGATCAAGGACGACGCGGTGCTGACCAGCCCGCTCGCCCCCGGCGACCCGCGCCATCCTGCCGACTGTGCGAACCGTGGAACGGCCGCCCCGACGACGTACGAGGGGGAGAACACCACACATCTGACGGCCGCCGACAAGTGGGGCAACGTCGTCGCGTACACCCTGACCATCGAGCAGACCGGCGGCAGCGCCATCACGGTTCCGGGACGCGGTTATCTGCTCAACAACGAGCTGACGGACTTCTCGTTCGCGCCCGCCAACCCGGCGGTGCACGACCCGAATCTGCCCGGTCCGGGCAAGCGGCCGCGGTCGTCGATCTCGCCGACGATCGTGCTGAAGCACGGGCAGCCGGTACTGGCCCTGGGCTCGCCGGGCGGCGCGACGATCATCACCACGGTGCTGCAGTCACTCGTCGGCACGGTCGACCGCGGTCTTCCGCTCGCCGATGCGATCGCGGCGCCACGCGCCAGTCAGCGCAACTCGCCGACGACCGAGCTCGAACCCGCGCTGTGGAACAGTCCGCTGCGGACGGAACTGGAGTCGCTCGGCCATGCCTTCAAGCTGAACCCGGAGATCGGTGCGGCCACCGGTGTGCAGCGGCTGCCGGACGGGAGGTGGTTCGCGGCGGCGGAGAAGGTGCGGCGCGGCGGCGGGTCCGCCATGGTCGTGACGCCGAGCGACTGAATGTGACGGTCGGTCCCAGGTGATCCACGGGGCTGGGGCGTGTTTCGAAAGTCCCGCCTGCCGGGCGGGCGGACGACGCTACTTTCGAAACACGCCCTGGTCCAGGGCCGGATGGCGGCCATGGACCAGCCACGCGGCCGTGACGGGGGCATGGGTACGGGTTGTTCAGAGAGCGGTGAGGACGCTGGGTCCCTCGTCCGTGATCGCCACCGTGTGCTCGAAGTGCGCCGCCCGACTGCCGTCGGAGGTGCGCAGCGTCCAGCCGTCCCGGTCCGCACGGAACGCATCGTGCCCGCTGCCGATCAGCATCGGCTCGATCGCCAGCACCATTCCGTGCCGCAAAGGCATGCCGCGGCCCGGTCGTCCCTCGTTGGGGACGGACGGGTCCTCGTGCATGGAGCGGCCCACACCGTGGCCGCCGAACCCTTCCGGAATGCCGTATCCGGCGCTCCGGCAGACCGTTCCACTCGCGTGTGCGATGTCTCCGATCCGGTTGCCGACGACCGCCGCCGCGATCCCGGCGTCCAGTGCGGCGAACGCTGTGTCGATCAGCCGGGTGTCCGCGGGCCGGGCGCGGCCGACGGTGAAGCTGACGGCTGAATCGCCGGCCCAGCCGTTGAGCGTCGCGCCCGCGTCGATGCTCACGAGATCGCCGTCGTGCAGGAGACCGGCCGCGCCCCGACCCCCGCGTTCTTCACCGTTGCGGCACTGGCCGGCGCGCTCGGCCTCTCCATGGACGATCTGCTGATCCGCTGCGCCGGGGAACCGGACACGGCAGTCCGGCTGGCCGGGTAGCGCCGGGCGGCCCCGGGGCTGCTCAGTCGGCGACCGCCAGCTGAATGCGGTGGTGGCGCGGTGTGTCGATCTCGTCGAGCAGCGCGATCGCCAGGTCCGGGTGCGAGATGTGCCCGGTGCCGTCGAGCACCGTGCCCACCGCGCTGCGATATCCGCCGGTACGGGGACCCGCCGCGTCCAGGTCCATCGGCGGCACCACCATGACCCAGTCCAGCTCCTCACCCGCCGCGGTCAGGGTCTCGAACTCGGCGACATGGCCCTGCGAGAAGACCCGGTACGCCTCCGGGAAATCCGGCGCGTCCATCACCCGTACCTCTGGCGCGGTCTCCAGCGTCGACGCGATTCCGACGGCCACCAGTCGCCGCACCCCGGCCGAACCCAGTCCTGCGATCAGCGCCTGGGCCGCCGCGACGAAGTACTCCTCGGACGGGATGTCCAGCCGCGCCGACGCGTTGACCGCCGCGTCGTGGCCGGCAGCGATGGCCGACACCGACCCGGGATCGGTGGCGTCTCCCCGTACGACCTCGATGCCCGGACCGGCAAGGTCCCGATAGCGGGCCGGGTCGCGGACCACGGCCGTCACGGTGTGCCCGCGACGGACGGCCTCCGCGACCGCCGCGCGACCGACCCGGCCACCGGCCCCGAAGACGACGATCCTGCTGCTCATGGAAGTCCCCTGTTCTCTGCTGCTGCGTACGGTCTCTGCGGTGCTGGAGCGACGGTAGGACCTGCCCCCTCGGTTACTTCAAGGGAACTCGGTCACGGCCTCCCCGCGGGGGAGTGCGTTAGCGTCGGGAGGATGAGAGAACCTCTGGCCGCCGACCTGTTCAACGACCCGGACTGCGTGCAACCGGTCCAGCCGTTCCGGGTCGGCGACAAATGGACCGCCATGGTGCTGCGCTGCCTGCAGGACGGCCCGCGCCGTTTCTCGGAGCTGCGGGTGCCGCTGCACCGGGTCACTCCGAAGGTCCTCACCGAGACGCTGCGGGCCATGGAGCGGGACGGCTTCCTCACCCGCACCGTTCACGACGAGCGGCCGCCGCGGGTCGAGTACGAACTGACGGCGCTGGGCCGCTCCCTGCTCGGCCCGCTCGACATGGCCTGCGCGTGGACCCGGGAGCATCTTCCGGAGCTGGTGAGCGCGCGTGCGGCATACGTGTCCGGCAGACAGGAAGCGTAGGGTCACGCCCGTGACTCCTCAGACACTCCAGGACTTCGCCCGCGGCGAGTACGTCAGCCTGACCACGTACCGGAAGGACGGCACGCCCGTCGCGACGCCCGTGTGGGCGGCGGCCGACGGCGAGGAGCTGTTCATCTGGACCCGGAGCGACTCGTGGAAGGTCAAAAGGATCCGGAACAACAGCCGGGTCACGGTGACCGTCTGCGACGTGCGTGGCCGGATCGCCGACGGCGCGCCGAGCGCCGAGGGTACGGCGCGGCTGCTCGACGAGGCGGGGACGCGTGCCGTACGCGGATTGCTGGCCCGCAAGTACACCTGGAAGTTCTGGCTGGTCGACTGGCCGGCCACGGTCGTACGCCTCGGCAGGCGGCCGCACACCGGGATCGCCGTCACTTTCTAGGACCGACGGGGGCGCCGTCCTTGAACGCCGCTACGGCGAGCGCCGGTGGCACGGTGTGGAGCACGGTCCACGAGCCGACACCCGTACCTGCTTCCGAGCCGGCTTGGTCTGTCGGCGTGGCATCTGCTCTCCCCGGGGGAGGAGAAGAGAGAGTGTGAACCGCACGGGTACGAAACATGATCGACTCGACCGGTTCACGGCTACGGTCTTGCCCCGTCGTGTGGCGGGGCTTACGTTCTCCTCCTGTGCATCGAATCTACGTGCGTAGAAAACGCGTAGAGGCTCTCTGACGCCGCGTCGAAGGAGCAGCTCATGTCCCACGTCGTACGCGCCGCACTCGTCCAGGCGACCTGGACCGGCGACACCGAATCCATGATCGCCAAGCATGAGGAACATGCTCGCGAGGCCGCCCGGCAGGGGGCGAAGATCATCGGCTTCCAGGAGGTGTTCAACGCACCCTACTTCTGCCAGGTGCAGGAGCCCGAGCACTACCGCTGGGCCGAGGCCGTCCCGGACGGGCCGACCGTCCGGCGGATGCAGGAGCTCGCCCGCGAGACGGGCATGGTGATCGTGGTGCCGGTCTTCGAGATCGAGCAGTCCGGCTTCTACTTCAACACCGCCGCGGTGATCGACGCCGACGGTTCGTACCTCGGCAAGTACCGCAAGCACCACATTCCGCAGGTCAAGGGGTTCTGGGAGAAGTACTACTTCAAGCCCGGAAATGCCGGCTGGCCGGTCTTCGACACTGCCGTCGGCAAGGTCGGTGTCTATATCTGCTACGACCGGCACTTCCCTGAGGGCTGGCGTCAACTCGGACTCAACGGAGCCCAGTTGGTGTACAACCCGTCCGCGACCTCGCGCGGCCTCTCCAGCTACCTCTGGCAGCTGGAACAGCCCGCGTCCGCCGTGGCCAACGAGTACTTCGTCGCAGCGATCAACCGCGTCGGCCAGGAGGAGTACGGCGACAACGACTTCTACGGCACCAGTTACTTCGTCGACCCGCGCGGTCAGTTCGTCGGGGAGGTGGCCAGCGACAAGGAGGAGGAACTCCTCGTCCGGGAACTCGACTTCGGCCTCATCGAGGAAGTGCGCCAGCAGTGGGCGTTCTACCGGGACCGTCGCCCCGACGCGTACGAGGGACTGGTGGAGCCGTGAGCAGTCTCCACCACCGCCACCTCGCCGTCAGCCCCGAATGGCTCGCGCTCTACTACCGGCATCCGCTGGAGATCACGCACGGTGAGGGCCGCCATGTCTGGGACGCGGACGGCAAGCGCTACCTCGACTTCTTCGGCGGCATCCTCACCACGATGACCGCTCACGCGCTGCCCGAAGTGACGAAGGCGGTCACCGAGCAGGCCGGGCGGATCATCCACACCTCGACGCTGTACCTCAACCGTCCGATGGTCGAACTGGCCGAGCGTATCGCCACGCTCTCCGGCATCCCCGATGCCCGGGTCTTCTTCACCACCTCGGGCACCGAGGCCAATGACACGGCGTTGCTGCTCGCCACCACGTACCGCAGTTCGAACCAGATCCTCGCGATGCGCAACAGCTACCACGGCAGGTCGTTCTCGGCCGTCGCCATCACCGGCAACAAGGCCTGGTCACCGACGAGTCTGTCCCCGCTGCAGACGCTGTACGTCCACGGCGGGGTCCGGACCCGGGGCCCGTACGCGGAACTCAGCGACGCACAGTTCATCAAGGCGTGCGTGGCCGATCTGGAGGACCTGCTCGGCCACACCCGCGGCGCCGCCGCGCTGATCGCCGAACCCATCCAGGGTGTCGGCGGGTTCACCTCCCCGCCCGACGGCCTGTTCGCGGCATTCCGCGAAGTCCTGAACCGGCACGGCATTCTGTGGATCTCCGACGAGGTGCAGACCGGCTGGGGCCGTACCGGCGAACACTTCTGGGGCTGGCAGGCGCACTCCCGGAACGGCCCGCCGGACATCCTCACCTTCGCCAAGGGCATCGGCAACGGCATGTCGATCGGTGGCGTCGTCGCCCGCGCCGACGTCATGAACTGCCTGGACGCCAACTCCATTTCGACGTTCGGCGGCTCCCCGGTCACCATGGCGGCGGGCCTCGCAAACCTGTCGTACCTGCTGGACCACGACCTCCAGGGCAACGCCCGACGAGTCGGCGGGCTGCTCATCGAGCGGCTGCGGGCGATCGGCGCGGGAGCGGAGTGTGTGCGGGAGGTACGCGGCCGGGGCTTGATGATCGGCATCGAGCTGGTGAAACCCGGCACGGACGAGGCCGACCCGGAGGCGGCAACCGCTGTCCTCGAAGCGGCCCGCGAGGGCGGGCTGCTCATCGGCAAGGGCGGCGCGCACAACACCAGCGTCCTCCGGATCGCCCCGCCGCTGTCGCTGTCCATCGCCGAGGCGGAGGAGGGTGCGAAGATCCTCGCGGCCGCGCTGCGGACGGTGGGGTGAGGCGACGGGGGTGTGCCGGCGTACAGGCTCCAGGGGACCCCGCGGAGGCGCGGGGTCCGGCCGGTCGGAGTGGCTCGGTCAGCCGTTGTGGCCGGTGGGGCGGGTGAGCTCCAAGGTGTGGACCGGGTCGAGCTCGCCGTAGTACCCGAGGTGCTGGTAGCGCACGTCGGTGACGGTGACGGTGGCCTCGGCGTTGCCCTGCTGCACGGTCGCCCTGAAGCGGACGGAGCCGTCCGTCTTCGTCGTTCCGGTCAGCTTCTGCACCTCGTTGCCGTACCGCAGTTCGGCGACGACCTTCGCGCCCCGCACCGGCTCGCCCTGCGCGGTTCTCACCACGCCGTCCGCGGTGACCTTCCACGGGGCGTCGGTGCCCGGCCGGCCGAGCAGCTCGGTGTCGGCCTTCAGGGACGCGACGGCAAGCTGCGACGGCGGGTTGGGCTGGCCGAACGCGACCTGGTCGACGGTCCAGAAGGCGCTGTTCGTACCGGTGTAGCGGAAGCTGAGCTTCGCCGACTGCGTGCCCGCCGGAACGTTCAGCTGCAGGTGCTCGACCGTATTGGTGTTCGCCCGGTACGACTTCACGAGCTGCGGTGTGCCACCGTCGTACGAGACGTAGACATCACCGGTCTGCGGGCCGTCGATGAGGTAGTTCGTGGCGTACGAGACGTTCGCCGTGGCCGCACCGTTCAACGGGAACGCGGGGCTGACGAGCGTGGAGTCGAACTGTCCGGCGTCGTGTGCCTTGTCGTCCCACTCGTCGGAGTCGGCGACGGCGAACACATTGCGGGCGCGGACGTTGGTCTCGCGGCCCTGGCCGCGCTCGGCATTGGTCCAGAACTCGTCGGTGGCGAAGGACCAGCCGCGCCACTCGGTGACGCCACCGGCCGGCATCTTCGAGTTGTCGATCGTCCAGCCGTCGGGGGCGGTGTTGGTCCAGCCCTTGGTGCCGGCGGGGAGCTTCGTCTCGTCGACGGGGGTACGGAGCGAGTCGCGCAGCGCGTCGAACGCGTCCGGCTTCAGCTCGGAGAGCGCGGTGCCGTCGAGGTTCCAGGCCGGATCCGTGGCGACGCCCTCGTGGCGCAGTACGGTCGGCGCGATGTCGGTGATCTTGACGTCGTTGCGTACGGAACCGGGCTCGATGCCCTGGCCTCGGGCGATCACGAAGGTGCCGCGCTCCAGCGGTGTGTTGCCGCCGTGGCCGCCGGTCGGGGTGTGGCCGTGGTCGGCGGTGATGACGACGAGCCAGTTCTCCTTGGCGTAGGTCGGCCGGGAGGCGACGGCGTCGAGCAGCCGGCCGACCTGTCCGTCCACCGTGTTGAGTGCCTTGAGGTAGGCGTCGCTCGCGCTGCCGGAGGCATGCCCGGCACCGTCGACCTCGTCGAGGTGGACGAAGGTGGAGTCGGGGTTGCCGTGGGCGAGATAGTCCGCGGCCTTCGCGGTGGTGTTCTCGTCGTTGCCGCCGGCGATCCGCAGATCCGTTGCCGACCCGAAGATGATCTGGGGGACCGGGCTCCAGGTGCCGACGACCAGGGTGGACGTGGTCGGGTCGGCGGTCTCCAGCCGGGTCGCGTAGTCCGGGTACTGGCCGTACTTCGGGTCGGTGAAGTTGTTGTCCTTCACGTTGTGCTTGTCCGGCCAGACACCGGTGGCGATGGACGACCAGCCGGCGCCGGAGACCGTCGGGGCCATCGGGTTCGCGTACAGGTTGCTGCGCGCGGTCATCCCCTCGGCCATCAGCCGCTCGAGGTGCGGTACATCGGCGCGGGCGAAGGCGTCGAACGTGGCGCCGTCGATGCCGATGACGAGGGTTTTCGCCTGCTTGCTGCCGGACGGCAGACCGGCGTACGGGGCAGCGGCGGCAGCCTGGGGCTCGTCGGCCCGGGCGACCGAGGCTGCGGACAGCGGAAGGGCGACGGCGGCGACGGTGGCGGCGGCCAGCACGGTACGCACGGAGCGTGATATGGGCACGTGATCCTCCGGGATCGAAAGCGGGGGAACCGGACAACAGGCGTCCGGTGACGCGCCACAGACTCGTCGTCCGCGGTGATCGCCTCACGCCCGAAACGGGACGAGCACGTGAACCGTACCCAACATTTGGACCAGACCCGTAATCATTGCGTTATATTTGGCTCGGTTGTTGTCGCCTGCGGGGCGACGATGTCCTGCCGGGTGATCCGAAGTGAACTCATCGTGGTTCGGTCGGTGTTGGCGGAATGTCAGCTGCCGGGCGTGCGGATCGGTGTTCGCGAACGGCCGGGCTCCGGGGAACGCGGAGCCCGGCCGGTCCGTACCACCGTCCGCACCTCGGACTTCCTACGGCTATGACATCGACTGCTTCGCCTCGCGCTGGTGGGGGATCGTGACCGGCGTCGTTCCCGGCTGCACGGTCACGGTGCGCTTCGGAGCGGGGACCGCGATGCCCTCGGTCCGGAATCGCGCATGCAGGCGCTTGATGAACTCGTGCTTGATCCGGTATTGGTCGCTGAACTCGCCGACCCCCAGAATGACCGTGAAGTTGATCCTGGAGTCCCCGAACGTGTGGAACCGGATGGCCGGTTCGTGTTCAGGTACGGCGCCGGTGATGTCGGTCATCACGTTCTCGACGACCTCGGCCGTGACGCGCTCGACGTGTTCGAGGTCGCTGTCGTAGCCGACGCCCACCTGGACCGTGATCGAAAGTTGCTGTTCCGGCCGGTTGAAGTTGGTCATGTTGGTGCCCGCGAGCCGGGCGTTCGGGATGATCACAAGGTTGTTCGACAACTGACGCACCACGGTGTTCCGCCAGTTGATGTCGACGACATAGCCCTCCTCGCCGCTGCTGAGCCGGATGTAGTCGCCCGGCTGCACCGTCTTCGAAGCGAGGATGTGCACGCCCGCGAACAGATTGGCCAGCGTGTCCTGCAGCGCCAGGGCGACCGCCAGACCGCCCACGCCCAGCGCGGTGAGCAGAGGCGCGATGGAGACGCCCAGCGTCTGGAGCATGACGAGGAAGCCCATCGCCAGCACCGCGACGCGCGTGATGTTGACGAAGATAGTGGCCGATCCGGCCACCCCCGACCTGGACTGCGCCACGGACCGCACCAGGCCGGTGATCACCCGGGCTGCCGTGAGCGTTGCGGCCAGGATGAGCAGGGCGGTCAGCGTCATGTTGACGTGGTGCCCGACCCTGGCGGTCAGCGGAAGTGCCGTGGCTGCCGCCGCCGCGCCGGCGGCCAGTGCAGCCCAGGGGGCCAGGGTCCGCAAGGCGTCGACGATGACGTCGTCACCGGTCCATCGCGTCCTGCTGGCTCGTTCTCCCAGCCATCGCAGAATCACGCGCAGCAGGAGGCCCGCCGCGATGCCGGCAGCCATCGCAATACCGGCGACGATCAAGTCGTGCAGAGTGAGGGCCCGGTTCACCGCTGCGCCCCCACTCTCCGGGGAACGCGACTGATGGGGGGAACCGTCGCCGTTTCCGGGCGCCGGACGGGATGCTTCGTCACCGTGTTACCTGTTCGATTCTCGGGTGTGCGGTTCGCGTCGGGACATACGGATGTGCGAGTCGGGGGCCGACGCGATCGCTCATCCTGCCGTACGCCTTCGCGCGAGCCGCGGCTGACCCTGCGTCGGCTCACGCGGGGCGGACGTACTGATGGCAGATCAGAGTGCGGGGACCTTCCGGTCGTGCGGCGGCGCCGGCTTTGGGCCGACGGTGTACGGGATGCCCGGAAACGCAAACGTCTTCAGCAGTTAGCCGCAGCGGTATTGCCACAGTGGGTAACCCACTTCTACGTTCTTCACCACGCACCACATCTACGTGCGTAGACCCATTCCGCCAGAGTGAGGAGGGGTACATGAGCCGCACCGTCATCCACGGCGGCCTCGTCGTCACCGCGTCCGACGAACTTCACGCCGACGTACTCATCGAGGGCGGCCGCATCGCCGCGCTCGCCGCGCACGGCACCGACGCGGCCACGAGCTGGACCGCCGACCGGACCATCGACGCCACCGGCAAGTACGTCATCCCGGGCGGTGTCGACGCGCACACGCACATGGAGATGCCGTTCGGTGGCACCTACGCCGCCGACACCTTCGAGACCGGGACCAGGGCTGCCGCCTGGGGCGGCACCACCACGATCGTCGACTTCGCCATCCAGACCGTGGGGCGCGCGGTCCGCGAAGGACTCGACGCCTGGTATGCGAAGGCCGACGGCAACTGCGCCATCGACTATGCCTTCCACATGATCCTCTCCGATGTGAACGAGTCCTCGCTCAAGGAGATGGACCTCCTCGTCTCGGAGGGCGTCACGTCCTTCAAGCTCTTCATGGCGTACCCCGGTGTCTTCTACAGCGACGACGGCCAGATCCTGCGCGCGATGCAACGGGCCGCAGGGAACGGCGGGCTGATCATGATGCACGCCGAGAACGGCATCGCGATCGACGTCCTCGTCGAACAGGCACTGGCCGCGGGTCGCACCGACCCGCGCTACCACGGCGACGTCCGCAAGGTGGCCCTGGAGGCCGAGGCCACCCACCGTGCCATCCAGCTCGCCCGGGTCGCCGGATCCCCGCTGTACGTCGTGCACGTCTCCGCCGACGAGGCCGTCGCCGAGCTGGCGGCCGCCCGCCACAAGGGACTTCCGGTCTTCGGTGAGACCTGCCCCCAGTACCTCTTCCTCTCCACCGACAACCTCGCCGAGCCGGACTTCGAGGGCGCGAAGTACGTGTGCTCCACACCGCTGCGGCCCAAGGAGCACCAGGAGGCTCTCTGGCGCGGCCTGCGGAACAACGAGCTCCAGGTCGTCTCCACCGACCACTGCCCGTTCTGCTTCTCCGGCCAGAAGGAGATGGGACGCGGCGACTTCTCGAAGATCCCGAACGGCATGCCCGGCGTGGAGAACCGGATGGACCTCCTCCATCAGGCGGTCGTGGACGGCCACATCTCCCGCCGCCGCTGGATCGAGATCGCCTGCGCCTCCCCGGCCCGGATGTTCGGCCTCTACCCGAAGAAGGGCACCATCGCCCCGGGCGCCGACGCCGATGTCGTCATCTACGATCCGCACGCCGAGCAGACCCTCTCCGCCGAGACCCACCACATGAACGTCGACTACTCGGCGTACGAGGGAAAGCGGATCACCGGACAGGTCGAGACTGTCCTCTCGCGCGGCGAAGTCGTCATCGACCGGAGGAAGTTCACCGGGCGCGCCGGCCACGGCATCTACACCCCGCGCGCCACCAGTCAGTACCTGGACTAGGGCGTGCTTCGGACGTCCCGCCTGCCGGGCGATGCCTGGCACGCACGCTCGCCGCGTTGTCGGGCCCGCCCCGATACCACCGGTA
This sequence comes from Streptomyces sp. NPDC056231, assembly GCF_048270745.1. Classification (NCBI taxonomy): domain Bacteria; kingdom Bacillati; phylum Actinomycetota; class Actinomycetes; order Kitasatosporales; family Streptomycetaceae; genus Streptomyces; species Streptomyces sp. NPDC056231. Next base: position 11,325 of record NZ_JBLVKW010000017.1, on the reverse strand, counting down.
TCGGGGCGACCCTCCGCCTTGCGATCGCACGCCCCGGACGCCGCCCGGCCCGCCCTACGGGCGGACGACGCCACTTTCGAAACACGCCCTAGGAGCACCTGCCATGGACTTCGGACTCGTCCTCCAGACCGACCCGCCCGCATCAGCCGTCGTGGGCCTGATGCGCCGCGCCGAACGCAACGGGTTCCGCTACGGCTGGACCTTCGATTCGGCGGTGCTCTGGCAGGAACCGTTCGTCATCTACAGCCGGATCCTCGAACACACCGAACGCCTCATCGTCGGCCCGATGGTCACCAACCCGGGCACCCGCACCTGGGAGGTCACCGCCTCCACCTTCGCCACCCTCAACGACATGTACGGCAACCGCACCGTCTGCGGCATCGGCCGCGGCGACTCCGCGATGCGCGTCGCCGGACGCAAGCCCAACACCTTGGCCCGCCTCGGCGAGGCCATCGACGTCATCCGCGACCTCGCCGAAGGCCGGGAGGCGACCGTCGACGGGCAGCCGGTCCAGATCCCGTGGGTGAAGAACGGCAGACTGCCTGTCTGGATGGCCGCGTACGGTCCGAAGGCGCTCGCCCTCGCCGGACAGAAGGCCGACGGATTCATCCTGCAGCTCGCCGACCCGTTCCTCACCGAGTGGATGATCAAGGCTGTCCGGGACGCGGCGGCGGAGGCGGGCCGCGACCCGGACTCCGTGACCATCTGCGTCGCCGCCCCCGCCTATGTGGGCGACGACCTCGACCATGCCCGCGAGCAGTGCCGCTGGTTCGGCGGCATGGTCGGCAACCATGTCGCGGACCTGGTGTCCAGGTACGGCGAACACTCCGGCCTGGTACCCGAGGCGCTGACCGAGTACATCGCGGGGCGTGCCGGATACGACTACAGCCACCACGGGCGCGCCGGAAACCCGGACACCGCCTTCGTGCCGGACGAGATCGTCGACCGGTTCTGCCTGCTCGGCCCCGCCGAGGCACACATCGAGAAGCTCCGGGCGCTGCGCGACCTGGGCGTCGACCAGTTCGCCGTCTACAACATGCACGATGCGCGCGAAGCGACGATCGACGCGTACGGCTCCGAGATCATCTCCGCCCTTTCCGCCTGACCCGCGCCTCCCCCCACGGCTGTACGCGCCCCCTCCCCAGCCCCGCACAGCACCGCTCCTGAGCGAAGGGTCCAGCCGCCATGACATCCACCGTCCCACCCACTCCACCGCAGGGCCGCATATCCGCGTCCACGATCCAGCAGACCTATCCCGATGGCCGCGTCGCCCTCGCCGAGGGGGTCGTCCTGGGCGACACACGGTTCGCCAACGACGACCTGGCGCCGGTGCCCGTCGAGAGGCGCACCTGGGGTGTTTACAACTATTTGAGTCTTTGGGTGGGAATGGCTCATAACATCCCGTCCTGGACTCTGGCCTCCGGTCTGGTCGCGCTCGGCATGGACTGGAAGCAGGCAGTCCTCACCATCGCGCTGGCCAACCTCATCGTGCTGGTGCCGATGCTGCTCACGGGGCATGCGGGGACGAAGTACGGGATTCCGTTCCCGGTGTTCGCGCGGGCTTCGTTCGGGATGAGGGGTGCGAATCTGCCGGCGCTGATTCGGGCGGCGGTGGCGTGTGCCTGGTTCGGAATCCAGACCTGGATCGGCGGCGAGGGGATCTTCCTGCTGGCCGGGAAGCTCTTCGGCAGCGGTTGGCAGACCGCAGGTCAGGTAGCCGGGCAGCCGTGGACACTGTGGCTGTCGTTCGGTCTGTTCTGGGCGCTGGAGATCGCGGTGATCGCGCGGGGCATGGAGACCCTGCGGCGGTTCGAGAACTGGGCCGCACCGTTCGTGATCGTGGGCGCGCTGGCGTTGCTGGCGTGGATCGCGGTGAAGGCGGGCGGGTTCGGTCCGCTGCTGTCGCAGCCGTCGGCGCTGGGGTGGGGCAGCGGTTTCTGGATGGTGTTCTTCCCGGCTCTGATGGGCATGATCGGGTTCTGGTCCACGCTGTCGCTCAACATCCCGGACTTCACCCGTTTCGGCGGCAGCCAGCGCGCCCAGATGCGCGGCCAGGCCCTGGGCCTGCCCACCACCATGACGCTGTTCGCGCTGCTCTCGGTGCTGGTCACCTCGGGCTCGCAGGCGGTCTACGGCGTCCCGATCTGGGACCCGATCGCGCTCGCCGCGAAGATGGACAGCGTCGCCGGGACGCTCTTCGCCCTGCTCGTGGTTCTGGTCGCCACCCTGTCGGTGAACATCGCGGCCAACGTCGTCAGCCCGGCGTACGACCTCGCCAACCTGGTCCCGCGCTTCATCAACTTCCGTACCGGCGCGCTGATCACGGGCGTGGTCGGGATCGCCATCATGCCGTGGAAGCTGATCGCCAACCCGCACGTCTACATCTTCACCTGGCTGGGCGTCGTCGGCGGCCTGCTCGGCACCGTCGCGGGCATCCTGATCGCCGATTACTGGATCGTCCGCCGCACCCAACTCGCCCTGGACGAGCTGTACAGCCCTGCCGGCCGCTACTGGTACACGGCCGGCTGGAACCTGCGCGCCGTCCTCGCCCTCCTCGTCGGCGGCGTCCTCGCCATCGGCGGCTCCTACTCCACCATCGACGCCAACGGCACCGCACAGGGTCCCTTCCCCGTCGACGGCCTCATCCCCGTCCTCAAACCCCTCGCCGACTACGGCTGGGCCGTCGGCCTCGCCTCCTCCCTCCTCCTCTACACCCTCCTCAACCTTGGTGAACGCACCAGACGCTGAGAGCCCGAAACCCCGCAGCCGCCCCCGCCTCGCGGCGCCCGCCGCGAGGCGGGGGCGTGCACGCCATCCGCAGGGCGAGGATGCGGCGATCTCCTGCGGCAGGAGGAGAGCCACCCTTGCCGCTGTGACACCGGGGTAGGGAGCCTGTACCCGGCGTACAGCCCGACTTGTCTGCCGCTACCTGCGGTTTCTCCTTCGGAAGGGCCTCTGACCTGCGTCCGAGGTTTTCCTGGACGGGCTGCGTCAGCAGCCGGCGTTCGCACCTTCCTCTCATGCAACCGTCCCTATGGGCAACGTACTTGCTCCCGTCACATCAATAACACAAGGGCTATACAGCACCGTTGACGCGTTTCAGTGATGACCTTAGGGTCTCTAACCATCGGTTCCGGCCGGGGTTCGCACACACGGTCCCGTTCTTGATGTGTGTGCGACCGTCCGTCGTCGCTGCGGCGACGGCGGGCAGGGGGCTGCCGCTCAGCCGGAACCGCCGCCCCACTCCGTACCGACGACTCTGGAGAGCCAGTGAACAGACGTCGCGCGCCCGGCTGGGCCGCCTCGGCACTCGTCACCACTCTGGCGCTGACCGGCGCACTCGCCGGCCCCGCCGTCGCGTCACCGACCGCCGCTTCCGCTCAGACCCGGACCGCCGAGGTCGCCACCGCGGCCGACGGCATCACGCACGAGCAGAACGACCGTGTCCCAGAGGGCTCGGTCTGGACCCAGCACTACTTCCCGTCCTCGGACGGCTCCGGTACCGAACTGCACGGCGACCTGCTGATGCCCAAAGGCGTGCCCGCCGGGCAGAAGGTGCCGGTCATCCTCTCCATCGGCCCGTACTTCGGACACGCGGGCCAGACAGGCCCCGAGGGCTGGACCCACACCGGTCCCTCGAGTCGTTTCCAGGACTTCATCGAGGGCAGCGACCTCTTCGCCCACGGCTACGCGTTCCTCATGGTCGACCTGCGCGGCTTCGGCGGCTCGACCGGCTGCCTCGACTGGGGCGGTCCCGGGGAGCAGGCCGACGTGAAGGCCGCGATCAACTGGGCCGCGAGCCAGTCGTGGTCGACCGGCGCGGTGGGCATGTACGGCAAGTCCTACGACGCCGTCACCGGCCTCATCGGCAACAACCTGAAGCAGTCCCCGCTGAAGGCCGTCGTTGCCCAGGAGCCCCTCTGGGACATGTACCAGTACATCTACTCCAACGGGGTCCCCCGCCCGAATGTGACCGGAACCGCCAATGCCTACAACGGCATTGCCACGATGGCTCCGCTGCCGGACGACGACGCGCACTACCAGGCCAACGCCCGGTACGAGAACTCCCACCCCCAGTGCCTGACCGAGAACTCGGCCGGCTACCGGATTTCAGACCAGAACGACCCGTTCTGGACCTCCCGTGACCTGGCCAAGATGGCTCAGGGCACCAACACGCCGCTCTTCGTCACCCAGGGCTTCATCGAGAACAACACCAAGCCCGAGGAGATGCAGGAGTACCTCACCAACCACACCGGCCCGGAGCGCGGTTGGGTCGGACAGTGGGACCACGTGCGTGGTGGAGACCGGGTGAGGGACGGCCGCCTGGCCATGGGACGCGAGAACTGGTACGGCGAGACGCTGTCCTTCTACGACCAGTACCTCAAGGGAGTTGAGCCCTCGGTCGACTACCCGATGTACTCCGTCGAGGACTCCACCGGCCACTGGCGCGCCCAGGACACCTGGCCGGCGGTGGAGCGCGACGTCACCCTCCCGCTGGGGAACGGCAGTTACCTCGACGACGGCGGTGCCTCCGCCCGCGCCGTCCTGGCCACAGCCGGCACGCCGGCGCCCAAGGCGGTCCAGCCGTCGGGTAACTGGGACATGGAGAACGCCCCGGCGACCGAGCAGCCGGCGCCCAAGGGTCTGGCCAAGGGGATCGCGAAGAAGCAGCAGGCCGGTGAGGTCGGCTCCAGCTTCTTCGTCTGGTCGCAGCCGCTCGCCCAGGACGTGCGGCTGACTGCCGCGCCGAACATCTCGCTGACCGTGAAGGGCGAGGGCAACCTCATGCTCAAGCTCTACGACGTCGGCCCGGACGGCAAGGCCGTGATGTTCGACGAGCAGGTCTCCCTGCTGAAGAAGGGCCGGATGAGCGTCGACCTCAAGGCGACCGACTGGACGCTGGCGGCCGGTCATGTCCTGGCTGTGGAGATAGGCTCGATCCAGACCGGGTCGTGGCGTGACGCCCCGTCGGGCCAGACCATCGACGTCTCGGGCGCCGTGCTGAGGCTGTCCCTGGACGACCCGTCCGACGACGTGGCCACCCAGGGCGACCGCTCACCGTACCTGGACACCTACCTGCGCCAGTACACCGTGGACCTGCCGGCCGGTCCGGCGTCCTTCACCGTGACGCCTGGCGGTCACATCTGATCCGACGCCCACAGGCCGGCGCCGACGGCACGGCTCGCGGACTCGCTCCGGAGCGCCGTCCGGCGCCGGCCCAGGCCGGGCGCGGGCCTCAGGGCGGCCGACCCGCGCGGCAGCGCTGGATGACGAACCGCTCGTGCCCCTCCTCCCGGGCCGCACGGCGGGCGTTGCGCGATCGGTGCGCGCTGTGCCGTTCGGCCACGGCCCGTGCCGTGGCCACCTCCGGTTCCCCCAGCGGCAGCTTGATGTGGTGCTTCGAAGTGGCCGACAGGGGACAGCGCGGCAGCCTCGTCCGCCATCTGCGGTATGTCCGCGTTCCAGGGAGCGGCCTCGATTTTCACTCGTATGACGGGGAAGTCCGCCGCCCGCAGTTCGGCCGAACGGAGCAGGGCGGCGGCCCGCCGCTCGGTGAGGGGGCCGCGCCCGGTCTCGGTCGGCATGGGCTGGTCGGGCATGGAACCGCGGTCCAAGGCGATGCGGGTGAGCTTCAGTCCGGTCCTGCCCGCCCAGTGTTCCAGGCGCGAACTCGCATCCATGGCGCCGACCGCGGTGTCGAGGCGCACCGTCAGGTGCGTCTCGAGCTCTCCCGCGAACTCTGCTCCCACAGGCCTCACCTCGGCCGTTCGGTTCTGTCCACTCCTGTCGGAGAAACCGGCAACGGGGACTGACACTCCCCGCCGAACGGTTGAGCAGACCGCCCGCTACTCGTTACCCTCCAGTAAGTTCGCTTGGGCGGACAGATGCGGAAGGCGCGGGAACGCGCCGAAATCCGGGAGGCGTACAGCCCATGTCCTCAGCAGAGTTCACGGAGTCGACCGGACTGGCGGACAGCGCACGCGAGCTGGCCGACGGCCGGACCACCTCGACCCAGCAGGTGTCCGCCGCCCTCGAACGCATCGAAGCGAGCCAGAGCACCCTCAATGCCTTCCGGCACTTGCGTGTCACCGAAGCGCTCGCGGAGGCCGCCGAAGCCGACCGGCGCCTCGCCGGGGGGGAGCGGCTGCCGTTGCTCGGGGTGCCGGTCGCCGTCAAGGACGACACCGATGTCGCCGGAATGCCCACCTACTTCGGCTGCCGCGGCGACCTGCCCGCAGCCACCACCGACAGCGAGGCCGTCCGCCGGCTCCGCGCCGCCGGGGCCGTGATCGTCGGCAAGACCAACTCCTGCGAGCTCGGGCAGTGGCCCTTCACCGAAGGACCTGCCTTCGGTGCCACCCGTAACCCGTGGAACACCGACCACACCCCCGGTGGGTCGTCCGGCGGTTCCGCCGCGGCCGTGGCCGCCGGGCTGGTGCCCGCGGCCCTCGGCTCGGACGGCGCCGGGTCCGTCCGTATCCCGGCCGCCTGGACCCATCTCGTCGGCATCAAGCCGCAGCGCGGACGGATCTCGGTCCACCCGCACCACGACGCCTTCCAGGGCCTCACCGTCAACGGGCCGCTGGCCCGCACCGTCGCCGACGCCGCCCTGCTGCTCGACGCGGCCGCCGGACCGCACCCCGACGACCTGCACCGGCCCCCGCCCGTCGCGGCCTCCGCCGCCGCCGGCCGCGACCCCGGCCGGCTGCGGATCGCCCTCGCGTGGCAGCCCCCGCTCACCCTCACCCGTACCGCCCCGCACCCCGAAGTACGACGGGCTGTCGCGGCACTCGCCGAGGCGCTCGCCCGGCTCGGCCATCAGGTCGAGGAGGCCAGGCCCCGTTACGGGCTGATCGGTCTCGGCTTCCTCCCCCGTGCCACGGCCGGGATCGCCGAACTTGCCGCGCTCCACCCCGAACCTGCCCTCCTCGACCCGCGCACCCGCAGCGCCCTGCGCACCGGCACCCGGCTCGGGGGCCGGGCAGTGCGGGCGGCCCGGGCCCGGGAGGTGCGCCAGCAGCGCAGGATCGGTGCGCTCTTCCACGCGCCCCGGGCGGGAGCCCGGTTCGACGTACTGCTCACCCCGACCACCGCAGCGCCGCCGCCCCGGATCGGCGCATTCGACGGCCTGAGCGCCTGGCGCACCGATGTGGCGATCACCGAGGCGTGCCCGTACGCCTGGCCGTGGAACGTGCTGGGGTGGCCCGGCATCAATGTGCCGGCCGGCTTCACCGCCGACGGGCTCCCCATCGGTGCCCAGTTGCTCGGCCCCTCCCGCAGCGAGGAGCTGCTGATCTCCCTCGCCGCCCAGCTGGAGGCCGATCAGCGCTGGTACGAGCACCGGCCGCCGGCCTCCGCGGACGCCTGACACCCCGCCGGTCAGAGCGGGCGGCGAGCGCCGACCACCCACACCCCCGCCGGCAGCAGCACGCCCTCCGCCGTCTCGTACGGCAGCAGGGTCTTCGTCATCGAGGCCCGGGTGGTGCCGGAGACGGTGAGCCCCGGCGTACGGGAGATGAAGAAGTCCACCGCGTCCGCCGCGTCCCGCCCCCAGCAGGTCGCGGCCGTCACGGAGGCGATGCCGATCTCCTCGAAGCCCGCCGTGCCCAGCACCTTGCGGACGTGCTCCGGGTCCGAGAGCGAGGTCATGGCGTCCGCGACGGCGTTCTCCACCGGGTGCTCCTGTCCCAGCAGGGAAGCCAGCAGCCCGAGCGCCTTGCGCTCCTCGCCGTCCGGCGACGGGGGCTGCGGGCTGATGAACGCCAGCCGGCCGCCGGGGCGCAGGGCACGCGCGATATTGGTGAACGCCGCGATGTGGTCGGTGAAGAACATGACGCCGCCCCGGCTGATCGCCACGTCATAGCCGCCCGGCTCGAAAGGATGGACCTGTGCGTCCCCCAACTCGTACGAGACCGAGGGGAATTCGTCGGGGTCGGTGAGAGCCCTGGCGCGTTCGACGAGCGGCAAGGAGACGTCGACGCCGGTAACCCGGCCCCGCGGTGCGTGCCGGGCGGCGGTCCGGGTCGAGGGCCCGCTGCCGCAGCCGATGTCGACGACCCGGTCCTCCGTGCCGATAGCCGCAGCGTCGAACAGCGGCTCGTCGAAGCGGGCCAGCATGGCGTTGTAGCGGTCGGGATGGTCGGCCCAGTGCAGGCCGATCGGTCCGTTCCACGCGTCGGTGACGGTCATGCGTGCTCCTTGGTCCTTGCGGTCAGGGTTGCCTCGATGCGTTCGACGGCGCAGATCGAGCCGAACGCGATCAGATGAACCAGGCAGTGATCGGTGAACGGCGGCGCCAGCCAGGCCGCCACGTCCTCGTCGGTGATCCGGTACGGGGCACGCGCCGCGAGCAGCGCGAGCCGTGCTCCCGGCCGCTCCGCCCGGTCGGGCAGCTCCTCGCCGTGCAGAGGGAGCGGGGTCACGCCGTCCCAGGCCGCGACCGATGCCCGTACCAGGGCGGCGTCCTCGTCACTGAGCAGCCCCGCGCCCAGGTGCGCCGCCGCTCGCAACGCGCCGAACGCGGTGCCGATAGGGGTGTCCGCCGCCCACTCGGGCGGCGGCCCCTCCGTCTCGAGCAGGGCCAGGCTCTCGCCGGGGACAAGCTCGCGGCGGACCGTACGGGCCAGCGAGCGGCCCGCCACGCTCCGTACCAGGCGGTACTTCTCGGCACCCCCGGGCAGCATCTCCTCGGTCAGCAGGGACGACACGATCCGGTTGATGAAGTGGAACACCAGCGCGGTCCCGATGTACTCCGGTGCCTCCCCGGACGGGAACGGCTGCGGCTTGCTCATATCCTTTCCCCACGCCAGCAGTTGACGGTGTCGGGAGTCCTCGGGCTGTTCGCCGCGGGCGATTCTCTCGGCCAGGGTGTGGTCGCCGGTGGCATGCAGGAGCACGGTGTGCGCGGTGACGCAGAACGGGCACCGGTTGGCGAGCGACACCCCGGCCGCCACCACCTCCTTTCCGGTGCGCGATGCCTGCCCGGCCAGCAGGGACTCCCGCATGACGGCCCAGGTGCCGGCCAGCAGCGGCGGCGCGGCGGACAGCACGACAAAGGTCACGGCGCGGTCGATACCGAAGTCGGTGGCCAGCTGTGCGTACACATCGGCGACCGCTCCGGTCGCCGACTTCGGAGGTTCGGGTGAGGTGTATCGAAAGGGTCCGGTCATGGCGACGATGCTCACCCGTCGGACGGTGCCCGGTCGTCTTACGGCCGAAGGCAGTTGAGGATGGTCCCGGCCGACCGGCGGTGGCCTCGACTGCTGCCCCGGGAGTAGCGCGGAATCCGTCCCGCAGGATGATGACCACGCTGTCGGGGCGGAGTTAGGGTGCGGCGCATGCAGGGGGACATCGACCGGCGGACTCACCTGCTGGACACCGCACTCGCCGTCGCGATTTGCGCGGCGGTCCTCGCCGCTGCCTGCGCCGCCTCAAGGCCGGACACGCTCGACCTGCTGCTCGTCGCAGTCGGCACCCTGGCACTCGCCGGGCACCGGCGGGCGCCGCGCGCCGTGCTCGCCGTCACCACCGTCTCCATGCTGGCGTACGTCGTGCACGCCCACCCCGGAAGCTGGGCGGCGTTCCCCGTGCTGTCCGCCGTGCATGCGGCGGCACGCAGTGGACACCGCGTGTGGGGCATCGCCGCCGGCGCCCTCTTCCTCGCCGGGTACTTCACGGTCCTGATCGTCGCCGCACCAAGCGCACAGGACACCATCGAGCGCACCCTGCTGCTGCTCGGCTGGTTCCTCTGCGCCGGGGTCACCGGACTCATCGACAAGAACTGGCAGGCGTATCTCCGCCAGACCGAGCAGCGGGCGCTCGACGCCGAACGCAGCCGCGACGAGGCGGCGCTGCGCCGGGCCGGGGAGGAGAGGCTGCGAATCGCCCGGGAGCTGCACGACTCGCTGACCCACTCCATCTCGATCGTCAAGCTCCAGGCCGGAGTTGCCGTTCACCTGGCCCGCAAGCGGGGCAGCGAGGTGGAGCCCGCACTGCTTGCGATCCAGGAGGCGAGCGGCGAAGCGATGCGGGAGCTGCGGGCGACCCTGGAGGTGCTTCGCACCGATGTGGTGGAGCCGGGCACGGGGCTGGACCGCATCGACGAGCTGGCCGAGCGGGCCCGCACCGCGGGCATCGCACTGTCCGTCACCGTCACCGGCGTCGAACGCACCCTGCCGTCGGACATCGACCGGGCCGCCTACCGCATCGTGCAGGAAGCACTCACCAATGTGGCCCGGCACGCCGACCGCGCCCGGACGACCGTCGAACTCGTCTACGAGGCAAATGTGCTGACTGTGAGCGTCGACGATCAGGGCCCCTGCGCCCCCGGCGATTCCGTCACCCCGGGCACCGGCCTCACCGGCATGGGCGAGCGTGTCAGGGCCCTCGGTGGCACCCTCGCCGCCGCGCCACGCCCTGGCGGCGGCTTCTCCGTACGTGCCGAACTGCCCCTGCGGACAACGGGAACCGCGCTATGAACCATCAGGACACGATCCGGGTGCTGATCGTTGACGACCAGGCCCTGATGCGCGCCGGATTCCGTGCCCTGCTGGACTCCGAGGACGGCATCGAAGTGATCGGCGAGGCGACCGACGGCCGTCAGGCAGTGGAACTCGCCCGCCACCACACCCCGGACGTTGCCCTCGTCGATGTACAGATGCCCGTGATGGGAGGTATCGAGGCCACCCGCGAGATCGCCGCCGACCCGCTGCTGGCCGGTGTCCATGTCGTCATCCTCACCAACTACGGGCTCGACGAGTACGTCTTCGACGCGCTGCGCGCCGGGGCCGCCGGGTTCCTTCTCAAGGACACCGAGCCCGCCGAACTCCTCCAGGCCATCCGTGTCGCGGCCCGCGGCGACGCGCTGCTGTCGCCTGCCATCACCCGCCGTCTGATCGGCGAGTTCGTCTCCCGGCCGCCCGACCGGGCCACGGCCCCCGGCTTCGAGACCCTGACCCGGCGCGAACGCGAGGTGAGTGCGCTGGCCGCACGGGGGCTGACCAACGAGGAGATCGCCGCGCACATGGTGATCAGCCCGTTCACCGCGAAGACACATGTCAGCCGGGCGATGACGAAGCTGGGCGCCCGTGACCGGGCCCAACTCGTCGTCTTCGCCTACGAGTCGGGTCTCGTCGCGCCGCGGGACCCGCACCCCTGAGACCTTCCGGGTCGCCCGACGGGAATCACCGGCCCGGAAGCTCCCGCGGCCAGCGGCCGATCTCACGGAGCAGTTCCATCCGTGATCTTGCGTGGGTATCCCCGGCTTCAGCCGGGGAGGGAAACGCATCCTCGGCCCGGAGGCGCGAAGCGCCGGAGTTCGCTGCG
>NZ_JBLVKW010000016.1:0-140643 GCF_048270745.1 Streptomyces sp. NPDC056231 | reverse complement strand
GGCCGTAACCCGCACGGGTTACGGCCTTCGGCCATTTCTGCGGCTTTGTGCTGAGTCGACCGCGGCGGTCGCTCGGCTCAGGCGCGCGGGCGCTGGAACCAGGCGGCGCCGTCCGACTTCGCCACGAAGACGATGATCAGAACGCCGAGCGCGATGGTGACGATGCCCAGCGGCAGCTGGAAGATGCCACCGAAGCAGATGAACGCGCCGTAGACGATGGCGCAGACGCGGGTGGCGTTGCCGCCGGTCTTCATCTTGAGCGCCAGTGCGACGGAGAGCCCGGCGAAGATCAGGGCGAGCACGCCGATGAACGCCAGGATGCCCTTGCCGAAGTTCTCGATCGTCTGGGTGTCTGCCGTGGTGCCGGCGCTGTCGACCGCGTCGGAGACGGCGCCCATGCCCGCGAAGGCGATGATGGCGGCGATGATCTGGAAGGCGGCAACCACCCACAGCATCACCCGTGCCGCCTTCACACCTCCCGGCATCTCGACCGGTGCGCCCGGGAAGCCGTAACCGGGCTGAACGGGCGGGGCCTGCGGGTAGCCGTAACCCTGCTGCGGCACGCCCTGCGGGGCCTGCTGGGGGTAGCCGTAGCCCGGCTGCCCGCCCTGCTGCTGGCCATAGGGGTTGTTCGGGTCGCCGAAGCTCATGGCGAATTTCCTCCGTTGAGAAATGTGCGGGGACGACGCGGTCCGCGCGGAGGAACGGTGCACAATCAGAACGGCCTGTCCCCCCTGCACTGCCCGCGGTACTGCGACGGCGGGCCGGCAGGCCCGCGGCCGGATCAGTACTGCGGCTGCTGCTGGCGGTTGAACCAGGCGCTGCCGTCGGCCCTCGCGACGAAGACGATGATCAGCACGGCGAGAACCGTGTGGACGAGACCGAAGACGACGAACGGGTAGATACCGAGAATCGCGGTGATCGCACCGAAGACGATCGCCGTGATGCGGATGCCGTTGGTCCCCTTGCCGAACTTCACGGCCAGGAACACGGCAAGGACGCCCCACAGCACTGCGAAGGCCACGATGCCCCACAGGGCAGCGCCGGAGAAGTCGGCAAGCTGCTGGAACTGAACGTCGTCCTTGAGCGTCGCGTCGTTCTTGGCGGCATTCACGGCCGCAGCGGCGATCGCGAAGATGACCGCGCCGATGACCTGCAGGCCAGTGATCACGTAGAGCATGACCCGGGCCGCCTTCACGCCGCCCGGCATCTCGGTGGGCACACCAGGGAAGCCATAGCCGCCCTGGACCGGCGGGGCTGCGGGATAGCCGCCCTGCTGCGGCACGCCCTGCGGGGCCTGCTGGGGGTAGCCGTAGCCCGGCTGCCCGCCCTGCTGCTGGCCATAGGGGTTGTTCGGGTCGCCGAAGCTCATGGCGAATTTCCTCCGTTGAGAAATGTGCGGGGACGACGCGGTCCGCGCGGAGGAACGGTGCACAATCAGAACGGCCTGTCCCCCCGACACTGTCCGCGGTGCTGCGCGGCTCATCGTGGTCTTGACATCGGCTTTTTGTCCAGCCAATAGCCGTATGTGTTGTGCAAGCGCAACCTGATGGCAACCGGCGACACCCAGAATTGGTATGCGGGCGGGGTCATCCGCGAGGATGGGCATCATGACTGCCCAGATTCTCGATGGCAAGGCCACTGCAGCCGCGATCAAGTCCGACCTGACCGCCCGCGTGGCGGCCCTCAAGGCGCAGGGCATCACCCCTGGCCTGGGAACCCTGCTCGTCGGGGACGACCCGGGCAGCCGCTGGTACGTGAACGGAAAGCACCGCGACTGCGCGCAGGTCGGCATCGGCTCCATCCAGCGCGAACTCCCCGGCACCGCCACCCAGGAGGAGATCGAGGACGTCGTACGGGAGCTCAACGCGAACCCCGACTGCACGGGTTACATCGTGCAGCTTCCCCTTCCCAAGGGCATCGACACCAACCGGGTCCTGGAACTGATGGATCCGGCCAAGGACGCCGACGGTCTGCACCCGATGAACCTCGGCCGCCTCGTCCTGAACGAGACGGGTCCGCTGCCGTGCACCCCGCAGGGCGTCGTCCAGCTGCTCCGCCACCACGGTGTGGAGATCAACGGGGCGCACGTCGTGGTCGTCGGCCGCGGTGTCACCATCGGCCGCTCGATCCCGCTGCTGCTGACCCGTAAGTCCGAGAACGCCACCGTCACCCAGTGCCACACCGGTACGCGTGACCTCGCCGCCCAGCTCAAGCAGGCCGACATCATCGTCGCCGCCGCGGGTGTCCCGCACATCATCAAGCCCGAGGACGTGAAGCCGGGCGCTGCCGTGCTCGACGTCGGCGTCAGCCGGGACGAGCACGGCAAGATCGTCGGCGATGTGCACCCCGGTGTGGCAGAGGTCGCCGCGTGGATCTCGCCGAACCCGGGCGGTGTGGGCCCGATGACCCGCGCCCAGCTGCTCGTCAACGTGGTCGAGGCGGCCGAGCGCGACGCGGCCGCCGCGTCTTCCGGCTCCGCCGGCTGACCTGATCCGGAGGGAACCCCCATGGGTGCTGGTACGAGTCCGGCCGATCCGGCCGCCGCGGCGGACCGGGCGATTCCGGCGCCGCCGGATGAGGAGGTGACGGCGGTGGAGGTTTCCGGCGGGGCGGCAGCGGACGACGGTGCCCGGCCGGTCCGGGGTGCGGACGCGCGGCGGGGCGGCGACTCGGGAACCGGGCCGGAGGGCGGTTCCGGCGCGGACGCGGGCTCGGCTTCCGGCTCCGATGCGGGCTCGGCCGCAGGTTCGCGGGACGACGTGGCACGCGGCGCGCAGGCCGGCGCGGGCGGCGACTCCAGCGGCGCTGCGCGCGGCTCCGACAGCCGCGAGCCGGACAGCGGAGCCGAGGGCGAGGGCTCCGGCGACAGCGGCTCGGACCGGGGCCCGGACGACACCGTCTCCGCCCCCGGTGGCGGCCCGCGCGGATCGCGGCGGTTCCCGTCGTTCACCCGGGACACCGCCCGCCCCGAGGGCGGTGGCCGGGCCGCGTCGGGGGACGCGCCCGCCCCGGCCCGTCAGTGGCCGCTGCTGTCCGTGCTCTGCACGGCCGGGATCGGACTGCTGATCGTCGTCCTGAACCCCTTCGCGGAGGCCTTCCGGATCGGCACGATACTGATCGGCGCGGCCCTCATCGGGGGCGCCGTGCTGCGCTGCGTCGTCCCCTCGGTGGGCATGCTCGCGGTCCGTTCCCGCTTCACCGACCTGGTGACGTACGGACTCCTGGGCGTCCTGATCGTGATGCTCGCACTCGTGGCGCAGCCCAAGCCATGGCTCGACCTCCCCTTCCTGGAGAACGCGGTCCGGTTCACGATCCGCTGACACCGCCGCCCGTGCGGCCCCGCTGCGGCCCCCTCGCACCCGACAGGTGCGAGGGGGCCGCAGTTCTGTGCAGGGGAAGAAAACCGCCATCGCATATCTCGATATCGAGTATCTTGGCATCGAGATAAATCTGCAGCCGAAGCGTGAGAGGGATGTGTCCGCTCCATGGCCAAGATCAAGGTAGCCAGCCCCGTCGTCGAGCTCGACGGCGACGAGATGACCCGCATCATCTGGTCCTTCATCAAGGACAGGCTGATCCTGCCGTACCTCGATATCGAGCTGAAGTACTTCGACCTGGGCATGGAGAACCGGGACGCCACCGACGACCGGGTGACGGTCGACGCCGCCCACGCCATCAAGAAGTACGGCGTCGGCATCAAGTGCGCCACGATCACGCCGGACAGGGAGCGGGTCGAGGAGTTCGGGCTCAAGGCGATGTACCGCTCGCCGAACGCCACCATCCGCAACATCCTCGGCGGCGTCGTCTTCCGTGAGCCGGTCATCATGCAGAACGTGCCGCGGCTCGTGCGGGGCTGGACCAAGCCCGTTGTCGTCGGACGGCACGCCTTCGGCGACCAGTACCACGCCACCGAACTGAACATCCCCGGCCCGGGGACCCTCACCATGACCTACACGCCGAAGGACGGCTCCGATCCCGTCGAGGTCGAGGTCCACGAGTACCCGGGTGCCGGTGTCGCGCTGTCGATGTACAACCACGACGAGGCGATCCGCGACTTCGCGCGTGCCTCGTTCCGCTACGGACTCGCGCGCGCCTACCCCGTGTACATGTCGACGAAGAACACCGTCCTCAAGACGTACGACGGCCGCTTCAAGGACATCTTCCAGGAGGTCTTCGACACCGAGTTCCGCACGGACTTCGCGAAGGCGGGTCTCACCTACGAGCACCGCCTGATCGATGACATGGTCGCCTCGGCGCTCAAGTGGGAGGGCGGCTACGTCTGGGCCTGCAAGAACTACGACGGCGACGTCCAGTCCGACGTCGTCGCGCAGGGTTTCGGCTCGCTCGGCCTGATGACCTCGGTCCTGACCTCCGCCGACGGCAGGACCGTCGAGGCGGAGGCCGCGCACGGCTCGGTCACCCGTCACTACCGCCGGCACCAGCGCGGCGAGGCGACGTCGACCAACCCGATCGCGTCGATCTTCGCCTGGACCCGCGGACTCGCCCACCGCGGCAGGCTGGACGGCACACCGGAGGTGGTCGCGTTCGCCGAAGCGCTGGAGCGGGTCTGCGTCGAGACCGTGGAAGGCGGTCGGATGACCAAGGATCTGGCGCGGCTGATCTCCGCGGACGCCCCGTGGCTGACCACGGAGGAGTTCCTGGACGTGCTCGACGTGAACCTGCAGAAGGAGATCGCGTGGCTCTGACGGCCTCGCGCCGACTGCCCGCACGCCGATCTGTGGTGTCCGTCCCCTCCCCCGAGGAGGGACGGACACCCGAGGCCGGAGCCCACCGGGGCGCGGTTGCCCCGGAACGTGGCGACTTGAGCGGCCTTGCCCCGACCTGACGTCAGCTTTGTCGACGGGGTGTCAGGGATCAAGGGATGCCAGGGGCCTGTGGCACGGAAGTGACCATTCCGCCACGGCGTGATCGTTGCGCGACGGTGGCGGTCCGGCGCGGTGGAGCGCCACGGAAAGGGGCGCGCGAGGTGCGCGCCGATCCCCGAACGCCACCGTGCGCCATCTCTCCCGCAATCGGCAGCCTGCCTCCGGGCATCCTTCTGGGTAGTCAGCAGTGGTGGACCGCCGTATCGGGGCAGGGGAGCGACAGGGCGACGGAAGAGCGGGGCACGCCAAGCACGTTCGGGGGAACGGAGGGGGAAAATGCCTCGTTGGAAGGCATTACCGGATGAACTCGATCCGCAGGTGAGGGAGTTTGCGGGCCAGCTGCGCAGGCTTATTGACCGCCGCGGGCTGAGTGTCGCAGCGGTGGCCGACCGCACGGGTTACAGCAAGACGTCGTGGGAGCGCTACCTGAACGGGCGGTTGCTCGCCCCCAAGGGCGCGATCGTCGTTCTGGCCGAGGTCACGGGCGCCGACCAGGCGCATCTGGCCACCATGTGGGAGTTGGCGGAGCGGGCCTGGAGCCGCTCCGAGATGCGCCACGACCTGACGATGGAAGGCATCCGGGTCGCGCAGGCGCGCGCGGCGCTCGGCGAGTTCGGGCCGAACCCTTCGGGTGACGACAGGAGCCGCCGCTTCGGCGGCCGGACCACCGGCACTTCCGTGGACATGGGCGAAGGCGCGGGTGCGGGCGGCGGAGGGCACCTGCCATCCGTACCGATCCAGCGTGGGAACGCACCCCGGGCGCCGCAGCCGGAGGACCGGCCGCCGCGGCCCGACGGCGTCCGGCGGGAGCAGGCCGGCCGCCGCAGGCTGATCCTGGTGCTCACCGGTGTGGTGGGCGCACTGCTGGTGCTGGCCGCGGCGGTACTCCTGACCCGCCCGGGCGGCGACGACAAGGGCGGGAAGGCCGCGGCCACCCCGTCGTCCGCATCACCGGCGACCGGTGCGTCCGCACGGCCCGCCGGGGCCGCATGCAGCGGCGCCGACTGCACGGGACAGGACCCGGAGGGCATGGGGTGCGACGGCCGGTCCGCGCGCACGGTCTCCAGTGCCACGATCGGCGGAAGTCTCGTCGAGGTGCGGTACAGCAGGACGTGTGGCGCGGCGTGGGCCCGCATCACCGATGCCGTCCGGGGGGGGCACGGTACGGATCACCGCGGGCGGCGCCGCAGGGCAGGACGGCGCGGTGGACGCGGGTGCGGACGCGTACACCCCCATGGTCGCAGTGGAGAAGGCCGCCGACGCCAAGGCGTGCGCGACCCTCGCCTCCGGTACGAAGGAGTGCACCACTGCTGCCGACGAGTGAGAACGGACGGGGCGCGGTGAACAGTGAGTGACCGGCTGTGTGCGGTGCCACAGGGGGCCGGGCGGCCGGGAGGTCCCGGGTCGGATAGCCTGAACGCTGGATATCTCTTCACATCAAGATTCAGGGGATATCCAGCACCAGGGGCAGGGACCCCCACCGCCAGCTGTCTAACGGAGATCGCCATGACCCGCACTCCCGTGAATGTCACCGTGACCGGCGCAGCCGGCCAGATCGGCTACGCGCTGCTCTTCCGCATCGCCTCCGGCCACCTGCTCGGCCCGGACGTGCCGGTCAACCTGCGCCTCCTGGAGATCCCGCAGGGGCTGAAGGCCGCCGAGGGTACCGCCATGGAGCTCGACGACTGCGCCTTCCCGCTGCTGCGCAACATCGAGATCACGGACGACGCCAACGTCGGCTTCGCCGGTGCGAACGTCGCCCTGCTCGTCGGCGCCCGCCCGCGCACGAAGGGCATGGAGCGCGGCGACCTGCTCTCCGCCAACGGCGGCATCTTCAAGCCGCAGGGCAAGGCCATCAACGACAACGCCGCGGACGACATCAAGGTCCTCGTCGTCGGCAACCCGGCCAACACCAACGCGCTCATCGCGCAGGCTGCCGCCCCGGACGTGCCGGCCGAGCGCTTCACCGCGATGACCCGCCTGGACCACAACCGCGCGATCTCGCAGCTGGCCGCCAAGACCGGTGCCGCCGTCTCCGACATCAAGAAGCTGACGATCTGGGGCAACCACTCGGCGACCCAGTACCCGGACATCTTCCACGCGGAGATCGTCGGCAAGAACGCCGCCGAGATCGTCAACGACGAGGCGTGGCTGGCCGACACCTTCATCCCGACCGTCGCCAAGCGCGGCGCCGCGATCATCGAGGCCCGTGGCGCGTCCTCGGCCGCCTCGGCCGCCAACGCCGCCATCGACCACGTGTACACCTGGGTCAACGGCACCGCTGCCGGCGACTGGACCTCGATGGGTATCCCGTCGGACGGCTCCTACGGTGTGCCGGAGGGCCTCATCTCGTCCTTCCCGGTCACCACGAAGGACGGCAAGTACGAGATCGTCCAGGGCCTGGACATCAACGAGTTCTCCCGTGCGCGCATCGACGCGTCCGTGCAGGAGCTCACCGAGGAGCGCGACGCCGTCCGCGAGCTCGGCCTGATCTGACCGCCGGATCCGGTCGTTCCCGGTCCGGTCCGTACGCCCTTCGCGTACCTCACCGCCCCCGGCAGCCGTTGCTGCCGGGGGCGGCCGCGTATGCGGACCCGTGCGTGCCCCGCCCCGTCTGCCGGGCTGCGGGCGCACGACGCTACTTTCGAATACACGCCCTAGCCGGCGTGCAGCCGGTCGGCCATCTCCCGCACGGCTGCCATGGCCCGGCGTTGCAGGCCGGGGCCGAAGGTGATGCGCGTGGCGCCCAGCTCGCCGAGCCGGCGCGGGGTCGGGCCGGCCGGCAGCGCCAGTGCGTTGAGCGGGGCCGCGACGGCGGCGGCCAGGCGGGGAAGGAACTCGGGCGGCGCGGCGATCGGGTAGATGCAGTCCGCGCCGGCCGCCGCGTACAGCCGGGCCCGGGCGATCGTCTCCGCCTCCTGGTCCGTGCCGTCCGGGACGCCGCGTACGAACGTATCGACGCGGGCGTTGACGAAGAGGTCCTCGCCCGCCACCGCCCGCACTTCGGCCAGCCGGTCCGCCTGCCGCTGCGGGTCGAGGAGAACGCCGTCCACCGAGTCCTCCAGATTGCAGCCGACCGCGCCGGTGGCCAGAAGACGCTCCACGAGCTCCTTCGGCGGCAGCCCGTAACCGGCCTCGATGTCCGCCGACACGGGTACGGGGACGGCGCGCACGATCCGGGCGACGGCCGCGAACATCTCGGCGGCGGGCGTCGCCCCGTCCTCGTACCCGAGCGAGGCAGCAACCCCGGCGCTCGGGGTGGCCAGCGCCGGGAAGCCCGCGTCGGCGAAGACACGGGCGCTCGCGGCGTCCCACGGGCCGGGGAGGACCAGCGGGTCGCCGGGGGTGCGGCCGTGGTGCAGGGCGCGGAGAACGGACACGGTCATCGCGGGGCTCCTGGGGTGGGGTGGGCAAGCGGTCCGGGGCGCCGCCCGGACCGGATCCGCCGGATCAGGGTCAGTGCTTGATGTCGCCCGGGGTGTAGTGGCCCGGGACCATCCGGGTGGTCACACCGAACCGGTTCCAGGCGTTGATCACCGTGATGGCGGCGATCAGCTGGGCGAGCTCGGTCTCCTCGAAGTGCTTCGCGGCCTTCTCGTACACCTCGTCCGGCACGAAACCGTCGGTCAGGACCGTCACGGCCTCCGTCAGCTCGATCGCCGCGATCTCCTTCTCCGTGTAGAAGTGCTGCGACTCCTCCCATGCACTGAGCTGAATGATCCGTTCGACGGACTCGCCCGCTGCGAGCGCGTCCTTGGTGTGCATGTCGAGGCAGAACGCACAGTGGTTCAGCTGCGAGGCGCGGACCTTCACCAGTTCGATGAGGACCGGGTCGAGTCCCTTACGGGACGCGACGTCCAGCCGGACCATGGCCTTGTAGACATCGGGGGCGAGCTGGGCCCAGTGCAGGCGGGCGCTGCGCTCGGGGGCGTGGCCGGAGTTCGGGTGGGAGTGCTCGTTCGTGGTCATGGATACGACGCTACGGGGTGGATGGCGCACGGGTATGGTCCATTTTCATGACCGATTCCTGGGCCACTTTCGGAGCCGACCTGCACATCGACCCGACCGGTGCGGCAGGACTGCGGGCCGGGCTGATGGACGCGCTGCGAGAGGCCGTACGGACCGGGCGGCTGGCACCCGGTACCCGGCTGCCGTCCTCCCGGACGCTCGCCGCGGACCTGGGTATCGCCCGGAACACCGTCGCCGACGCCTACGCCGAACTGGTCGCCGAGGGGTGGCTCACCGCCCGGCAGGGCTCCGGTACGAGGGTCGCACAGCGGGCCGAACCGCGCCCGGTGGCCACGACGGTGCCGCGATCCGGCCCGGTGCGCCGACGGCCCGTGTACAGCCTGATGCCCGGCTCGCCGGACCTCTCCACGTTCCCGCGCTCCGACTGGCTCAAGGCGGCCCGGCGCGCCCTGACCGCCGCGCCCAACGACGCCTTCGGATACGGCGACCCGCGCGGACGCATCGAGCTGCGCACCGTACTGGCCGGCTATCTGGCGCGGGCGCGCGGAGTGTACGCCGACCCGGAGCGGATCGTGATCTGTTCCGGCTTCGTCCACGGCCTGATGCTGATGGGGAAGGTGCTGCGGCAGCGGCGGGTGCGCGAGGTGGCCGTCGAGTCGTACGGACTGGACATGCACTGGCAGCTGCTCGCTGATGCCGGACTGCGCACCCCCTGCCTGCCGCTCGACGGACTCGGCTCCCGGACCGGGGAACTGGCCGGGATGCGCGGGGTGGGCGCGGTCCTGATGACGCCCGCGCACCAGTTCCCCACGGGGGTCCCGCTCCATCCGGACCGGCGGGCCGCGGCGGTCGACTGGGCGCGAGGCACGGGCGGGCTGATCCTGGAGGACGACTACGACGGGGAGTTCCGCTACGACCGGCAGCCGGTCGGCGCCCTCCAGGGCCTCGACCCGGAACGGGTCGTCTACCTGGGGACGTCCAGCAAGTCCCTGGCGCCCGGGCTGCGGCTGGCCTGGATGGTGCTGCCACAGGGGCTGGCGGGGGCGGTGGCCGAGGCCAAGGGCCAGGTCGACTGGGTGTCGAGCACGCTCGACCAGCTGACGCTCGCGGAGTTCATCGAGTCCGGCGCCTACGATCGCCATGTGCGCTCCATGCGGCTGCGCTACCGGCGCCGCCGCGACCAGCTCGTCGCCGCGCTCGCCGAACGTGCTCCCGCGCTCCGGGTCAGCGGGATCGCCGCGGGTCTGCACGCCGTGGTCGAACTCCCGGAGGGCACCGAGCGAGCGGTGATCCAGGCAGCCGCCTGGCAGGGCCTGGCACTGGAGGGCCTGGCCCGCTTCCGGCACACGGACGCGGAGGCGGGCAGCGACGCCCTGGTCATCAGCTACGGGGCGCCGACCGACAGCGCCTGGGCGGGAACCCTGGAGGCGCTCTGCCGGGTGCTCCCGTAGGGGGTGCGGAAGGACCGCACCGGCGTAATACGCGCTACGGCACGCCCGGGACGTCCGGCTCGGTGATGTCCGCCGGAGCCTCGCCGAACCGGGTCAGCGCCAGCGCGCCCGCCACCGCCACCGCGAACCCGGTGACCGCCAGCCAGCCGAGACCCTCCTGCGTACGGTCCCCGAGCCAGACGACGCCCACCAGTGCCGGGCCGATGGTCTCGCCGATCACCATGCCGGCCGTCGCCGTCGTCACCGAGCCCCGCTGCAGCGCGGACGTGAGCAGCAGGAACGCCGCACCTCCGCCCAACAGCAGCGCATACGTCGCCGGGTTGGCGACCAGTGCCGACGGCGAGACGTCGTCGATCAGCCGCACAGCGACCTCGACCACCCCGAAACCGCACCCCGCCCCCAGCCCCAGCACCAGTGCGCGCGACTTCTCCGGCAGCCGTCCGGCCGCCGTGCCGATCACCAGGACACCCAGGGCGATACCGAGCATCGACCAGCGCAGGGCGGTCGAGCCGGTCCGGCCGCCCTCGCCGCCGGCGGCGAGGGCCAGCATGGCGAGACCCGCGCAAACCACGCCGACGGCGGCCCACTCGGTACGGCTCAGCCGCGCGTGCAGCAGGCGCGCGGCGACCACGGCCGTCACCGCGAGACTTGCGGCGAGGGCGGCGCCCACCGCGTAGATGGGCAGGGAGCGCAGGGCGATGATCTGGAGGACGAAACCACAGCCGTCGAGGGCTAGCCCGGCCATGTAACGCCACTCCCGCGCGGCGCGCAGCAACAGCGCCGGATCGACCCCTGCACCGGACCCCGGCCTGACGGCCGCCCGCGCGGCTACGGCCTGGAGGACGGAGGCCGTGCCGAAGCAGACCGCGGAGCCGAGCGCGCAGATCATCCCAAGGAGCACATGGGGGACTCTACGTGGGCGGTCCCGGAACCGGGTTCCGGCCGTATGCGGCAGCCCTCTAATCTGACAAACGTTCCTGTGGTGTGAACCGGACGACGGGGGAGACCGAAAAATGGCCAAGCGCAGGTTGAGGTCGAGCACAGTGGTGCTCGGTTCCATGGGCGTTCTCGCGGCGGCGATCACGTCCTGTGGTGCGGAGCCGGACAAACGGTGCGCGGACCCGGTCACCCACTCCAAGCTGCCGAGCTACGAGTGCAAGAACAGCAACGGCAAGGGCGACTACTACTACGGCGGCACCTCCAAGGGCGGCACCGTGCAGGGCGGCAGTTTCGACAAGTCCGCCGTCGACCGCGGCGGCTTCGGCTGCTCCGGCACGAGCGGTGGCTGACCGGTCATGGAACGCCGCACCGCGCAACCCCGCCCCGGCTGGCAGGAGACGGTCGAAGAGCAGGGGATTGTCTACCCGCTGACCCGCTACCCGGACGGATCCCTGCGCCCGTACTGGGACGAGAGTGCCTACTACGTCTTCTCGCTGCCCGAGGTCGAGGCGCTGGAGGAGGTCGTCGAGGAACTGCACACCATGTGTCTGGCCGCGGCCGCGCACATCGTCGACCGGGACCGCTTCGCCGAGCTCGGCATCACCGACCGCCGACTGGTCGCCCTGATCGCCGAATCGTGGCAACGCCGCGCCGAACTGCCTTCCCTCTACGGCCGGTTCGACCTGCGCTACGACGGGACCGGCCCGGCGAAGATGCTGGAGTACAACGCCGACACCCCCACCTCACTCGTGGAGGCAGCCGGCGCCCAGTGGTTCTGGATGGAGGACCGCTTCCCGGACGCCGACCAGTGGAACTCTCTTCATGAGCGACTCGTCGCCGCATGGAAGCGGCAGGCCGTACTGCTGCCGCCGGGGCCGCTGCACTTCGCCCACTCCGAAGGAGACGAGCTGGGCGAGGACCTGATGACGGTCGCGTATCTGCGCGAGACCGCCGAGCAGGCCGGGATCGACACCGAGGCACTCTCCGTCGAACAGATCGGCTGGGACCGGCTGACCGGGCGGTTCGTCGACGATCGGCTCCGCTTCATCCGCAGCTGCTTCAAGCTGTACCCGTGGGAGTGGCTGGCGACCGACCGCTTCGGCCCGCATGTCCTGGACACCCTCGACAACGGGGGCGGAACCGGCACCACCTGCTGGATCGAGCCCGCCTGGAAGATGCTCCTCTCCAACAAGGCGCTGCTGGCCGTCCTCTGGGAGCTCTTTCCGGGCCACCCGAATCTGCTGCCCTCCTATCTGGACGGCCCCCGCGAACTGGCCGCGGACGGGAAGGGCGTCCGTGGCTACGTCGCCAAGCCGTTGCTCGGCCGTGAGGGCGCCGGTGTCACGGTCCATGAACCGGGAAGCCCCGTGGTGACACGGGACGAGCCGTGCTGCTACCAGGAGTTGGCGCCTCTGCCGGACTTCGACGGCAATCGGGTGGTGCTCGGTGCCTGGGTCGTCGAGGACGAGGCGGCGGGTCTCGGCATCCGGGAATCGGCGGGGCTGGTCACGGACGAGTACGCCCGCTTCCTGCCCCACGTCATCCTCTAGGGCGAAAGTCCCGCCTGCCAGGCGGCGTCCGGCACTTCCCCGAGCTCTCGGCTTCGCTCGAGCAGGGGAGACCCCATCGCTCGCTGCGTTGCGAAAAACGCACCGGCGCCCCTCCCGGTGCGGCCGCCGACCGGGCTTGCTCCGAGCACCGGCTGTGGGCGACACGCGCCGTCAGCCGCGCAGTACCTCCCGGAGTTGCTCCAGGCCCCAGTCCAGGTCCTCCTTGCTGATCACCAGGGGCGGGGCGATCCGGATCGTCGAACCGTGGGTGTCCTTGACCAGTACCCTGCGGTCCATCAGCTTCTCGGAGATCTCCCGGCCCGTGCCGCGGCTCGGGACGATGTCCACGCCCGCCCACAGCCCGCGCCCCCGCACCGCCTCCACGGCGCCGCCGCCCACGAGCAGCCCCAGCTCCTGATGGAGGTGGGCGCCCAACTCCGTGGCCCGTTGCTGGAATTCGCCGGTACGCAGCATCGCGATGACTTCCAGTGCGACCGCGCAGGCGAGCGGATTCCCACCGAACGTCGAACCGTGCTCACCGGGCCGGTAGACCCCCAGTACCTCGGCCGACGAGACGACGGCCGACACCGGGACCACGCCGCCGCCCAGCGCCTTGCCGAGCACGTACATGTCCGGCACGACACCCTCGTGCTCACAGGCGAAGGTCTTGCCCGTCCGGCCCAGACCCGACTGGATCTCGTCCGCGATGAACAGCACATTCCGCTCACGGGTGAGCTCGCGCACCCCGGGGAGATAGCCGGGCGGCGGCACCAGCACCCCGGCCTCGCCCTGGATCGGCTCCATCAGCACCGCCACGGTGTTCTCGGTCATCGCCGCACGGAGCGCGGTGAGGTCCCCGTACGGAACGATCTCGAACCCCGGTGTGTACGGGCCGAAGTCCGTCCGAGCCTCCTGGTCCGTGGAGAAGCTGATGATGGTCGTCGTCCGGCCGTGGAAGTTGTTCGCGGCGACGATGATCTTCGCCATGCCGTCCGGGATGTCCTTGACCTGGTAGCCCCACTTGCGGGCGGTCTTCACCGCCGTCTCCACGGCCTCCGCCCCCGTGTTCATCGGCAGCACCATCTCCATGCCGCACAACTCGGCGAGCTGCGTGCAGAAATCGGCGAACCGGTCGTGGTGGAAGGCGCGCGAGGTCAGGGTCACCCGGTCCAGCTGCGCCTTGGCGGCCTCGATCAGACGCCGGTTGCCATGGCCGAAGTTGAGCGCCGAATAGCCCGCGAGCATGTCGAGATACCGCCGTCCCTCGACGTCGGTCATCCAGGCGCCGTCCGCCGAGGCGACGACGACCGGAAGCGGATGGTAGTTGTGCGCGCTGTGCGCCTCGGCGGAGGCGATGGCATTTTCCGTGGTCGACACGGGATCTCCGTTCGTCGTGCGGCGTCGGGCTGGAGTAACGCCCACTTTGTATCGTCGGTCGGATCCTCGGGGAGGAAACCTTCAATCCATGGCGCGCCCATGCGTTTGCGCAGTCAGAGGTCCAGGAGCTCTCGGCGGGGGGCCGCTCTCCCGGTTACCGCACGCGCCCGACCTGCCGACCGGAGTGTGTTCCTCGTCTCATTCATGAAGATCCGCAGCAGCCACGGCCGGAATGCCGCGCCCTCCCGGAACCGGCCGAGCGACTGATACGCCTTGAAGAACGCGGACTGCACCACATCCTCCGCTTCGCCCCCGCCCCGAAGGCGACCGCGGCTCGCAGCACGGCGCCCGTGTGGGCGCGTACCGGCTGCGCGTATGCCTCCGCCTCTCCGGCGCGCACACGAGCGATCACCGCGTCCTCGTCCGCTGCCGGCGCCTCTTCCGGCCCCGCGGCACGAGTCCCGGTCCGCTGTTCGGCCCGCCCCTCAGCCTGCCCTCCGGCACGCCCGAGAGCGCGGTCCGCACCCCCGTCCTCGACGGCGCGGCCCCCCTCCCGGCCCCTCTGCAAGGCCCCCTCCTGCGTCCTCGCACCTTTCATGCACCGGCTGCTGGAGATTGGTTCCGTACCTGAGACAATGAGTCCCATGGCCTCTGAACGCCCCCGCGTGCTCTCTGGAATCCAGCCCACCGCAGGCTCGTTCCACCTCGGCAACTACCTCGGTGCGGTCCGCCAGTGGGTGGCGCTGCAGGAGTCCCACGACGCCTTCTACATGGTGGTGGACCTGCACGCGATCACCGTTCCGCAGGATCCTGTGGAGCTGCGTGCGAACACCCGGCTCGCCGCCGCCCAGCTGCTGGCCGCCGGTCTCGACCCCGAGCGCTGCACGCTCTTCGTCCAGAGTCATGTCCCGGAGCACGCCCAGCTCGGCTGGGTCATGAACTGCCTCACCGGTTTCGGCGAGGCCTCCCGGATGACGCAGTTCAAGGACAAGTCCGCCAAGCAGGGCGCCGACCGGGCGACCGTCGGCCTCTTCACGTACCCGGTCCTCCAGGTCGCGGACATCCTGCTCTACCAGGCCCACCAGGTCCCGGTCGGCGAGGACCAGCGCCAGCACATCGAGCTCACCCGTGACCTCGCCGAGCGTTTCAACGGCCGGTTCGGCGACACGTTCACCATCCCGGCGCCGTACATCCTCAAGGAGACGGCGAAGATCTACGACCTGCAGGACCCGTCGATCAAGATGAGCAAGTCGGCGTCCACGCCGAAGGGCCTGATCAACCTGCTCGACGAGCCGAAGACCACGGCCAAGAAGGTCAAGAGCGCGGTCACCGACACCGACACGGTCATCCGGTACGACGTCGAGAACAAGCCAGGTGTCAGCAACCTCCTGACCATCTACTCCACCCTCACCGGCACGGGTATCGCGGACCTCGAACAGAAGTACGAGGGCAAGGGTTACGGTGCGTTGAAGACCGACCTCGCAGAGGTCATGGTCGAGTTCGTCACACCTTTCCGGACCCGTACGGAGGAATATCTCGACGACCCCGAGACGCTGGACTCGATCCTGGCCAAGGGCGCGGAAAAGGCCCGGGCGGTAGCCGCCGAGACCCTGGCCCGGACGTATGACCGGATGGGCTTTCTGCCCGCGAAGCACTGAGTCCGAGGACCCTGGCGAGATGACGGCTCCAGGCTGCACACTGGGCACACTGGCGACAGGAGACCAACCCCGGTGACGGCCTGAAACCAGCCATCGACCGCGGTGACCGGCGGCACGCCGGTCACCGACTTCGAAGAGTGAGGAGAACGACGTGGGGACCGTTACGCTCGGCGTTTCGATCGCGGTCCCGGAGCCCTACGGCAGCCTGCTCCAGGAGCGGCGCGCGAGCTTCGGGGACCCTGCCGCATTCGGCATTCCCACCCACGTCACACTTCTCCCGCCGACCGAGGCGGAGGCGGCCGACCTGCCCGCGATCGAGCGGCATCTCGCCGAGATCGCGAGAGGCGGCCGCCCCTTCCCGATGCGGCTGTCCGGCACGGGGACCTTCCGCCCCCTGTCGCCGGTGGTCTTCGTCCAGGTCGTCGAGGGCGCGTCTGCCTGCTCCTGGCTGCAGAAGCGGGTGCGGGACGCGTCCGGTCCGCTGACGCGCGAGCTGCAGTTCCCGTACCACCCGCATGTGACCGTGGCGCACGACATCCCGGAGCAGGCGATGGACCGGGCGTACGAGGAGCTCGCCGACTACGAGGCGTCCTGGACCTGCGATTCCTTCGCGCTGTACGAACAGGGCCCGGACGCCGTCTGGCGCAAGATCAACGAGTTCCCGTTCGGGGCCGACAGCGGCGCGCCCGCCGTGCCCGCGCAGGGCGGCAGCTCCGTGGACGAACCGTCCCTGCAGCCCTGAGACCGTAAGCGCCGCGCTCAGACCGGCAGGCGCCGGAAGAGCGGCCGCGGCACGTGCCGCAGCGCCGACATCACCACCCGCAGCGCCCCCGGCACCCACACCGTCTCCGAGCGCCGCCGCAGTCCCGTCACGATCGCCGCCGCGACCGCGTCCGGGGTCGTCGCGAGCGGTGCCTCCGGCATCCCCGCCGTCATCTTCGACCGGACGAAGCCGGGGCGTACGACCATCACATGCACCCCCGTGCCGTGCAGCGCGTCCCCCAGCCCCTGGGCGAACGCGTCCAGGCCCGCCTTGCTCGACCCGTAGATGAAGTCGGCGCGCCGGGCACGCTCACCCGCCACCGAGGACAGGACCACCAGCGATCCGTGCCCCTGCGCCTGGAGTGCGCCGGCGCACACCAGTCCGGCGGAGACGGCGCCGGTGTAGTTGGTCTGGGCGACCCGGACCGCGGAGAGCGGTTCCTCCTCGTCGCGTCCCTGGTCACCGAGGATGCCGAACGCGAGCAGCACCATGTCGATGTCGCCCTCGGTGAAGATCTTGCCGAGAACGGTCTCGTGGGACTCGGAGTCGAGGGCATCGAAGGCGACGGTACGGACGTACGCGCCCAGTTCCCGCAGTTCGGCCGCGGCCGATTCCAGGGCGGGGGAGGGGCGTCCGGCCAGCCAGACCGTGCGGGTACGGCGGGCGATCAGCCGACGCGCGGTGGCGAGCCCGATCGCCGATGTTCCACCGAGGACGAGCAGGGACTGCGGGGCACCGAAGGCGTCCTTCACGGAAACACTCCTAGCGGGGGAGAGGGAGCGGGCAGTGCGCGGGCTCAGAGGCCGAGGCGGCGGGAGAGGTCCGAACGGAACGCCCCGTCCGGGTCCAGTTCGGCGCGCAGCGCCCGGAACTCGGGCAGCCGCGGATACATCGCGGCCAGCGTCTCGGGGCGCAGCCGGGAATCCTTCGCCAGGTAGACGCGGCCACCGGCCGTCGCGACCTCCTCGTCCAGCTCGTCGAGGAAGCGGGCCAGGTCCGGCAGCGTGGCGGGCAGATCGAGGGCGAGCGTCCAGCCGGGCATCGGGAACGACAGCCAGCCCGGATCGCCGTTCCCGAACCGTTTGAGCACGGCCAGGAACGACGGGCAGCGCCGCCGCGAGATCCGGCGCACGATCCGGCGCAGCGCCTCCTCCTGCCCGTATCCGACGACGAACTGGTACTGCACGAAGCCGCTGCGGCCGTACAACCGGTTCCAGTGCGGCACGCCGTCCAGCGGGTGGAAGAACGTGGCCAGCTTCTGGAGTTCGCCGATGCGGTACGTGGGGGCTCTGCGGTACCGGAGCTCGTTGAAGAGGGCGACAGAGGTGCGTCCGAGCAGTCCGTCCGGTACGAACGCGGGCACGACGGGCAGCTGTCCGGGGCGGAACGCGAGCGGTGTGCGCCGGGCGCGCGCCGGGAGCACGTGCAGGGGCGCGTGCTCCCCTCGGGTGAGCACGGAACGCCCGGTCGCCCTGCCTCGGGCGAGGAGGTCGATCCAGGCGGCCGAGTAGCCGTAGCGGTGGTCGGAGGCAGTGAGCCGGGCCATCAGGTCGTCCAGATCGACAGCCCGTTCGGTGGTGACCGACATCAGTGACGTCGCGACGGGCTGGAACCGGAGCGTGGCCGAGAGGATCACCCCGGTCAGTCCCATGCCGCCCGCGGTCGCGTCGAAGAGAGCGGTTCCGGGCCGGACCGTACGGATCCCGCCGTCGGCGGTCAGCAGTTCCATGTCCTGTACGTGGCGGGAGAAGGAGCCGGAGACGTGCTGGTTCCTGCCGTGGATGTCGGCGCCGATCGCCCCGCCCACGGTGACGTAACGGGTCCCGGGAGTCACCGGCACGAACCAGCCGAGCGGCAGCAGTACTTCCATCAGCCGGTGCAGGCTCACGCCCGCGTCGCACACCACCCGACCGGTGGCGGCGTCGATGGTGCGGATCCGGTTCAGCGCGGTCATGTCGAGGACGGAGCCGCCCGCGTTCTGTGCCGCGTCGCCGTACGCCCGGCCCAGACCGCGCGCGATGGAACCACGGGGTCCGCAGCCGCGCACCGCGTCCGCCGCCTCCTCGTACGTACGGGGACGGAACCGCAGGGCGGTCGTCGGGGCGGTACGGCCCCAGCCGGTCAGGGAGACGGTGTCGACAGACATGGTGGTGACCGTATCGCCCGAGAAAACGCCTTTGATGGATTTGTTACAGGACTCACCGAAATGGGCGATTGAATGAGTTTTGCTCATCAATGACGAGTGAATTCCTTTACTGACCAGAAGAGTTCGCTTCGGCTTCGTCCGCCAGCCGGGGCGCGGCCCTCGCCCTTGTCCGCGGCGCCGGGAAGCGGCGGCCCGTACACCGGATTCCGTGCCCAGGAGGGTATGCGCACGTCATGGACTGGCTGAAGAATCTCCCCGTCATCGGGCCACTTGTCGCCCGGCTGATGATGACGCACGCCTGGCGCGCGTACGAACGGCTGGACATGGTCCACTGGACCAGGCTCGCCGCCGCGATCACCTTCATCAGCTTCCTGGCGCTCTTCCCGCTGATCGCGGTCGGCGCGGCGATCGGCGCCGCGCTGCTCTCCGACGAGCAGCTGCACAACATCGAGAAGACGATCGCCGACCAGGTGCCGGGCATTTCCGACCAGCTGGGCATCAGCAATCTGGTGGACAATGCGGGCACGGTCGGGCTGGTCGCCGCAGCGGTGCTGCTCTTCACCGGCGTCGGCTGGATCGGTGCCATGCGGGGCTGCCTGCGCGCGGTCTGGGGGAAGGACGATGTGGACCAGGGCAATCCGGTCGTCCGTAAGCTCAAGGACGCCGGGCTGCTGATCGGCCTCGGCGGAGCCGCGCTCGTCACCCTCGCCGCTTCCACGGCGGGCACCACCGCGGTCGGCTGGACCGCCGGCCTGGCGGGCATTCCCGACCGTGGCGCGGGCGGAGTGCTGCTGCAGACCGCGGCCCTGCTCGTGGCGGCCGTGGCCGACTTCCTGCTGCTGCTCTATCTGCTGACACTGCTGCCGGGCGTGAAGCCGCCCCGGCGCAGGCTGCTGACAGCGGCGGTGATCGGCGCGATCGGCTTCGAACTCCTCAAGCTGCTGCTCGGCAGCTATATGCAGCGTGTCGCGTCGAAGAGCATGTACGGCGCCTTCGGTGTGCCGATCGCCCTCCTGCTGTGGATCAACTTCACGGCGAAGCTGCTGCTGTTCTGCGCCGCCTGGACGGCGACGCGGAGCAGCAAGGACATCAGGGAGGGCGTCGCGGACGTCAGTGGCGAGGACGGCGGCGCACCAGGTCCGGCAGCGGCCAGCGCCGGTTGACCAGGAACACGCCGCCGGCCAGCAGAACCAGTGCCCCGCCGGCGATCCCCAGTGCGACCCCGGCCCCGCTGGAGCCCTTGGCGGCCTGACTGTGCTTGCCCGCATCGTCGTTCTCCGAGCCGGAGGCGCCCGCGGCGTCGCCGTCGGCCGGCTCCGCGCTCTTCCCGGTGCCCGTCCGCGCGGACTTCGGGGGGACCAGTTCGCCGACCGGGGTCACCTTGCCGGCCGCGTCGAAGCCCCAGTCGAGCAGGCTCGCGGCCTCCTTGTAGACGGCGTGTGGCTCCTTCGACGACGGGTTCATGACGGTGACGAGCAGCACCTTCCCGTTGCGCTCGGCGACGCCCGTGAAGGTGTTGCCCGCATGCGTGGTGTAGCCGTTCTTGACGCCGGCGATGCCCTTGTACGGCTCGACGCCGCCGGCGCCGGTGAGCAGCCGGTTGGTGTTCTGGATCTCGAAGGTCCCGCGCTTCTTCCCCTTCTTCTTCTCCCCGGGGAATTTGGCCGTGGCCGTCGAGCAGTACTCGCGGAAGTCCTGCTTCTGCAGCCCGCTGCGGGCGAACAGGGTGAGGTCGTACGCGCTGGAGACCTGTTCGGGTGCGTCGTAACCGTCGGGAGACACGACGTTCGTGTCGAGGGCCTGCAGCTCTTCGGCGTGCGCCTGCATGGCGGCGACGGTCCTCGGCACGCCTCCGTACATCGCGGACAGCACATGGACCGCGTCGTTGCCGGACCGCAGGAAGACGCCGAGCCACAGGTCGTGGACCGTGTAGGTCAGGTGCGGCTTGACGCCGACCAGGCTGCTGCCCTCGCCGACACCGGCGAGTTCCTTGTCCGTCACCTTGTGCTGCAGGGTCTTCGGCTGCAGTTCGGGCGAGCCCATGACCGTGTCGGCGAACAGCATCTTCAGGGTGGACGCGGGGGGCAGCCGCCAGTGCGGGTTGTGCGAGGCGAGCACCTCACCGCTCTCCGCGTCCGCGACGATCCAGGACCGCCCGGTGAGGTCCTTCGGCAGCACCGGGGCGCCGGGACCGAGTTCGACCTGGGTGCCGACCCGGCCGAGCTTCGCGCCGCCGACGTTCGACATGGGGGCGGTCGGCTTCGGGTCGTCGGCGGTGTTCTTGTCGACCGCTGACGCGGGACTGATGACAAGAGTGGACAGCAGAGCGGCGGAGGTGACCGTCAGGGCGGTCTTTTTCAGAGCGGGCACGTTCGGAAACGTACAGGCTGATGATGTGAGGAGCGTTGCGGACCTGCTGACCAGCCGTCCGCGACGCTGGGACAGCCCACCCCGGGCGCTCCGTCCGGAACGTGGCGGCGATACTGGATCCATGAAGCTCAGCCGCCCCGTTTCCTGGTTCCTGCTCGCCTTCGGGGTGTGGAGCTGGGTCATTTGGGTCACTTTCGCCAAGAATCTATGGAAAGACGGCAGCGGACTTGCCTTCGACGACGCGGGTGACCCGACTGCGTACTTCTGGGTGCATCTGCTGCTCGCCATCACGTCCTTTCTCCTGGGGACGGCGGTCGGTGTGATCGGGTTCCGCGGACTCAGGGCGCTTCGCCGCGAACGGTCATAACCGGCCGAGCGGCGACCGGACATAGGCGTACGAAGCGTCGGCGCACAAGGCGCAGGCGTACCGAGAGCCGCACCTGGGTGGGGGAGTGCACGTGGCAGTGGTCTTCGTTCCGGTGGCGCTGGCGGTCCTCGCGCTGCTCGTCGGCGTGCACCGCTACGTGTGGCGCCGCTTCGTCGCCGACACGACGGCCCCGGGCGGCACGCTGCGCCGGGTGGGCACGGCGACGGTCTGGCTGCTGCCGCTGCTGAGCGTCGGCGCCCTGGTCTCCGGGCGGGCGGGCGCCCCGTTCTGGCTGCAGCAGGTGCTGGCCTGGCCGGGCTATCTGTGGCTGGCGGCGCTGCTGTACCTGACCCTGGCTCTGCTGATGGGCGAGGCGGTACGGCTTGTTCTACGGCGGGTCCTCGCGCTCCGGGCGGGCGGCGGGACGGCTGCCGAGAACGATTCGGCCGAAACCATTTCATCTCAGGTCGAAGTGGCCGTGGCGGAGGAGTCCCCGGCCCGTGCAACCGCGAGCGGAACCCCTGCCACCCTCGTCGCCGACGCCCCCGCCGACCCCTCCCGCCGCCTCTTCGTCGCGCGCGCCGTCGGGGGCGCGGCCGCCGTCGCCGGGCTCGGCACCGTCGGCTACGGCACCTACGGCGTGCTGCGCGGTCCGCGCGTCAAGCAGGTCACCGTCCCGCTCGCCAAACTGCCCCGCGCCGCGCACGGCTTCCGGATCGCTGTCGTCAGCGACATCCACCTCGGCCCGATTCTGGGCCGCGCCCACACCCAGCGGATCGTCGACACGGTCAACCGGACCCAGCCCGATCTGATCGCCGTCGTCGGGGACCTCGTCGACGGCTCCGTCGCCGACCTCGGTCCGGCCGCCGAACCGCTTGCCCGGCTGGAGGCCCGCCATGGCGCGTTCTTCGTCACCGGCAACCATGAGTATTTCTCCGGTGCGGCCCAATGGGTCCATCATGTAAGGGAATTGGGGCTGCACCCACTGGAGAACGCCCGAGTCGAGATCGACGGTTTCGATCTTGCCGGGGTCAATGACGTCGCCGGTGAGAGCGAAGGGCAGGGCCCCGATTTCGAGCGCGCCCTGGGCGACCGGGACCGGACCCGCGCCTCCGTCCTCCTCGCGCATCAGCCCGTCGTGATCGACGACGCGGTTGCGTACGGCGTGGATCTCCAGCTTTCGGGTCACACCCATGGCGGCCAGCTCTGGCCGGGCAACTACGTCGCCGGACTGGCCAACCCCACGGTCGCCGGCCTGGAGCGCTACGGCGACACTCAGTTGTACGTCTCTCGTGGCGCGGGTGCCTGGGGTCCGCCGGTGCGGGTCGGTGCCCCCTCCGACATCACCGTCGTCCACCTGGCGTCCCGTCAGGCGTAACGACATAAAAGGGACGACTCAACTGCACGGTGTCTCCACAGCTTTCAGACGTTCGGCTCAACTGAGGTTTCAACTGTCGAACAAAGGGCTATGAGATACAGATTTCCTCTTCCAGATGTGAAAATCGTGTGATTGGCTGGCCATGAGCACGGTGATGTGCGTTTCTGAGCACATCTGCCCAGGTGGGGCTGTTAAGGGAGAGCACGGCAATGCGGTCGATCCGGCTACGGATTCTCGCGATTCTCGCGGTTTTGGTCATCGCAGGCGTGGTCGCCTGGCAGTTGCTTCCCTCGAACGAGGTGAAGACCGACCCGATCATGGTCGGGACGACGGACGAGGTGACGTCCCTCGATCCGGCCGGTGCGTACGACGCCGGTTCCTGGGCGATGTACAGCAACGTCTACCAGTCCCTCATGACGTTCAAGTCCGGGGCGATCGTTCCGGAACCGGACGCCGCGCAGAGCTGCGGGTTCATCGGCCAGAAGCTCCAGACGTACCAGTGCAAACTGCGCGACGACCTGACCTTCGCCAGCGGCCGGAAGATGACCGCCGCCGATGTCGAGTACTCCATCAAGCGCATGATCAAGATCAAGACGGACGTCGGCCCGTCGGTCCTGTTCCCCAGTCTGAAGAGCGTGGTGTCCGAGGGCCGCACGATCACCTTCAACCTCTCCTCGCGTGACGCGACCTTCCCGCAGAAGCTCGCCACCGGAGCCGGTTCGATCGTCGACCGCGAGCAGTACCCGGCGGACAAGCTCCGTTCCGGAACCAAGGTCGACGGCTCGGGGCCGTACGTCCTGAAGTCGTACAAGCCGGGCGTCGAGGCGGAGCTGGTCCCGAACACCCGCTACAAGGGCGCGCTGGAGAAGACCGGCGTCCCCGTCACCGTCCGGTACTACAAGCAGTCGGACGAGCTCCTGTCGGCCTGGAACTCCGGACAGGTCCAGGTGACGCACCGACAGCTGCCGCCGTCCACGCTCGCCGGGCTGAACCCCAGCGACCCCGACGTGCGCATCACCGAGGCGGAGAGCGCCGAGATCCGCAACCTGGTCTTCAACGTGCGCGCCGGGTCCCCGCTCGCCGACAAGAGGGTCCGGCAGGCCATCGCGTCCATCATCGACCGCGGGCCGCTGGTGGCAGATGTCTACAAGAGCACCGTCGAGCCGCTCTACTCGCTGATCCCGCAGGGCTACATCGGGCACAGCACGCCGTTCTTCGACGCCTACCCGGCGCCCGACCCGGCGCGCGCCAGGCGGCTGATGCAGGAGGCGGGCGTGCAGACCCCGCTGCACATCACCTTCGCCTACCGCGCCGACGACGCGTACACCAAGGAGACCGCCGAGCTCCGCCGCCAGCTGGAGGCGGACGGGCTGTTCAAGGTCTCGGTCAAGGCCGTGGACTGGCAGGACTTCCAGAAGGGGTACGCGGCCGGCAAGTACGACGCGTACACCGTCGGATGGCTGCCCGACTACCCGGACCCCGACACTTTCAGCCAGCCGCTCGTCGGCCGCGACAGCAGCCTTCACAACGGCTACACCAGCAAGAAGATGGACGACCTGATCTCGGCCACGCTGCAGTACAGCGACCGGAGCCGTACCGCTAAGGACTTCAAGGACCTCCAGGCGCTGGTCGGCGAGGACGTGCCGCTCGTGCCGCTGTGGCAGAAGAAGGACTACGTCCTCAGCAAGACCGATGTCTCCGGCTCGCAGTACCTGTCGGACGGCACGGGCATCTGGCGGCTGTGGGAACTCAACTGGATCTAGGGCGTGTTTCGGATCCGCTAAGGGCCGGGGCCGGCCGGAGACTGCCGCACAGCGTGTGCGAGGTCTCCGGCCGGCCCCGGCTCTTACGCTTTCTCCCGGCCCGGCCGCCCGTTGGCCGGCTGATTCGCCGACCCGGGCAGGAAGTCCGCCAGTACGTCGTGGATCTGCCGTACGAGCGGTCGCAGCACCCGGAACCGGGAGAGCGTGATCGCCCGGGCACCGATCGGTGCGGTGCGTTCGACGAGGCGGCGGCTGCGCTCGGCACCCTCCGTCCGGTCGTACACCCAGAACAGCACCAGACCCATCTGTATCAGCCACATCAACTGCGGCAGTACGTCGGTCATTTCGGGGTCGGTCTTGGTGCTGGAGCCGCGCAGGCACCGTTCATGAATGGAGATCGCCGCTTCCCGGGCCGCGACCGACTCCTCGGAGAACGGGGAGAGCGGGCTTTCCGGATCGGCGGCGTTCTTGAAGAACTGGGCGGCGAAGCGGTGGTACGGCTCGGCCACGTCGAGCCAGCTGAGCAGTACCCCGCGGATCCGCACGGCCAGGTCCTTGTCGCCTTCCAGGACCGGCTTCACCGCCGCTTCGTGCTCTGCGGCGAGCCGGTCGTAGAAGCTCTGGACGAGAGCGTCTTTCCCCGTGAAGTAGTAGTAGGCGTTGCCGACGGAGACCCCGGCCTCCTGCGCGATGGCCCGCATCGTCGTCTTGTCGTAGCCGCGTTCCTCGAAGAGCCGGAGCGCCGTTTCGAGAATGAGTGTGCGGGTCTGCTCGCTCTTGGGAGCCTTGGCTTCCTTCGCGTCCTTCGCTTCCTTCACCACAGTCCCGAGGGTAGCTGTCGGCCCTGGTCCTCCGTGCCGGGGATCCGGCATGCTCCGTCCCCGGGACCGTGGGCGCCGCCATCACGTACGCCGCGACTGGACCTGTATGTGAACAGGTTCAGGCGGGTACTCCGGGGCGCTTGTCGCCGGCCTCCGCGGCCGCGGTCGCAGGGGCTCTGAAGCGTCGTACGCCCGGCACCGCCGCCGTCGCGAGACAGGCCGCACCGACCGCCACGGCAGCGACGGCGAGCGGGACTTCGGGACCCCAGGCCGTGGCGGCGACCGGGGCCAGGGCATAGCCCAGTGGCATCGCGCCGAGGGAGAGCAGCCAGTCGTACGAGGTCACGCGGGCCAGCGCGTGGGCGGGTACCGCGGACTGGACCGAGGTCTCCCAGACCGGGCCGAGGAAGCCGAGTCCCGCCAGCGCGATGCCGTACCCGGCGATGGTCACCGGGGCGGGGGCGCCGGCCGCGAGGAGGCCGAGGGGGAGTGCGTACGTGGCGAGGCCGAGGTTGGCGGCCAGGACCGGGCGGCGCGGGCGGGCGCGCCCGGCCAGCAGTGAGCCGAGGAGGAGGCCGACCGCGCCGGTCTGGAGCAGGGCGATCCAGGTGCTCTTGCCGCCCATGTCCTCGATGGCGAGCGCCGGCCCGAGGGTCATCAGGACGGCCGCCGCACCGTTCCACACGGAGTGGGCGATCAGGCTCGTCCAGTACCAGTCGCGGCCGCGGACCTCGCCCCAGCCCTCCTTGAGGTCGGCGAGCATCGAGCGGCGCGGTATGGGCACATGCCGGACCTTGATGGCGGACAGGAGTGCGGCGCTCACCGCGAAGCTCGCACTGTCCAGCACGAATGCCCAGCCGGGGCCGGCGGTGAGGATCAGCGTTCCGGCCACGGCCGGGCCGCCGAGCCGGGTAGCGCTGGTGGCGACCGCCATCAGGGAGTTGGCGCGCAGCAGGCCCGAGGCTTCCACC
This sequence comes from Streptomyces sp. NPDC056231, assembly GCF_048270745.1. Taxonomy (NCBI): domain Bacteria; kingdom Bacillati; phylum Actinomycetota; class Actinomycetes; order Kitasatosporales; family Streptomycetaceae; genus Streptomyces; species Streptomyces sp. NPDC056231. The sequence goes on along the minus strand of NZ_JBLVKW010000016.1, from coordinate 114,231 downwards.
GTGCCGCGGATCAGCGGCGACGCGGTCGGCATCGCGAAGGCGCCGGCCGCGCCCCCGATCACCTCGGCGACCGCGATCTGCCAGAGCCGTGGTTCCCCGCTGAGCAGCTCCACGCCGACGAAGAGCTGGGCGGCGCACCGGACGAGATCGGTGGTGAGCGCCACCGTGCGGGCGTTGAAGCGGTCGCCCATGACGCCGCCGAGCGGCAGCAGGAGCAGCTTGGGCACCATCGCGCACGCCAGCACCAGGGCGAGGGCGGCGGTCGAGCCGGTGGCCAGGTAGACGGCGAGGGAAAGGGCGGTGGGGATGGCGGCGTCGCCGAGGAGGGAGAGGGTGCGTCCGATGAAGAGCAGGCGGAAGGCGCGCGTGCGCAAGGGGTGCGGCATGCGAGGAAATCTATTTTGGCATCAAAGTATTCGTCAACGAAATATCTGGCGCCGAAGTGTATGTGTGCGCCGGGCGTACCCTTTCCTCATGGAGTCACGCGACTGGACCGACGGACATGTCGAGCGGTGGAAGCCGGTGCTTCCCGACCTCGATCCCGATGTCGAGGGCGCGGTGACGCGCATGAAGAAGCTCTCCGTCCACCTGCGGCGGGTGCGTGAACAGTCCCTGGTCGATTTCGACCTGGACCGCCAGGAGTTCGAGACGCTCCACAAGCTCGCCGGACGCGGTGGGAAGGCGGCCCCCTCCGAACTCGCCGCCGACCTCGACCTTGCTCCCGCCTCCGTCACCGGCAGGCTGGACGCGCTCGAACGGCGCGGATTCATTCGTCGTACGCCCTCCACCACGGACCGGCGACGGGTCGACGTGGAACTCACCGAGGAGGGCCGCTCGACCTGGCTCGGCGCGATGGACTTCCTCGGCCACGAGGAGTACCGGCTCCTCGGCGTACTCGACAAGGACGAACGCATCCTGCTCAACGACATGCTGCGCCGCATCATGGTCGTCGCGGAGGACCGCGACGGAGCCGTCTAGAGCGGGCGTGCCGGACGGTGCGACGGGGCAGAGCCTGGCCCCGTCCGCACGTTCGCCTGCGATGCGTCAGATGCTCATCGAGCGCGCGGTGTTGACCTGGGCCATCACCATCTGGAACGTCTCCGGGCCGGTCGCCTGGATCATCGTCGAGTGGTGCCGGCCGCCGCTGGTCACCGAGACCTGGATGAACCCGGTCGTCTTCTTCTCCTTCATCAGGAGGAAGAGCAGCCCGACCAGGCAGAGCAGGGCGAAGATGATCGCCAGCACGATTGCGACCGTCGGGATCTTCTCCTCGGTGCGCGACATGTCGGTGGCCGTCCACACCGCGCCCTTGAGCGGCAGCGTGCCGGACGGCGTCACGATCGAGTCGTTCATGACGGTGATGTCCCCGAGCGACAGCATCGGCGCCCCGCCGCCGGCCCCCGGGCCCTGCTGCGGCGGGAACCCGTAACCGGGCAGGGGCGGCTGAGCCGGCGGATTCACGGCCGGATAGCCGTAGGCCGGGCCCGGCTGGGCCGCGGCGTCGGGCAGCTGCTGCGGGTAGCCGTATCCCTGACCATCCGCGACGGGGGGCGGATTGCCCGGCTGCTGGGGCGGTCCCCACTTGTATGAGTCGTCCGCGTACGGATTCGGATCGCTCAACGTTCCCCGCTCTCGATCAAGCCTGTGCGCCCCGCGCGTTGCCGCCCCGGGCGGTGAACCGGTCTCCGGCTCCGCACGACCGTACCGAAAGGATCCGCGCGGCGCAGCAGGAGGCCCCGCCTCCCGCAGCGTTCCTGCGGAAAACGGGGCCTCCTGTGCAACTGGCCTGCCTGAAGGGTCAGAAGCGGCGCGTGATCAGCGCGCGCTTCACTTCCTGGATCGCCTTGGTGACCTCGATGCCACGCGGGCACGCGTCCGTGCAGTTGAAGGTGGTGCGGCAACGCCACACACCATCACGGTCGTTGAGGATCTCCAGGCGCTGCTCGCCGCCCTCGTCACGCGAGTCGAAGATGAAGCGGTGCGCGTTGACGATCGCCGCCGGGCCGAAGTACTGGCCGTCGTTCCAGAACACCGGGCACGACGAGGTGCACGCGGCGCACAGGATGCACTTGGTGGTGTCGTCGAACCGCTCGCGGTCCTCGGCGGACTGCAGACGCTCACGCGTCGGCTCGTTCCCCTTGGTGATGAGGAACGGCATGACGTCGCGGTACGCCTGGAAGAACGGGTCCATGTCGACCACGAGGTCCTTGAGGACCGTGAGGCCCTTTATGGCCTCGATCAGGATCGGCTTCTCCGGGTCGATGTCCTTGATCAGCGTCTTGCAGGCGAGCCTGTTCTTGCCGTTGATCCGCATCGCGTCGGAGCCGCAGATGCCGTGGGCGCAGGAACGGCGGAACGTCAGCGTGCCGTCGGTGTCCCACTTGATCTTGTGAAGGGCGTCGAGGACGCGCTCCTTCGGGTCGATCTCGATCTGGAAGTCCTGCCACGTGGCCTCCTCGGAGACCTCGGGGTTGAAGCGGCGGATCCGGAAAGTGACCGTGATGTACGGGGAGGCGGCGGACTCCGCCTCCACCTTGTCCAGAGTCGGGGTAGCCATCAGTACTTACGCTCCATCGGCTGGTAGCGGGTCTGGACGACCGGCTTGTAGTCGAGCCGGATCGACTCGGTGCCGTCGTCGGCGACCTCGCGGTACGCCATGGTGTGGCGCATGAAGTTGACGTCGTCGCGGTTCGGGTAGTCCTCGCGGTAGTGACCGCCGCGGGACTCCTTTCGGGCCAGCGCGGAGGTCGCCATGACCTCGGCCAGGTCGAGCAGGTTGCCCAGCTCGATGGCCTCCAGGAGGTCCGTGTTGAACCGCTTGCCCTTGTCCTGGATGGACACGTTCAGGTAGCGCTTGCGCAGCTCGGCGATCTTGTCGACGGCCGTCTTGATGGTCTGCTCGGTGCGGAACACCATCACATTGGCGTCCATGCACTCCTGCAGCTCCAGACGGAGCGCCGCGACCCGCTCGGTGCCCGTCGAGTTGCGCAGCCGCTCGACCTGGTCGATGACCAGCTGTGCCGGGGTCTCGGGAAGCTCGACATAGTCGCTCTTCGCCGCGTACTCGGCGGCGGCGATGCCCGACCGGCGTCCGAAGACGTTGATGTCGAGCAGCGAGTTGGTCCCCAGACGGTTGGCGCCGTGCACGGAGACACACGCGACCTCGCCGGCGGCGTACAGGCCCGGGACGACGGTGGTGTTGTCGGCCAGCACCTCGCCCTCGACGTTGGTCGGGATGCCGCCCATGGCGTAGTGCGCGGTCGGCTGGATCGGGATCGGGTCCGTGTAGGGCTCGATGCCGAGGTACGTACGCGCGAACTCGGTGATGTCCGGGAGCTTCGCGTCCAGCTGCTCCGGCGGCAGGTGCGTGAGGTCGAGGTAGACGTGGTCGCCCTCGGGACCGCAGCCGCGGCCCTCACGGATCTCCGTGTAGATGGAGCGGGACACGACGTCACGGGACGCGAGGTCCTTCATGACGGGCGCGTACTTCTCCATGAAGCGCTCGCCGTCCTTGTTGCGGAGGATGCCGCCCTCACCACGGGCGCCCTCCGTCAGCAGGATGCCCATGCGCCAGATGCCCGTCGGGTGGAACTGGAAGAACTCCATGTCCTCCAGCGGCAGACCGCGGCGGTACGCGGCGGCCTGGCCGTCACCGGTCAGGGTGTGGGCGTTCGACGTCACCTTGAAGAACTTGCCGGTGCCGCCGGAGGCGAAGATGATCGCCTTCGCCTGGAAGACGTGGATCTCGCCGGTCGCCAGCTCGTACGCGACGACGCCCGCGGACTTCTTGACTCCGTCGACCTCCTGCAGCAGCAGGTCCAGGACGTAGAACTCGTTGAAGAACTCCACACCCTCCTTGACGCAGTTCTGGTACAGCGTCTGGAGGATCATGTGGCCGGTGCGGTCCGAGGCGTAGCAGGACCGGCGGACCGGGGCCTCGCCGTGGTTACGGCTGTGGCCGCCGAAGCGACGCTGGTCGATCTTGCCCTCGGGCGTGCGGTTGAACGGCAGGCCCATCTTCTCCAGGTCGAGAACGGAGTCGATGGCCTCCTTCGCCAGGATCTCGGCGGCGTCCTGGTCGACCAGGTAGTCGCCGCCCTTGATCGTGTCGAAGGTGTGCCACTCCCAGTTGTCCTCTTCCACGTTGGCGAGCGCGGCGGCCATGCCGCCCTGCGCGGCGCCCGTGTGGGAGCGGGTCGGGTAGAGCTTCGTGAGTACGGCGGTACGGCTGCGCTTCGTCGACTCGATGGCCGCGCGCATGCCGGCGCCGCCTGCGCCGACGATGACGGTGTCGTACTTGTGGATCTGCATGATTTCCTCTGGTCCCTCTGGCCCGGTGCCTAGCGGATGTTCGGGTCGAAGGTGAAGATCACCAGCGTGCCCAGCAGGACGGTGAACACCGTGGCGGTGTACAGGAGCATCTTCAGCCAGAAGCGGGTGTTGTCCCGTTCGGCGTAGTCGTTGATGACCGTACGGAGGCCGTTGGCGCCGTGCAGCATGGCCAGCCACAGCATCGCCAGGTCCCAGACCTGCCAGAACGGCGAGGCCCAGCGGCCCGCCACGAAGGCGAAGCCGATCTTGGAGACACCGCCGTCCAGCACGAGCTGGATCAGCAGGTGGCCGATGACCAGGACGACGAGCACGATGCCCGACAGGCGCATGAAGAGCCAGGCGTACATCTCGAAGTTGGTGCGCGAAGCCTTGGGGGTCTTGCCCGTCCGCTTGCGCGGGGACTCGATGACCGGGGCCGGGTGGTTGACGTCGTAGAGGCTGACGCCTTCGACGGCGCCGATTGCGGAGGACTCGGTGGACATTGGCCTCAGCTCCCGAAGACTGCGCGTACGGCGTGGCCGAGGATGGGGTACAGGGCCCCGACCATCAGCACGATCCAGATGCCCACGGCGGACCAGAGCATCTGCTTCTGGTAGCGCGGGCCCTTGGCCCAGAAGTCCACGGCGACGATACGGAGACCGTTCAGCGCGTGGAAGAGAATTGCGGCCACCAGGCCGTATTCGAGGAGCGCGACAGGCCAGGTCTTGTACGTGGCCACGACGTTGTCGTAGGCCTCGGGGGAGACGCGGACGAGAGCGGTGTCCAGGACGTGTACGAACAGGAAGAAGAAAATGAGGACACCGGTGACTCGATGAGCCACCCAGGACCACATGCCTTCCCGGCCGCGGTACAGCGTTCCAGCCGGCACGGAAGAACCCTCCGGGAGCAGGGATTGGGGTCGGCCGGCTTGACTGTCGGTCTGACCCGGCCGGGTACGGTCCACCGGCCCCGGCCATCGTAGCGACGGTTTGTCGGTTCGCTCGCGCCGGGTCCTCTGGTGTGATCAAAGTGGCAATGAAACAGGCACGGACGGGCTAGGGCGCGGTTCGAAAGTCCCGCCCGTCGGGCGGCGTCTGGTATGCACGCTCGCCGCATTGTCGCGGTCGCCCCGATATGCCCGGTATCGAGACGGTACCCCGCTTTGCGATCGCACGCACCGGACGCCGCCCGGCCCGCCCTACGGGCACGCTCCTTTCGAGATATGCCCTGGGGCCTCTCGTTCGGATCATGCCGGCCCGGCGCCCGTCACCAGATCGATGATGCGGCCCCGGGTGAGCCGGCGCATCTCGTCCGCCGTGACCACCCGCTCCTCGTCGGGGTCGTGGCCCAGCCTGGCCCGGATGCCGGCCAGCACCTGGTCCGGGTGCTCGGCGGGGTGGACGGCGTCGAGGCAGATCACGAAGACATGGCCGAAGCGGCTCTCGTACGCGGCATGCGCGGCGCTCAGCGCGAGGTGCGCGGAGTGCGGTGCGGCGTGGTGCAGTCCCGGGGAGACCTCGGCGGCGAGCGCCTCGGCGAGATCCGCGGGCGCCATGTCGTACCCCGCCTCGTCTGCGGCGGCGAGTAGGGCGTCCAGATCGGGGTACGGGCGGTGAGCGGCCAGCCGCTGTGCCCAGCGGGCACTGCAGCAGCAGCCGAGCAGTGCGGCTTCGGCGTCGGCGGCGGGTGCGGTGTTGAACCGGTCGAAGCCGAGGGAGCGGGCACTGGTGCGGGCCGGGGCCGGGTCGCGGTCCTGGGCGGGAAGCGCGGGCGGGCCGACCCGCTGCTGCGGTGGTTCCGGGAGGCCGGCGTGGGACTCGCTGGGCCTGGACAGCGTGGGACTCCTCGAAACATCGGCATCCCTGTGGGCCTGGTGAGGTGAGGGGGACCGGAAACCAGGGAGGCACAGGGTGAAGGGAGGGACGAATGTGCCCCAACGCTATCCGGGCCAGGCAACGGTCGTGCGACGGATGCGCGAATTTCACCCGGAAGGGAGAGTTTCGGAACGTCTGATGGACGAATCGGCGAGGAGAATGCCCGGCTATCTCATTATTTCTTCCCTTTACCCGTCACAACCGGAGGTTTCTGACCGATGTCGCCCTCACGAGGAGCCCTCGCGGCCGGTGCGGCCCTCGTCGCGGCAGCCGCCGTGACGATCGCCGTCGTCGTCTGGCCGGAAGGTGCGGACACCGGACGCCAGGAGGAGGAATCCGTGTCCGGCGTCTCCTCGCACGCCTCCCTCACCCCCTCGCCGACCCGCAGTTACCCGCTCTCCACGGCGCCCCGGACCATCCCCGCCGTGCGCGAGCACATCGCCGCCCGCGGCCCCGGCTGGCGGCCGGGCCCGACCAGCGGCGTCGTGATCGCCGGGGGCAGCGGATCGCTCGCGGACGAGGCGCAGCTGCTCGCCAAGGAGCTGAAGATCCGTTACCGGGGCGCCGTCCCGGCCCGTGCAGGCGATGTCGAGCTGGCCCTCGGCGCCCCCGGTGGCGGGGCCCCCGAGTCGTACACCCTGAAGACCCACGACGACCGGGTCGACATCACCGGACCCGATCAGGCGGGTGTCTTCTACGGAACCCGCACGCTGAAGCAGTCGCTGCGCGCCGACGGCACGATGCCCGAGGGCGAGGTGCGCGACCGCCCCGACCGGCCGCAGCGCGGACTCAACCTCGACATCGCGCGCAAGTACTACACGGTCGGCTGGATCGAGGACCGGTTGCGCGACATGGCCGACCTCAAGCTCAACCAGCTCGGCCTGCACTTCTCCGACGACCAGGCGTTCCGGATCCAGTCCGACACCCACCCCGAGGTGGTGTCGCCCCAGCACCTCACCAAGGCGGAGGTCCGTCGGATTCTCGGCCTCGCGGGCCGGCTGCACATCGACGTGGTTCCCGAGATCGACTCACCGGGCCATCTGGGCGCCGTGCTGCGCGCCCATCCGGACCTCCAGCTGCGCGACACGGCGGGCGTGCGCTCGATCGGATCGCTCGACATCTCCAATCCGGGCGCGGCGAAACTCGTCGACCAGCTGATCGGCGAGTTCGCGGAACTCTTCGGCGGTGCGTTCTGGCACCTGGGCGGGGACGAGTACCGCGCGCTGATGGTGAAGGACCCGGCCGCCTCGTACCCGCAGCTCCAGCGCGCAGCCCAGCAGAAGTACGGACCGGCGGCCGGGATCAAGGACCTCGCCACCGGCTGGCTCAACGACCGCGCGGCGGTGGTGCGCCCGCACGGGCAGCAGCCCAAGGCCTGGAACGACGGCTTCTTCCGCGACGGGACCGTCCAGGCCGACAAGAACATCGAGGTCGAGTACTGGACGGGCAAGGAGTACGGCGCCCGGCCGCCGGAGGAGTATCTGAACGAGGGCCGGCGCGTGGTGAACCTCAACGACGAGTTCCTCTATTACGTGCTCGGCCAGCCCAACGCGTTCGTCTACCCGACCGGGCAGCGGATCTACGAACAGTGGACCCCGCTCGTCCTGCGCGGCACACAGCCGGTACCGGCCCGCTACTCGAAGCAGATCCTGGGTGGCCGGTTCGCGGTCTGGGGCGACCTGCCGCAGGCGCAGACCCCGGCGCAGGTGGCGGCGGGGATCCGGATGCCACTGCGGGCCACGGCCCAGAAGCTGTGGGATCCGAGGAGGCCGGCGCTGAGCTGGGGGCAGTTCCAGGCGCTGGCCGGGGCGATCGACAGGACGGGCTGAGCGGGCCGTACCGGATTCCGATGGACAGCAGAGTGGGTCGGGGCTAGATTCCGCTTGCCGCGCGCTCGGGGGAAAGGCGCGCGTTCTTGCGGCAGTCCGGAACCACGAGGGGTCCACATCGTGCTGTGCTCAACCTGCCGAGTCAGACCGCCCGTCACCGCGGACGGGCGCTGCGTCCTGTGCGCGGGGCCGGCCGCGGCGCCGGTGCCTGCCGCCCCGCCCTTCGCGTCGCCGCAGCAGCTGCGTTCACCTGACGGCCTCGCGAAGGCCGTCGTCATCCTGCTCGTGGTCGCCGCCGTGTCCGACCTGCTCGCCGTGGTTGCGGGGCTGAACATCCGCAGCCTGCTCGGCGATGCGCTGGACCACGGCCTCGCGACGATCGACGATGCCGAGGCGGATCGCGCCGACTTGCTGTACGCGGCCTCCGGGGTCCTTCAGGTCCTGGTGCTGCTGGCCACCGCCATCGTCTTCATCCTCTGGTTCCGCCGGGTGCGGCTGAACGCCGAGGTGTTCGATGCGAGCATGCAGCAGATGAAGCCCGGGTGGGCGGTCGGCGCCTGGTTCGTCCCGTTCGCCAACCTGGTGCTGCCGCGTCGGATCGCGGGCGGCATCTGGACCGCGAGTGCCCAGACCAACACCGACGGCAGCTGGCGCACGGTCTCCGAGGCCCCGGTCAATCTGTGGTGGGGGGCGTGGGTCTGCTCGTCGCTCTTCTCCCGGTATGCCTCCCAGCAGTACCTGAAGGCCGAGGAGGTACAGGAGATCATGGACGCGGCCGGCCGGATGCTGGCAGCGGACGCGTTCTCCATCGTGGCCGCGGTGCTCGCGATCCTCTTCGTGCGCAAGCTGACCCGTATGCAGGGGGAGCGGGCGGCGCTGGGTGTGTATCCGCTCAGCTGAGGACGGACCCGCTGAGGACTCGGCGAGGGACGGACCCACCGAGGGTGCGATTTCAGACTCCAGCAGTGACGATTTTGAGCCATTCGGCGCTGAAAGCGGTAAGCGGCAGCGGGAAGCGCCGCGTCCCCCGTGCGGACCCGTACGGGGACAGGCCGACGGGGAGAAGCCGATGAGCCTGCTGGACCTGATCGCTGCCGCCGACGACCGGGGGCTGGTCGCGAGCGGGATCGCCTGCCTCGATCGATGCCTGCCTCAGCCCGGGGAGGGCGCCGACCCGGATCCGCTGCGTCCGCTGTGGGCCGGTTGCGCGGACGGCGAGGCGTGGCCGGACCGCCTGGCACAGGCGCGCCAGGCGCTGGACGGTGAGGAGCAGGCGCAGACGCAGACACGGATACGGCAGCTGCTCGCCCACGCGCCCGCGGACCGAGCGGCTCCGGGGCTCCGGGAGTGGGCGGACGCGTGCTCGCTGCTGGCCCTGGAGGTCCACCTCGGGCAGGACGCGACGCCCGGTGCCGGGGTGGATCTGCTGAGACGCTGCCGTGAGGGCGATCCGGCGGGGGCGGGACCGCTGGTGGCGGGGGAAGTACGCCGCCAGATCCGCATCCTGGAGATGCTTGCGGATTCCGGTACGGGGGCTGCGGGCCTGCGCCAGGTGCGGGACGCGTCGACGGAGGGACAACGAGTGCTGCGCGCGGCGACGGCGCGGAGGGTGCGGGGGCGCGGACCGGGCGGGAAGTGAACGAAGCCCCGGCTGACGGGCGTTCTTCGGACACTGAGCGGGCGGCGCACACCGGGCGGCCGCGGGGGATTACCCGGAAGAACGAGGACGACCGGGGCCGCCACCCCCCACAGGAGAGGCCCCGGTCGTCTTCCGCGGGGCCGCAGGGCGACCCCGTACTCTTCTCAGCGCCGTGAGTGCGTTTTCTGTCACACCTCACTCCGTCCGAGGACGTTGCGGGTTGTACAAGTCATGGACGTGGCCGCTGCGGAGGACGTAGCGTGCGGAGTCGCGCAGGATGACGCGGTAGTGGTGACCAGCTGTGATTCAGGACAGCAGGGTGGGTTGAGGGAGTGCTGGGGGACGACGCGGAGCTGACCGCCGCGGTGCTCGCGGCACAGGACGGGGACGAGGACGCCTTCCGTTCTGTGTACCGCGCTGTGCAGCCGCGGCTGCTGGGCTACATACGAACGCTGGTGGGGGAGCCGGACGCCGAGGACGTGGCGTCCGAGTCCTGGCTGCAGATAGCGCGCGACCTCGACCGGTTCAGCGGAGACGCCGACCGGTTCCGCGGCTGGGCGGCGCGGATTGCCCGTAACCGGGCTCTGGACCATCTGCGAATGCGCGGCAGGCGCCCGGCGATCGGCGGCGACGAGACCGAACTGTCGGAGAAACCGGCCGAGTCCGACACTGCCGACGAGGCGATCGAGGCCCTGGCCACCGGTCGTACCATGTCCCTCATCGCCCAACTGCCGCAGGATCAGGCCGAGGCCGTCGTGCTGCGCGTGGTGGTCGGCCTGGATGCGAAGAGCGCGGCCCAGACGCTGGGCAAGCGGCCGGGAGCGGTCCGTACCGCTGCGCACCGCGGACTGAAACGGCTGGCGGAGCTGCTCCGCGCGGACAGCGACGACGATGGTGAAGAGGGCGGCGGTGAGGAGGGCGCGGCGCGGGGAACTCTGCCGCACGGGAGCGCGTCAGGTCATGCTGCGGAACTCGGCGCCGTACCCGCGCAGCGCCTTTCCCGGACCGGTCTGGCGACGCCTGCCGGTGTGACGGATTCGCGTCCGTGGACGCAGAGGGACATGTGATGGCCGACGAGCAGGACGCATGGCTTGACAGGGACGCGGCGGAGCGGCTGCTCCGCGGCGAACCGGTCGATCCCGGCGAGGGCCATGCGCGCGACGCCGCCGAACGGCTCGCGGCCGCGCTGGGCGCGGCTGCCCGCAGTGCCCGCCCGGCCGCCGGTGAACTGCCGGGCGAGGCAGCCGCGTTGGCCGCGTTCCGGACGGCCACGCGCACCGCGCGTGCAGGGACGCGGGCGACGGCATCGGCGGACGTCCGGTCGGCGGGACACGCCGCGAAGGGCAGCGGGCCGCAGACGCTGGGACCGGTGCGCATCGGTCCTTCGTCCTCCCGGGGCGGCCGCACACGTGCGCCGCGCTGGAGCCGTCCCGTCCGATTCGGTCTTGCCGCCTCCCTCGCCGGCTGCGCGCTCGGAGGGGTGGCCGTCGCGGCAGGCACGGGCGTGCTTCCCGGTCCGTTCGGCAAACACGCCAGCCCGCTGCCGGCCGCCTCGGTTTCGGCGTCGGCGTTTCCGCAGGAACGAGGCTCCGGGGACACGTCCGGCGGGACGACCGCCCCGTCGTCGGGATCGCCGGACGTGAACCCGTCCCCGGATTCTTCCGGGGGGACCCACCAGGGCGAGGACGAACGGGACGGCACGCCCGGCCCGGCCGGAACGCCGGACGGGAGCGGCGCCCGCAACGGCGGGAGCGCCGCCCCCCCTTCCACGGACGCGACCGACGGCAAGGGCACGCCCGGCGGCGGCCAGGACGACACGTCGGGTGTCGGGTTCGCCCAGAACCTCAAGGCGTGCCTCGACTACCGCGACGGCAAGCTCAACGACGCCCGCAGACGCCGCCTCGAAAAGCTGGCCGACGGCGCCGACAACCTGGACCGGTTCTGTCAGCGGATATTCGACCAGGCCGGTGACGAGGACGACCAGGGGAACGGGAAGAGCGGCGGCGACGAGCAGAACGATGCCGGCGCAAACGCGGCGGACCGGGCCGACGGCAGTGCGAACACGCGCCAGTCGCTCTGGTTCGCGCCCGGCACCCCGGCCCCGTCGGCCTCGGCGTCGCCGACCGGTGTCGCCTCCCCGGAGGCCACGTCTCCGGCTGTCCCGGTCGACGGCTGAGACCGACCGGCACCGGGTGTGACACTTTTCCACCCGCCGACGCTGTACAGAGTGAGCCGACTGGTCATCGGCAGCGCACAGAGCCGGGGTTCCCCCCGTACCTTCGGCTCAGCGCACCTGGCGCGGGCGGGACACGTTCCCCCGGTCCCGCCCGCGCCCCCATTCCCCGCCTCCGCTCACCAGTAGATGACGACCTTGTCGCCGGTGCGGACCTGGTCGAAGAGGGCGGCGATCTTTCCCTCGTCCCGGACGTTCACGCAGCCGTGCGACGCGCCGTTGTAGCCGCGGGCCGCGAAGTCCGCCGAGTAGTGCACCGCCTGACCACCGCTGAAGAACATCGCGTACGGCATGGCCGTGTGGTAGATCGTCGACACGTGGTGCCTGGACTTCCAGTAGATGGAGAAGGTGCCTTCGCGGGTCGGCGTGTACTGCGAGCCGAACCGCACATCCATCGAGGAGACGAGCCGACCGTCGATCATCCACGACAGGGTCCGGCTGTTCTTGCTGATGCAGAGCACCCGCCCGGTCATGCAGCGCTTGTCGGGCCTGGCGGCGGGCCGGGAGGTCGGCGGGTTCAGCTCGGCGGCCGTCGGCTTCCGCGTCATGGCGACCAGCTTCTGCCAGGTGACGGTATCCGTTCGGCCGGTACGGGACAGACCGCGCTTGCCCTGGAAGGACTGCACGGCGGCGACGGTGAGCGTCCCGTAGTAGCCCGTCGGGCTGCGGTGGAAGTGGCCGATCTGACGGAGCCGGGCCTGCAGCTCCCGCACCTGCTTTCCCTCGGAGCCGGTGGCCAGCAGCGTCCTGCCCGGCGGAGCGGGCTTCGGTGCGGTGGTCGCCGACGGCGAGGGCGCGGCGGTCGGCGGCGAGGGGGCAGCGGCGGGCTTGGCGTCGTCGGCCGCCGGGGCCGAGGTCTTCGGCGGGGACGAGGGCTTGGCCGCAGAGCCGCCGGAGGTATGCGTCCGGCAGCCCGCGGTCGTGGCGGCCAGCGTCAGGACGGTTACGGCGGTCACCGCCGTAGCGGCTGCCCGGTGTGCCGTTCCTCCGCCGTGCCGGGTTCTGTGTATCCGCATCAGCCTCGGCCCCCTGATTCCTTCGTTGTCTCTTGGGACGGATTCCCGCTCTGCCCGGTTGCCAAAGCCCGCGCATGATGGTGAGTGCGGTAGCGAAGGCCGTAGGACGCACCCTGTGAGCAAGGTCCCAGCCGGTGCCCCTCCACCGGTCACGCGCCCGCCGCTACAGTCCGTCGCGAGGGCCGTTGGTTACCAGTTAGTAGCTGCAGTGGGAGGCACAGGAGATGACGCGCGAGTCGGAGTCGGGACTGCCCATCGAGCCGGTGTACGGGCCGGACGCACTCGACGGATGGGACGCCGACGACAAGCTGGGAGAGCCCGGTGCCTACCCCTTCACGCGCGGCGTGTACCCCACGATGTACACCGGCCGGCCGTGGACGATGCGGCAGTACGCCGGCTTCGGCACGGCCTCCGAGTCCAACGCCCGCTACAAGCAGCTGATCGCCAACGGCACGATGGGTCTCTCCGTCGCCTTCGACCTGCCCACCCAGATGGGTCACGACTCCGATGCGCCGATCGCGTCCGGTGAGGTCGGCAAGGTCGGGGTGGCGATCGACTCGATCGACGACATGCGGGTGCTGTTCGGCGGTATCCCGCTGGACAAGGTCTCCACGTCCATGACGATCAACGCCCCCGCCGCCCTGCTGCTCCTCCTCTACCAGCTGGTCGGCGAGGAGCAGGGCGTCCCGGCGGACAAGCTGACCGGCACCATCCAGAACGACGTTCTCAAGGAGTACATCGCCCGCGGCACGTACATCTTCCCGCCCAAGCCCTCGCTGCGGCTGATCGCCGACATCTTCAAGTACTGCAGGGCCGAGATCCCGAAGTGGAACACCATCTCGATCTCCGGCTACCACATGGCGGAGGCCGGAGCCTCGCCCGCGCAGGAGATCGCGTTCACCCTCGCGGACGGCATCGAGTACGTCCGTACCGCCGTAGCGGCCGGCATGGACATCGACGATTTCGCCCCGCGTCTCTCCTTCTTCTTCGTCGCCCGTACGACCATCCTCGAGGAGGTCGCCAAGTTCCGTGCCGCCCGCCGGATCTGGGCCCGGGTGATGAAGGAGGAGTTCGGCGCGAAGAACCCCAAGTCGCTGATGCTCCGCTTCCACACCCAGACCGCGGGCGTCCAGCTCACCGCGCAGCAGCCCGAGGTCAACCTGGTGCGTGTCGCGGTCCAGGGGCTCGGCGCGGTCCTCGGCGGTACGCAGTCGCTGCACACCAACTCGTTCGACGAGGCGATCGCCCTGCCGACCGACAAGGCCGCCCGGCTCGCGCTCCGTACCCAGCAGGTCCTGGCGTACGAAACGGACGTCACCGCCACGGTCGACCCGTTCGCGGGTTCGTACGTCGTCGAGAAGATGACGGACGACGTCGAAGCCGCTGCCCTGGAACTGATGGGCAAGGTCGAGGACATGGGTGGCGCGGTCGACGCCATCGAGCGGGGCTTCCAGAAGAGCGAGATCGAACGCAGCGCCTACCGCGTCGCCCTGGAGACGGACAGCGGGGAGCGCGTCGTCGTCGGCGTCAACCGCTTCCAGCTCGACGAGGAGGAACCGTACGAGCCGCTCCGCGTCGACCCGGCGATCGAGGCCCAGCAGGCGGCCCGGCTGACGAAGCTCCGCGCCGAGCGGGACCAGGACGCCGTCGACGAGGCGCTGGGACGGCTGAAGAAGGCGGCCGAGGGGACGGACAACGTCCTCTACCCGATGAAGGAAGCGCTGGCGGCGCGGGCGACGGTCGGCGAAGTCTGCGACGCGCTGCGGGAGGTGTGGGGGACGTACGTGCCGACGAACGCGTTCTGAGCGGGGTCCGCCCGCACGGACGATCTCCCGCCTGCTCGACGGCGAAGGCTGAGCCCCGAACCGCCTGCTGAGACGTCTGGACGGAGTGCCGTACCCCCGTGCGACACTCCTGTTCATGCTGGGTGTCACTGACCTTCCGACCTATCTCGTCGGCCTCGTGCTGATCGTTCTGCTGCCGGGGCCGAATTCGCTGTACGTGCTCTCGGTCGCCGCCCGCCGCGGTGTGCGGACCGGGTATGTGGCGGCTGCCGGTGTGTGGACCGGTGACACTGTGCTGATGACGCTGTCCGCGCTCGGCGCGGCCTCCCTGCTGCAGACGACGCCGGTGCTCTTCGCCGTCGTCAAGTACGCGGGCGCGGGCTATCTGACCTGGCTGGCGATCGGCATGCTGCGGGCCGCGGCGTCCATGTGGCGCGAGCGGCACCGGCAGATCGCCGAGCTGACGGACGAGGCCGCCGGACCTGACAGGACGACGGCCGCCGGGGCGGCGGAGCGGCCGTACCGGCGGGCGCTGGTGGTGAGCCTCTTCAACCCGAAGGCGATCCTGTTCCTGATCTCCTTCTTCGTGCAGTTCGTCGACCCCGGGTACGCCTATCCGGCGCTGTCCTTCCTGTTGCTCGGGTCGCTGCTGCAGATTGCGAGCTTCCTCTACCTGTCGGCGCTGATATTCGGCGGCACCCGGCTGTCCGAAGCGTTCCGCCGCCGCAAGCGGCTGTCGGCCGGGGCCACTTCGGCGGCGGGTGTGCTGTTCCTCGGGTTCGCGGCGAAGCTCTCGCTCAGCAGCGTGTGAGGCGGACGGGCGGCCCGTTCAGGGCGAGTCCGGCGGACTGCGGCCGATCGTCACGGGGATCGAGGCGCGCTACGGGGCGCGCTGAGCGATGATCAGGCGCGGCGGCCCGCAACGCCTGTCAGTGATCTGCGCAGCCGCGGTGTGAGCCACCGCTCCACGTACCGGTGCAGCAGCCAGGCCAGCGCCAGCATCAGCACCACCGTGAGAACCGCCGTCGCCCACGCGGGGACCCCGAGACGCTGGTGGAGCATGTTCACCGCCACCCAGCCCAGATGCTCATGGACCAGGTAGAAGGGGTACGTCAGAGCTCCCGCGACGGTCAGCCACCGGTGGTCGAAGCGGGCCAGGGCGCCCAGCGCGATGGCGGCGACCGCGGCGAAACCGGCGGTCACGATCGCGATGATGACCAGTGACGAGCGGTACGAGAAGGCGTGCGGGCCTGCCGGGTGCCACAGATCGGCCACCGCGAAGTGCTGGCCGAGCAGCCAGCTGACGCCGACGATGCCCCAGGCCGTGGCGTCCCGCCGGTTGCGGTGGACCAGGTAGAGCCCGATGCCGCCTATGAAGAACGGGGCGTACGCCGGCATCAGGACCACGTCGAGCAGCGGATCGCCGGATGCCTTGCCGAGCGCCGCTGCCAGCGTCCACGCGGCGCAGAACAGGACGATCCGTCGCCGGTTGGCCCCCGGCAGGACGACGCACACGGCGAACAGGGCGTAGAAGCGGATCTCCGCCCACAGCGTCCAGCACACGCCCAGCACCCGGTCCACGCCCAGCGGCTGTTGCAGCAGCGTCAGGTTGACCAGCGCGTCGCTGGGCGAGACCGCCTTGTACGCCACCGTCGGCAGCGCGAAGACCAGGGTCACGAGGACGACCGACGCCCAGTACGCGGGCAGCAGCCTGGCCGCCCGCGAGGCGAAGAACGCCGCGAGCGAACGGCCCCAGCCGCTCATGCAGATCACGAAACCGCTGATGACGAAGAAGATCTGTACACCGAGACAGCCGTAGGCGAACCATGTGTGGGCGGACGGGAACAGGGAGGCGGCGGAGACTCCCCACGCCGTGGTGATCTCACCGCCCCGGCCCCCGTAGTGGTACGCCGCGACCATCAGCGCGGCGACCAGCCGCAGCCCGTCGAGGGCCCGCAGCCGGGGTGCGGGGCGCGCCTGCGGTGACCGGGGCCCCACCTGCGCGCGGGTGGTGGAAACCTGCTCGATCGTCCTGCCGGGCATCTCCGGAGTGATGGTCACTGACGTCCCTTCCAACAGCGGCGAGGGTCAGGCTAGGGCGCCGACGGCTGCGGAACGGGCGGGAAGGGAGCAGTTTCCTGTGCTGACAGGGCGAGTTCATCTCGCGGCTGTTCAGGTTTCTTAACTTGCTACGGAACCTCACACGGTTGTTGAACATCCGTACCCCTTCTCACGCCCCCTTCCCCCCACGGGCACCAGACGCTTGGAGCGCCATGACGAAAGCCCGCACCCGCTGGCCACGGCAACGTGACGCGGAGGACTCGGCCCCGCCCGAAGGCGGGGCGTCCCACCTCGCCACCGTCCTCCCGACGGAACTGGAGACCTGCCTGCGCGCCTGTGCCGCGCACAGCGGGAAGCTGGTCGCCGGGCTCGACCGGCGGCGTACGGCGCTTGCGGAGGCGCTGCGGAACCTGCTGGCCACCCACGCCACCATGGAGCAGACGGCCGCCGCTGCCTCCCCGCTCCCGCTGCTGCGGCGCCCGGGCAAGGGCGGGACAGGATCCTCGCTCGTGCTCGGCGACGCACTGCTCGACCCGCTGCTCGCGGTCGGCAACAAGGCGCTGGACTGCGGTTACGAAGACGAGCTGAAGCTCGCGATCCTCATCACGGACGCCGTGCTCACCCAGCGCAGGCGCTCCCGCGCCGGCTGGCGGCTGCGGGCCCGGACGCTGGAGGCGATGGGAGCGGAGGACGCCGCGGTCGAGGCGTACGAGCGCTACCTCGGGCTCACCGACGAGGACGGCTTCGGTGTGGCGGCGAAGATTGCCGGCCTGCGGGCCGGCGCCGAGCGCCAGGACGAGCTCCTGCGGAAGCTGGAGCTCGGCTGCCCGGAAGCCGGCGAGTTCACCGGCCGGTCCGTCACCGAGTCCTGGGGCGAAGGCCTGGAGCTGCAGGCGCGCGGTGACTGGCGTGCGGCCCGGCCCCGGCTGATCGGCGCGCTGCTCACCCAGGACCGGGCCGGAGCCCCGGTGCCGGAGATCCAGGAGGCCGCGTCCCAGTACCTGGGCCTCGCGATGGAGGCCGGCGGGCTGGCGGGCAGCGGCGCCGGCGGTTCCGCCGGTCCCACCGACCTCGCCCTCCTCACCGACCTGATCGCGCTCTACGCCGAGCAGCGCCGGACCCGGATGCGCGGCCCGATCGGTGACCCGGCCTTCGGCGACGTCGAATGGACCACGCTCGGCGAATTCCGTAACCGGATAGCGGGCAAGTCGATCTGCCTGATCGCCAACTCACAGCGCGTCGGCAGCAGTTCGATGGGCGCCGAGATCGATGCGTACGACCTGGTCGTCCGCTTCAACTCGTACCGGATCGACCCGTCGGCGACCGGCAAGCGCACCGACATCCACGCCACCATCCACAAGCACGGCTTCAACTGGGACCGGAAGGTCCACACCCGGCTGGTCTTCGGGGGGATCTCCGGCGACTGGAAGTACTCGCTGCGCAACCGGCTCGTACCCGGCGCCCAGAAGTACCTCGGCGACGAATCACTGCGCTGGCCGCTGCGGGACATCGGCAAGGTCGGCACCGACGTCTGGCCGGCGATCCCCACCAGTGGCTTCAACATGCTGTGGCTGCTGGACTACCTGGACGTCAGCTCGCAGCTCGACCTGATCGGCTTCGACTTCTACGAGAGCGGCGCCTACCGCCTGCCCGCCGCGATGAAGATGCCCATCACCTCCGTGCACGAGTACACCAGCGAAAAGGCGTGGGTCATGGAACGCGCCCAGAGTGTCACCGATATGAGGATCAGACTGCGATGACGACGGCCACCGCGACCACCGCGTACGCACCCGTGCCCGCGCCCCGGACCCCCGCCCCCGCGAATGCGCTCACCGGCAAGCGCCGCGTCGCCTTCGCGAGCTTCGTGGACGAGAACTACCTGCCCGGCTTCCTGGCCCTGCTGCGCAGCCTCGCCCTGTCCAACCCCGGCGTCTGCGAGGACTTCCTCGTCCTGCACGACGGACTGCGCCCCGCCTCCGTCGCCCGGATCCGGGCGCTGCACCCGCGCGTCGATTTCCGCCGGGTGGACGCCGAGCACTACGACTCGTACGCCAAGGGCGACCAGGACAACTACCTGGTCCGCAAGGCGTACTTCATCCTCGACGTGTTCCGGGTGCGCGACTACGACACCGTGATCACCCTGGACACCGACATGGTGGTCCTCGGCGATCTCGGCGAACTGCTGAAGCTGCGCGACGGCCTGGCCGCCGTGCCGCAGTTCTTCTTCGGGCAGCACAAACTCAACAGCGGGCTGCTGGTCATCCAGCGCGAGTACCTGAGCGACGCGTTCTGCGCGAAGATCGACGAGGTCGGCCGCGCGGGCACGTACGAGCTCGACAAGCACGACCAGGGCATCCTGAACGCTGTCCTCGACGGCGACTTCGTGCAGCTCGACGCCCGCTACAACTTCGTCAAGCGGCGGCTCTCCGGCGACCTGCCGGTGCCCGACACCACCGCGATCCTGCACTTCACCGGGCGGCACAAGCCCTGGCAGGGCGGCGAGGCCGGCTACGGCCAGGCCGAGGACCGCTGGCGCGAGTTCGAGCTGTCCGACGCCGAACTCCACGCCGCGTACCTCGCGCTGCCCGGCACCAAGCACCACGACCTGCTGGTGCACTACGGGACCCCGCACGTCCGCCGCACCTGCGACCCGGAGAGCGCCCGCCGGGTCGCTGCCGCGCACATCGCCGCCGGTGAGTACCAGGAGGCGGCCGACCTGCTCGGCGGTGTCCGGATACCCGTCGACGACGCCTGGCCGCACGAGGTGCTCGGTCACGCGCTGATGAGCGTCTCCCGTTACGAGGAGGCCCGCGCCCAGCTCCTCCTCGCCACCGCCGCCCCCAACCGGGCCGCGACATCCTTCGCGCGGCTCGCCCAGATCGCCTGGATCCACGGCGACGACGCCACGGCGACGGCGTACGCACTCGAAGGGCTCGGCGTCGACCCGACCCACCGGGCGAACCGGCTGATGTACAAGCGCACCAAGGACCTGCCCACCCCCGCTGAGGGACCGGCCGCCGGGCAGCTCGCGCATGTCGCCTTCTACATGGAGCGGCAGGGCAACGCCGGGGACAAGCTGCTCCCGGAGAGCGTCCGGCTGGCGTTCGGCCAGGACACCGGCCCGGCCCGCTGGCACTCGGTCCACGCCCACCGCCTCTTCGACGAGGCCGCGCTGGAACGGGTCAACGCCCGGCGCGGACTGGTCATCGGCGGCGGCGGCCTCTTCATTCCGGACACCGCGCCGAACGGCAACAGCGGCTGGCAGTGGAACGTCCCCGACGAGCTGCTGGAGCGGATCGACGTACCCGTCATGGTGTACGCCGTCGGGTTCAATGCCTTCGACGGCCAGGCGTACGGCCATGGCCGGGACCGGTTCCTCTCCTCGCTGCGGAAGCTGGTGGAGCGCGCCTCGTTCTTCGGCCTGCGCAACCACGGCTCCATCGAGAAGGTCCGTGAGCTCCTGCCGCCGTCGCTGCACGACAAGGTCCGCTTCCAGCCCTGCCCGACCACGGTCACCCGGCAGCTGGTGACGGGGTGGACCGACCCCGTGCAGCGCGAGAACACCGTGCTGATCAACGCCGCGTACGACCGGGCCGGACTCCGCTTCGGCCATGACTACGCGCACTTCCTCGCCGAGATGGCCACCGCGGTGAAGGAACTCGGCAAGTACGCCGAGGTGAAGTGCGTGGCGCACTCGCTGGACGACGAGCGGATCGCCTTCGACCTGCGGCGCGAGCACGGCGTCTCGCTGCCGGTGATCCCGATGTACGACTTCGGATGCGACGAGATCCGGTCCACGTACGCCCGGACCAAGCTGGTCATCGGGATGCGCGGGCACGCCGGCATGATCCCGTTCGGCTGCGGTACGCCGATCATCAGCCTCATCTCGCACCCGAAGATGGCGTACTTCCTCTCCGACATCGACCGGCCGGAATGGGGCATCTCCGTCCATGACCGGCACCTCGGGGCACGGCTCGTGGAGCGGGCGGCCGGGCTGCTGGACGACCACGCGGCGACGGTCGCCGATGTGCACGGCAGGCAGCAGGAACTCTGGAAGGTCACCGAGGCGAACGCCGCGGACCTCCGGGTGATCCAGGGCGGCGTGCGTATCTGACGGCGCGACGGAACGGGGCGGGACGCCGACCAGGCGCCCCGCCCCGTTCTCTTGCCCTCGATCGCCGGGCGGGCTCGGCACGGAGCACCCGGTCGAGCCGTCTCAGCGGAGTACCGCCCGCCGCAACGTCTTCGCCCGCCGCGCAACCCTGCGCACCGCGGCGTTCCGCGGCAGGAACGCGAATTGCGCGGGCACGCCACCCGGCAGCCCCAGCGAGGTGAGCCGCTTGCGCTTGAAGTAGCGCCAGGTCGTCGCCGTGAGATGGGTGGAGAGATACCGCTCCGCGGCCGTCCGCAGCTCCGGATAGATCTTCGGCTGCATCGTGAAGCCGACCGCGGTGACCAGCTCGTTCAGCTCGACCGGTGCCACCGTCTCCGCCGCTGTGACCGCTTGCCGGTCGCCGAGGTCCGGAACCAGGGCGTCCACCAGCGTCACCGGAACCCGGTTGCTGTTCTCGAACGGCGACAGCCGGTCCAGCAGCATCTCCGTACCGACCCGGGCGACCGGCAGACCGTAGAACGCGGACGCCGTGAGCAGCGCGGTCGAGAAGCAGCCGACGACCAGCGCCGGACGCATCCGCTGGTACAGCACCTCGGCGAGCACCGGCGCGGTCAGCACCCCCGAGTCCAGCACGGTCAGCTCCGCGCCGAGTCTCTCCGCCTCCGCCTCCATCGTCCGAGACCACTGCGCCGGCGCCGTCGGGTGCGGCTTGAACACCAGCCGCTTGTGGCCGAGTTCGACCGCCCCGCGCATCATGCGCAGATGCAGCTCCTCCTCCTGCGCCGCGCTGATCAGCCCCAGCGCGGAAAGGTACTGGCCGAGCAGCAGCGCGGGCGCCCGGACGGACGGCACGCTCCCCACCACATCGCGGGCGTCGGCCAGTTCACCGAGCACCGTGAGGAACGCCTCGGTCGGCACGACCTGGGGCGCGACCCCGAACTCCGTGAGCAGCAGCGGCTTCAGTCCCGGCACGAGGTCGAGATGGAGCAGCCGCCGCACCCGGGTGCCGGTCAGCGGGTCGATCTTGTTCCTGGTCGGGCCGTAGCTCATCAGCCCGTCCGCGTACACGTCGATCGGTGCGCCGGTGAACATCTGGGCGACCGCCATTGCCGGGTTGACCTGGATCGACTCGATCGCGAGCTCGACGGCGTCGTCCCCGAGTCCCCACGCGAGGCGCAGATGACGCTCCCACAGCGGTACGTCGTCCGGGCGCGGGGCCCAGCCGCTGGGGTGGAACGGGGCGATGGTCTCGTTCCACGACACCACGTCGTCGAACCGGCCGCGCAGCGCGTCGAACCCGGGCATCGCGTCGACGGCGGGTGTCGTCTCCGGAATCGCCGCATTGTTCGAGACGAGCAGGATGCGGCGGTCGGCGTCCGCGAAGGCGCCCGCGTCCAGCGCGGCCGCGAGGGTGGCGGCGCCGTAGAGGGTGGAGGCGAGGAAGATCTGCGTCGTGCGGGTCCGGCTGCTGCTCATGCGGCCGCCACCTCCTTCGCAGCGACCGGGCGGCGACGCAGCCGGCGCAGCAGGGTCGCGCGCTGTACGTCCATCGCGTCCAGGGCGTCGTCCAGCACGTCCTGCGGCATCCGCTTGAGTGCGGCCGCACTCATCGACTTCAGAGCCCGGGCCACGGGCGGTTCGAATCTCTCCATCGAACTCATGTGATGAAAAATGATGGCGCAATAGGTGCGGACCGCTTTCTGCAGAAGGGCCTGCGCATCGCGGTCCTCCGCCGTTTCTCGTACCACTTGATCAAATGAGCGAATGAAATCGAGCTGGCGGACGTCACCGATCTGCGTCAGTGACGAGGCGACGCCGCGCCGGTAGAAAATGCCGAGAAATCCGAGTACCGCGAAGGAATCCGCCTCGCGGTGCAGCCGCCAGATCCACGGCCGGTCCTCGGCGGTGCGCAGACCGTCCGTGAAGTGCAGCAGTCCGCGGTCCAGGAGCCGACGGTGGTAGAGGCCCGCCCAGGCGTACGGGTAGTCGACCGAGGTGGTCCGCGCGGCGGGCAGGATCGCGTCCCGCGGGTCCATGACCTCGTCGCGCCGGCCGTGCGGCACGCGGTGCACCGTGCGTGTCCTGCCGTCGACCTGCACATGGTCGGTGCGGACGAAGTCGCAGCCCAGTGCCTCTGCCCGGGCCAGCAGCCGGGAGAGGTACCCGGGGGCCAGCCAGTCGTCGCCGTCCAGGAAGGCGAGGTACTCGCCGCGGGCCGCGTCCAGACCGGTGTTCCGGGCGGTGGCCAACCCGCCGTTCTGCTTGTGTCTGCTGACGACCACCCCCGGAATCTCGTCCTCCGCGCGGCGCAGTATGTCCGCGGTCCCGTCGGTCGAACAGTCGTCGACGAGGATGAATTCGAAGTCCTCGCGGGCGTTGGACCGCAGGCTTCTCAGGGTGTCGGGGGCGTATGTCTGCACGTTGTAGAACGGCACGATGACGGAGAGCTTAACCACCCGTCTCACGCTAGGCGGGCGCTCGTCATTTGCCCTGGCCCCAGAAGGGACGGGAGGTGAACGACGAATGTCGGAACGATGAACCAGGCTGAATCCACAGTGACACAGGACCTTTTGTGAAGCTGATTCGCCAAGCGTCGGCGGGCTGTTAACCATCTGTTGCCATCACGTTGGGCCATGAATCGAAATGCCTTCCTAACTTCTAGGACGTGCCCCCACGTACCAGCAAGACCTCGGCGCTCCGGGTAGCCGTACTCGCCGACTCGGACACCCGGTGGAAATGGGGCGCGCTCACTGCGCGCCGCCTGACCACCGGGTCCCCGGACGCTCCCCGCGCAGCGGAACGGCCGGTCGAGATCAGCGGACTGCTCCTGCGCGGCCGGGCCACCCCGACCGCCCGGCAGCTCGCCGAAGTCGGTGACGTAGGGGTCGAGACCGGCCGGGTGCGCGAAGTGACGGCCGTGGAGTTCCTGCACTCCGTGCGGGACGAGGGGTACGACGTCGTGGTCCTCGCCCTCGTCGGCGGCGCGGTCCAGGCCATGCTGCATGGCCTTGCCGCCCTGCAGCTGCCCGCCAGGCCCGTCGTCGTCACCGGCTATGTCGGTGTCGTCTACGAGAAGCTCGCCGACGGTCTGCTGCTGCGCCACGGCGCCGACGTCGTCCTCGCCAACTCCCGCCACGACGCGGAGCGTTTCCGCGCCGTGTACGAGGGAGTGGGCGCCGATGCCTCGGCCGTCACGGAGGCCGCACTGCCGTTTCTCGGCGGCGCACCGCACCGGCCGCAGCAGGGCCGCGACACCGTGGTGTTCGCCGCCCAGCCCTCCGTGCCGGCGTCCCGCGCCGACCGTACGTACCTGCTGCGCAGGCTCGTCGAGCACGCCAGGCTGCACCCGGACCGCGAGGTGCTCCTGAAGCTGCGTTCCAAGCCCGGCGAGCACACCACACACATCGAAGAACTCCCGTACCAGCGGCTCGCGGAGAAGCTGCCCGGCGGACTGCCGCCCAACTTCCGCCTCGTGTACGGGCACATGGGCGAGGTCCTCGACCGCACCGACCTGCTGGTCACGGTCTCCTCGACCGCCGCGCTGGAGTCCCTGCACCGGCGCATCCCCACCGCGATCCTCAGTGACCTCGGCATCCGCGAGGCCCTCGGCAACCACCACTTCATCGGCTCGGGCCTGCTCACCTCGTGGGACCGGCTCGACGGCGGCTCCCACCCGGAGCCCGACGAGAAGTGGCTGGCCGGCCAGGGCGTCGCCGCCGACGGCAGCTACGGCACGGCTTACGAAACCGCACGGGCCCGCGTCGAGGCGCTGCTGGCCACGCCCCGCCTGCCCGACCTCGCCCCGTACTACACACCCGCCACGGCCCCCGGCTACCTGCCCGGCATCCTCGCCCGCCACCACCTGGCCCCCGACGGCCACCCGCTGCCCGGTGCCGCCGCGCCGCGCGAGACCGGCGGGGTGCGGGGCGCGGTCCGCGACGCGGTACGGGAAGCCGCGCGCGGCGCGTACCGGCAGGGCGTCCAGCGGGTCGCCCCCGTGATCCGGCGGATGGGCGAGCTGTGACAACCAACCCAGGAGCAGAGATGACGCCGACCTCGGCACCCAAGCCGGACCCGACCGTGCTCGCCGTGATCCCCGCCCGCGGCGGATCCAAGGGCGTCCCGGCCAAGAACCTCGCCCAGGTCGGCGGCATACCGCTGGTCGCCCGCGCGGTCCGCGCCTGCCTGACCGCTCGCGAGGTCACGGACGTCGTCGTCACCACGGACGACGCGGCGATCGCGGACGCGGCCCGGGCGGCGGGCGAGGCGCTCGGCGCCGCCGAGCGCGTGCACTGCGTCCAGCGCCCGCCGGCCATCGCGGGCGACACCGCGACCAGCGAGGCGGCGGTCCTGCACGCACTCGACGCGTACGAGGCGATGCACGAGCGCATCGCCGACGTGGTGCTGCTCGTCCAGTGCACCAGCCCGTTCGTCACCCGCGAGGACATCGACGGCGTGGCCGCCGCAGTCGTCCGCGACGGCGCCGACACGGCTGTCACCGTCGCCCCGTTCCACGGTTTCATCTGGCGCGACGGCAGCGCGGTCGAGGACGGCACCCACGGCGTCAACCACGACAAGGCCGTCCGCCCGCGCCGCCAGGACCGGCCGCAGGACCTGCTGGAGACCGGCGCCGCCTACGCGATGGACGTCGCCGGCTTCCGTACCCACCGGCACCGCTTCTTCGGCCACACCGCGCTGGTCACCACCGACCCCGCCCGGGTTCTGGAGATCGACGACCCGCACGACCTGGCCCGCGCCCGCGCCCTCGCACCGCTCCTGGACCCGTCACCGCTGCCGACCCGCGAGGACATCGACGCGGTCGTCCTCGACTTCGACGGCACGCAGACCGACGACCGGGTCCTGATCGACTCCGACGGACGCGAGATCGTCGCCGTCCACCGCGGAGACGGTCTGGGTATCGCCGCCCTGTGCAGGGCCGGCCTCGACCTCCTGATCCTCTCCACCGAACAGAACCCGGTGGTCGCCGCCCGCGCCAACAAGCTCAAGGTCCCCGTCCTGCACGGCATCGACCGCAAGGACCTCGCCCTCAAGCAGTGGTGCGACGAGCACGGCATCGCCCCCGAGCGGGTGCTCTACGTCGGCAACGACGTCAACGACCTGCCCTGCTTCGCCGTCGCCGGCTGGCCCGTCGCCGTAGCGAGCGCCCATGACTCGGTACGCGCCGCGGCGCGCGCCGTCACGACCACCCCCGGCGGCTTCGGCGCCATCCGCGAAATCGCGGCGTGGCTGCTCGGGCCCACCCTCACCGGCCACCTTTCCACCCCCACCAACTCCACCACCAAGTAAGGAAACACCCCCATGAGCACCTCCCGTCTGCGCACCCTCGGCACCCGCACCGCCGGCCCGGGTCAGCCCGTCTACATCACCGGCGAGATCGGCATCAACCACAACGGCGACCTCGACAAGGCCCTCGCGCTGATCGACGTGGCCGCCGAAGCCGGCTGCGACGCCGTCAAGTTCCAGAAGCGCACCCCGGAGATCTGCACCCCGCGTGACCAGTGGGACATCGAGCGCGACACCCCCTGGGGCCGGATGACGTACATCGACTACCGCCACCGCGTCGAGTTCGGCGAGGCCGAGTACCGCGCCATCTCCGACCACTGCGCCGAGCGCGGCATCGACTGGTTCGCCTCCCCGTGGGACACCGAGGCCGTCGCCTTCCTGGAGAAGTTCGACGTCCCCGCCCACAAGGTCGCCTCCGCCTCCCTCACCGACGACGAGCTGCTCCGCTCGCTGCGGGCCACGGGCCGCACGATCATCCTCTCGACCGGCATGTCGACCCCGCGCCAGATCCGCCACGCGGTCGAGGTCCTCGGCTCGGACAACATCCTTCTCTGCCACGCCACGTCGACGTACCCCGCGAAGGCCGAGGAGCTGAACCTCCGCGTCATCAACACCCTCCAGCAGGAGTACCCGAACGTCCCGATCGGCTACAGCGGCCACGAGACCGGCCTGCAGACCACCCTCGCCGCCGTCGCCCTCGGCGCCGCGTTCGTCGAGCGCCACATCACCCTCGACCGGGCCATGTGGGGCTCCGACCAGGCCGCCTCCGTCGAGCCGCAGGGCCTGACCCGACTGGTCCGCGACATCCGCACCATCGAGGCCTCCCTCGGTGACGGCGTCAAGAAGGTGTACGAGTCCGAGCTCGGCCCGATGAAGAAGCTCCGCCGCGTCGCGGGCGTCGTCGCCGAGAACACCGAGGCGGCCCCGGCCGCCGAGCCGGTCGCGGTCTGACGGGCCGACCGGTGAACCTCGCCTTCGTCGAGAGCCCGGTCCAGCTCCTGAACGTCCTGGAGTGGGCCTTCACAGAGGGAGGCGACGACCATGTCCTGGCGGACATAACGGTCGTCGTCCTCCCTCCGGTCGACCCGATGTCGCGCGGCCAGCTGCGCCGGATGGCGGAGCTGGCTCGCGACGAGGGCGTCAACGTCCGCTGGCAGGAGGCGCGCGGCGGGGCGAGCGCACCGCTGAAGACCCTCCGGGCCCTGACGGGACTGCTGCGCAGGGCAGACCGGATCGTGATCGGCGACCCGTTCTCCCGCTACGTGCAGCTCCTCCTGTCCATGGTCCGCACCCGTCGGCTCACGGTGGTCGACGACGGCACGGCCACGATGGAGTTCGTCGCCCAACTCGCCCGTGGTGAAAGGCTGGTGCGCTGGCACCGGCGGGGCAGCTCGGGCCCGCGCGACCTGATCCTGGCCCCGGTCACGGCCACCGCCCGCCGCCGTTTCACCCCGTCCGCGACCCGTGAGGTCGAGGTGTTCACCGCCATGCCGGTCGAGGCTCCGGCCGGCGTCACGGTCACCTCCAACACCTTCGCCTGGACCCGCGCCCGCTTCGGCCCGCCGCTCCTGACCAAGGGCGCGGACCTGGTCGGCACGTCCCTGGCCGAGACGGGCGTGATCGACCAGGCCCAGTACCTGGAGGCGGTCGCCACCCTGGCCCGCACCCACGGCGCGACCCGCTACTTCGCCCACCGCCGGGAGTCCGCCGACAAGCTCCACGCTCTGGAAGCCGCCACCGGCCTGGAGATCGTCCGCCCGGACCTCCCTCTGGAACTCATCGCCCGCCGCGGCCCGATCGGCCGCACGGTCCTGAGCTTCCCGTCCACGGTGGTCCACACCCTGCCGCTGGCGCTGGCGGGCACGGAGGTCAAGGTCGCGGTCTGCGACATCGCCCCGGAGTGGCTGCGCGACACGGCGTCGCCACGTGCGCAGGGCTTCCTGAGCGGTGTCACGGAGACGGCCCGCGACGTACAGCGCCTCGCCCCGTGGCGGGCGACGGCGGTCACGGAGGCGTGAGAGGAGCCTTGGCGCGGGCGGTGCGGAGGAGATGCTCGCCGATCCCCGGGCCGAGGCCGCCCAAGTCCACCACCTGTCCCACTGGTTGACCGAGGCGCAGCCGGGACGCACTACGCGTGACAGTGACCCGTGGGGACCGGCTGCACGAGTGCCGGGGCTCCGCGGCTGCCGGGTGACGGCAGGGGCATCACGCGCCCCGGTGCTCCAGCATGCGGGTCAGGAGGTTCCGGGTGGCCCGCCGCACATGTGGATTCACATGTCCGGGTTCGTCGAGCGCCAGCGGCCAGTGGAACGTTCCGGCGACGAAGACGAGCGTGCCCTGCTGGTTCTCGCTCAGGCCGGTGTTCTGGACGAAGTGGCCGCGGCCCAGTCGGTCGGCGTAGGGGGACGCGGAGAGCAGCGTCAGTTCGGTGTCCGCGGGCCGGGGCATGGACGGGTCGAACCCGTCGGTCTCGACGGCGATCAGATCCGGAATCTCGTCGCCGTCCCTCAGTCCGGTGCCCGACCAGAACCAATGACCACTCTCGCGGACGACCAGGGGCACGGGTTTCTTGAGGATGCCGTTGTACTGGACACCCAGCAGCCCCTGCTCCGCGTGCTGGTGCTTCGTACCGAGGTCACGCCAGCGCGCGGTGGGGCCGCTCGGCCCCGGTTCGGGGTCGGGGGTCTCCTTGTAACAGGTCACCACACGGCCCGACCGGCCGTCGGCGGAGTCTTCGAGACGTATGTGGAAGTAGATGTTGTTCGCGGCGAGGAAGGCGAGATGCGTTCCGGCCGAGACGGCCTTCTCGGCGCAGTCGCGCATCTCCTGGGACCAGTACTCGTCATGGCCGGAGAACATCATGACGCGGTAGTGCGACGGGTCGACCCGCCCCTCGTGCAGATCCACACTGCTGGCGTACGTGATGTCGTAACCGGCGCTCTCCGCCCACCGTGCGGCGCTGGTGTCCAACTTGAACCAGTTGGGCGTGCCCGACCGAGGGTAGGGCCGGTCGAAGGAGACCTTGAAAGCACGATCGTCGATCCCGCCCCACACCCCTTCGGGGGTGTACCCCCGATACAGGTTCTTTCCGCCGTGACCGTCGTACGGCCAGAAGTTGTAGGCCTGGTACGTGGTGAAGGGGACGACCATCAGGATGTCGGAGCGGCGTGCCGTATCGCGTACGACGAAGGGCGTGAACGCGCGGTAGCCGTCCTGGGAGGTGAACACGGCCAGGAATATCCCGGACACCCACGTCTTCGGTACATCCAGCGTCCAGGCGACCGGCCAGTCACAGGCGATGAGCCCGGTACCGGCAGCCGCGGTCGGCTTGGTCCGGGGCCGCACCGGCACCGGATCACTGGTCACCAGATGCCGGGCGCCCGATCCGCCGTAATGGCCGATGCGGTAGATCGCCACCGTGCACTAGCCGTCGGGGATGCCCGCGATCGATCATCGGATCATGAAGGCAGGGGAGTTGACGGAACGTCAGGGCGAGATGGTCAGGACGGTGTTCCTCGCTGGTCCGGCCCTGATGGCAGGGTACGGAGCGGTGCGGCTGACCGGGCGGGCCGTCGGTGATTACGGGCCCGGTGTGTGGTGGACGGTGGCGCACCTGCTGTTCCTGGCCGGGGTGACCGTGTTCGTGCCGGTGTTCCTGGAGCTGCGGAAGCTCGCCGTGGTGCGTGGTGGCAGGCGGGTGGCCGTGGAGACGGCGGCCTGGGCCGGACTGCTCGGGGCGGCGGCACTGGTGGTCCAGGCGGTGATCGACCTGGCGGTCGGGTTCCTCACCGTGGACAAGACGGCCATGAACGACATGTTCGGGAGGGTGCAGGACGTGCCCGGTGTGATGCCGCTCGTCTACACCGCGGTGCCGATGCTGTTCTGGCTCGGGCTGCTGACCCTCGTCACGCTGCTGGCGTTCTTCCGGCGGGACGACGTCAAGGGGTGGGCCCCGGTGCTGGTGCTGGCAGGGATCGTGCTGGCGGCCATGACCCTGGATCTGCTGCCGGTCGGTGCCGTGTGCCTCGGGGCGGCGCTGCTGCCGATGCGCCGGGGGCTCCCCGAGGGCGGAGAGCGGCTGGGCCGGCCTCAGGGGCGACCGGGCGCGGCGGGCAGCACGGAGCAGTCCTTCTCCGAGACAGCGCCGTAGTCGATGTGGTCACCTGGACCGGCCCTGCTGCCTGCCCGCCGCCCGCCCGTCTACCTGCCGTTGAGGATCCGGCGGGCCAGCCTCTCCCGGGCCTCGGCCAGCTCGGCGTCGAGGCCGGACTGCCTCCCGGCGTCCGCGACCACCGCGGCGGCTGCCGGGGCCGCCGCGAGCAGGCGGGCGCGGCGCAGATGGGTCGGCGGGTGGGTCGAGTCGACGCTGTGGCCCCGCTGCGCGCCGAGGCGCCGCTGACGCTCGTACTCGCTCTCCGGTATCGAGTCCATGTGGGCGGTCAGTCGCTCCCACAGGCCGCGCCAGGCGTCCTTGCGCGCCGGGTCCCCGGGCCGTCCCACCTGCGTGGAATTGGCCTCGCGCAGCAATGCGGACCGGGCGGAGTCGCCGACGAGGAGCCGGTCCATGAGGCCCACGGCGGCCTCGGTGGACCCGGCCCGCGCCGCGAGGGAGTCGGCCAGGTACTCGCCGCGCTGCGTCGCGCGCAGCGTCTGGTGGTCGAGCAGCATCAGCACGCCCTGGACTGCCCATCGAGGCAGCAGGTAGAGCGCATTGAGCGCCGCCTCGCCGAGGGTGGGGTGGGGGATCCGGGCCAGGAAGTACCACCAGGTGGTCAGTGAGCGGAGCGCGTTCTTGATGATCAGCCCGTGGCGCGTGTCCCCGTTGGCGTAGTGAGCGAGCTCGTGCCCCAGCAGCGCGATCCGCTGCTGCGGGGTCGTGATCTCCCACAGCCCGAGCCCGAGGAGCAGCAGCCGGCGCTGACGCACCCCGTACGTGGTCACGGCCGCGTTCACGTCGTCCGTGACCACGACGGCGTGCACCCCGGTCGTGCCGGCGACTTCCGCGACCTCGTCGATCAGAGTGAACAGCTCGGGCGCGTCGGCCCGGTGCAGGACCGGCTCGTCGGGGAGCCGCCCGAAGCGCGGGCGCAGGGCCCCGGCGAGGACCAGGAAGAGCGCGCCCACCGCGGGAAGCGCGCTGCCCCAACCGAGCACCACCAGCAGGAGTCCGCCCACGGCCAGGGCGACCGTGACGCCGTGGACGGCGAGGGCGATGACGAAGGCCAGGGCACCGGCAAGGTCGCGCCGGGGCCGCAACGCCTCACCTGCCGTCACCTCGGCGAGCAGCTTCTCCCCGTACCGGCGGGCCAGCTCGCGCCGCAGCTTCTCCAGCCGCCCCGGGGGCTCCTCGGCCTCTCCCGGATCCACGTTCCAGTCGCACGCTGCACACCACGGCACGAACCTCCGGTCCGTCCGGATCTCCGCTCCGCACTCCGGGCATGGCTGAACGTTCTGTTCCAAGGTGTCGAGCACCGTCGGGCCCCCTCGTCCACGGCCCCGGCCGGGACCGACGCTGTCCACGACGCAGTCGAATCGAGCGCGTCGGCGACGCAGCGTAGACAGGGCGCCCTACGGAGCGGGACTGCGGGGGGTGTCGGAGAGAGGAATGGGCGAGTTTACCCATCCTTATCTCACGGCACACGCTTCGACGCCGCATTTTGTTCCTCTATGCGGCTGAACTTTTGTTGATCTGTGGCCAGTTGAGGGGTGAAGGGGCCTACGCTTCACCAGGTGAACCAGTTGATGTCCTGCGATTCCGATGCCGGCCTGCCCGAGGATGCCGACCTGCCCGGCACGCTGCCCGAGCCCCTGCGGGCCGAGCTGATCGCGTTCCGGCGCGATCTGCACATGCATCCCGAGCTCGGCAACCAGGAGTTCCGCACCACGGCTGCCCTCAAGGCGCGGCTGGAGAGGGCCGGGCTCCGGCCCCGGGTGCTCGCCACCGGAACCGGGCTCGTGTGCGACGTGGGCACATCGGGAGGGGCGCGAAGCTGGGACAAGGACGGTGGTGGGCGACGGGCGGGCGGCGACACCCGTCCCATGCTCGCCCTGCGCGCGGACATCGACGCCCTGCCCATTCCGGACACCAAGGCCGGGGTCGCGTACCGGTCCACCGTCCCCGACCGGGCGCACGCCTGCGGGCACGACATCCACACGACGACCGTCCTCGGCGCCGGGCTCGTGCTCGCCGAGCTCGACCGGCAGGGGCTGCTGCCGCACCCCGTGCGGCTGATCTTCCAGCCCGCCGAGGAGGTGCTGCCCGGCGGTGCGCCCGACGCGATCGAGGACGGCGTGCTGGAAGGCGTCGGGCGGATCATCGGGGTGCACTGCGACCCGAAGGTCGACGTGGGGAGGATCGGGCTCCGGGTCGGGGCGATCACCTCCGCCTGCGACCGGCTGGAGGTCACGCTCGACGGGCCCGGCGGGCACACAGCCCGGCCGCATCTGACCACCGACCTGGTCACCGCCGCCGCCAAGGTGGCCACCGAGGTGCCCGCGCTGCTGGCGCGGCGGGTCGACGCGCGGGCCGGGCTCGCCGTGACCTGGGGGCGGCTGGAGGCCGGGCACGCGTGCAATGTGATCCCGCAGCATGCCGAGCTGTCGGGAACGGTCCGCTGCCTGGATCTGGCGGCATGGCGGGAGGCGCCGGACCTGGTCCACGCCGCGATCGACGAGGTGGCCGGAATGCACCGGGCCAAGTCGGTGATCGACTACATCCGCGGGGTCCCGCCCGTCGTGAACGATCCGGCCGTGACCGATCTGCTGGCCGCCGCGATGGCCGGGCGCCGCGGATCGTATGCGATCGAGGACACCGAGCAGAGCCTCGGCGGGGAGGACTTCTCCTGGTATCTGGAGGACGTCCCGGGGGCCATGGCGCGGCTCGGGGTGCGCACGCCCGGTGACACCCGGCGCCTTGATCTGCACCGGGGCGATTTCGACGCGGACGAGGAGGCGATCACCGTTGGCGTGGAGCTTTTCACCGCCGCGGCGTTGCTCGACGGCAACCGTTCGTAACCGGACAGGTCACCTCAGGTTCGCGACGATCCGATAACGGCTTCCGTACAGGGCTTTATCTGACATCTACGCGCGTTACGATCTCGGCGAAACCAGCGCCGGAAGAGGCGCTTCGGTCAGGTTTGAAGGAGCCTTCCCTTGCGCCGGGTATCCAAGATCACCGCTGCGTGTGCCATCACCGCGGCTTTCGCGCTCACCGCCACCGCGTGCGGCAGCTCGTCCGACGAGAGCACCAGCTCCAAAGACAAGGGCCAGCTGAAGATCGGCATGGCCTACGACGTGGGCGGCCGGGGCGACAACTCGTTCAACGACTCCGCCGCGCGTGGTCTGGACAAGGCCAAGGCCGAGTTCAAGGCCGAGACGAAGGAGCTCACCGCCAAGAACGGTGAGACCCCGGCCGACCGTGAGCAGCGTCTGCAGTCGCTCGCCGAGGGCGGCTACAACCCGGTCATAGCCATCGGCTTCGCCTACAAGGACGCGGTCGACAAGATGGCCGCGAAGTACCCGAAGGTCAACTTCGGTCTGGTCGACTCGGTCTCCGACGTGAAGAACGTCGCCTCCATCGTCTTCACCGAGGAGCAGGGCTCGTACCTCGCCGGTGTCTCGGCGGCGCTGAAGTCGAAGGACGGCCAGGTCGGTTTCATCGGCGGTGTGGACCTTCCGCTGATCAAGAAGTTCGCCGCGGGCTTCCAGCAGGGTGTTCTGGACACGAACCCGAAGGCCAAGGTGCAGATCCAGTACCTGTCCACCGGTTCGGACCTGTCCGGCTTCGGCAGCCCCGACAAGGGCAAGGAAGCCGCCAAGGGCATGCTCGACAAGGGTGCGGACGTCATCTTCGCCGCCGCGGGCGGCTCGGGTGCCGGTTCGATCGAGGCCGTCGCGGGCAAGAAGGGCGCCTGGTCCATCGGTGTCGACTCCGACCAGGCCCTGGACCCGGCGCTGGCGAAGTACAAGGACACGATCCTGACCTCGGTCGTCAAGAACGTCGACGGCGGTGTCTACGACCTGATCAAGTCCGTCAAGGACGGCAAGCCGGTGGCCGGCGTCCAGTCGTACTCCCTGGCCAAGGGCGGCGTCTCGCTGACCACCACGGGTGACCACATCAAGGACATCCAGACGCAGCTCGACGCGGCGAAGAAGAAGATCGTCGACGGCACGGTCACGGTCAAGACCACGACCTGATCCGACCCGTCGATCGGGGCACGGGCGAGGGGGTGCCCGCGACGTTCCGCCTGTCCCGCCCTTCGGGCGGACGGCGGGATGTCGCGGGCGCCCCCTGGCTGCTTCGGCTGCTCGGCCGGGCCCCGACTCGCGTACGACTTCCGGCCGGGCCCGGAACGTAGCCGTACGCGCGCCGTTGGTCACCTGCTGTCAGGTGGCCAACGATTCGGTGGCACTACGCGCGTAGCGCGTGCCGGGCGCGGTACCTTTTTCCGCCCCCACCGCATCCCGCCCCACCGCCTCCGCCCTCCGCCCTCCGCTCCTGCCAAGGAGAGTGCGCCATCAACGCGTCCAGCAGTCCCCATGCCGTGGAGCTCCGCGGCATCACCAAGCGGTTCCCCGGGGTCGTGGCCAACCACGACATCGACATCACCGTGCGTCGCGGCACCGTCCACGCTCTCGTCGGCGAGAACGGTGCCGGCAAGTCCACTCTGATGAAGATCCTTTACGGCATGCAGAAGCCGGACGAGGGCACCATCGCGGTGGACGGCGAGCAGGTCTCGTTCCACAACCCGGGTGACGCCATCGCGCGCGGCATCGGCATGGTGCACCAGCACTTCATGCTCGCCGACTACCTCACCGTCCTGGAGAACGTCGTCCTCGGCTCCGAGAAGCTGTACGGGATCGGCGACCGGGCCCGCGCAAAGATCAAGGAGATCTCGGACGCGTACGGCCTCGGTGTCCGCCCGGATGCCATGGTCGAGGACCTCGGCGTCGCCGACCGCCAACGCGTGGAGATCCTCAAGGTCCTCTACCGCGGCGCCCGCACCCTGATCCTCGACGAGCCGACCGCCGTCCTCGTGCCGCAGGAGGTCGACGCACTCTTCGACAACCTCCGTGAGCTCAAGGCCGAGGGCCTGACCGTCATCTTCATCTCGCACAAGCTGGGCGAGGTGCTGTCGGTCGCCGACGACATCACTGTCATCCGGCGCGGCACGACGGTGGGCACCGCCGACCCGAAGCGCACCACGACCAAGCAGCTCGCGGAGCTGATGGTCGGCAGCGAACTGCCGTCGCCGGAGACCCGCGAGTCGACCGTCACCGACACGCCGATGCTCACCGTCGACGACCTGCGGCTGACCGCCACGGACCCGGACGGGGTGGTGCGTGCCGTGCTCGACGGCATCACCTTCACCATCCACAAGGGTGAGGTCCTCGGTATCGCGGGCGTCGAGGGCAACGGCCAGTCCGAACTGGTCGACGCGATCATGGGCATGCGCCACCTCGATGCCGGCGTACTGACCCTGGACGGCGTCGACATCTCCCGTACGCCGACCCGCAAGCGCCGTGAGGACGGCATGGCCGTCATCCCCGAGGACCGCCACCGGCACGGACTGCTGCTGGAGGCCCCGCTCTGGGAGAACCGCATCCTCGGCCATGTCACCGAGCGCCCCAACAGCAAGGGCGCGTTCCTCGACCTCAAGGCCGCCCGCGCGGACACCGAGCGGATCGTGCGCGAGTACGACGTCCGTACCCCCGGCATCGAGGTCACCGCCGCCTCGCTCTCCGGCGGCAACCAGCAGAAGCTGATCGTCGGCCGCGAGATGAGCCACGCGCCGAAGTTGCTGATCGCCGCGCACCCCACCCGGGGCGTGGACGTCGGCGCGCAGGCGCAGATCTGGGACCAGATCCGCGACGCGCGCCGCGAGGGCCTGGCGGTGCTGCTGATCTCCGCCGACCTGGACGAGCTGATCGGGCTCTCCGACACCCTGCGCGTCATGTACCGCGGCCGCCTGGTCGCGGACGCCGATCCGGCGACCATCACCCCGGAGGAGCTCGGCTCGGCGATGACGGGAGCGGCCTCCGGCCATCTCGAAGCGCCCGCCGAGCCCGGGACGGATGCGGAGTCCGGTCCGGACGCCGCCGACACCGACCCCCGGGACGGGGGAGAGGACCGATGAAGAAGTTCGACAAGGAGCGGCTGCTCCTGGGGATCGCGGCCCCCGTACTCGCGATCGTGGTCGCCTTCCTGGTGACCGCCCTCGTGCTGGCCGCCACCGGCAAGGAACCGTTCAGCGCGTTCGGCATCATGTTCGACTACGGGGTGAAGTCGGACAGCCAGGTCTACATCCTCAACAAGGCGACGACGTACTACCTCGCGGGTCTCGCGGTGGCCGTCGGCTTCCGGATGAACCTCTTCAACATCGGAGTCGACGGCCAGTACCGCCTCGCCGCCTTCTTCGCCGCCGCCGTCGGTGGCGCGCTGACCCTGCCGGGCGCCCTCCAGATCCCGCTGATCATCCTCACCGCGATGATCGTCGGCGCGATGTGGGCCGGTATAGCCGGCGTCCTCAAGGTCACCCGGGGCGTCAGCGAGGTCGTCTCGACGATCATGCTGAACGCCATCGCGACCGCCATCATCGGCTATCTGCTCCAGCAGGGCCGCCTCGGTCACCTCGACGAGGCCGGCACGAAGATCTCCACCACTCCGCTCCCGGAGTCCTCGCACTTCTTCGAGTTCCCGACCACCCCGTCGCCCGTCTGGGGCTTCATCGTGGTCGCGGTCGTCGCGGGCATCGCCTACTGGTTCACGCTCTCGCGCACCCGGTTCGGCTTCGATCTGCGTACGGTCGGCCAGTCCGGCTCCGCGGCCGAGGCCAGCGGCGTCAACGTCAAGAAGATGGTCGTCACGTCGATGGTGATCTCCGGCGCGGTGGCCGGCCTGGTCGGCATGCCGACGCTGCTCAACGACAGCTACGAGTACAGTGGCGACTTCCCCATCGGCATCGGCTTCACCGGTATCGCCATCGCCCTCCTCGGCCGCAACCACCCCATCGGCATCGCGCTCGGCGCGCTGCTCTGGGGCTTCCTGGAACGCGGTACCGGAAAGCTCGAGTTCGAGGGGTACGACAAGGAAATCGTCGGCGTCATCCAGGGCGTCATCGTCCTGTGCGTCGTCATCGCCTACGAAGTCGTCCGCCGCTACGGACTCAAGCGCCAGCAGAGCAAGGTCGGCGCGGAACTCGCCGCACAGGCCGCCCGTAACTCCGACCAGCAGGAGGTGTCGGCGTGACCGCCACGGCGACTTCCACCCCGCCGCCCGCGGCCCCCAAGGTCTCCGGTGGCAAGGGCGGCCTCACCCGCCTCTCCTTCCCCGTCGTTCTGCTGATCGTCGCGGGCGCGCTGCTCGCGCTGTCCGCGGTACGCGCCATCACCGGCGCCCAGGACGTCACCTCGGCCGGGCAGATCAGCGCGGCGCTCGCGATGGCCGTGCCGATCGGGCTCGCCGGTCTCGGCGGCCTGTGGGCCGAGCGGGCCGGTGTGGTCAACATCGGCCTCGAAGGCATGATGATCCTCGGTACGTTCTTCGGTGCCTGGGCCGGCTGGCAGACCAACCCCTGGATCGGCGTGCTGGCCGGTGTCATCGGCGGCATGCTCGGCGGGCTGCTGCACGCCGTCGCGACCGTCACCTTCGGCGTCGACCACATCATCTCCGGTATCGCCATCAACATCCTGGCGCTCGGGTTCACCACCTACTTCGCCAAGCTCTGGTTCAACACGGGCGAGGCGGCGGCCAAGGGCGGCAGCCCCAAGCAGTCGCCACCGTCCGACGACATCACCTCGGTGACGATCCCCGGCCTGTCCGACTGGCTGCACTCGATCGAGAAGCACCACTGGTTCTTCGTCTCCGACGTGGCCGGTGTCATCGGCGGTCTGGTCACCAATGTGTCGCTGCTGACGGTTCTGGCCGCGGTCCTCTTCGCCGTGACCTTCTTCGTCCTGTGGAAGACCTCGTTCGGGCTGCGGCTGCGTTCCTGCGGCGAGAACCCGATCGCCGCCGAGTCGCTCGGCGTGAACGTCTACCGCTACAAGTACATCGCGGTGATCATCTCCGGCGGCATGGCCGGACTCGGCGGCGCCTTCCTCTCCCTGGTCACCTCGCACATCTACAACGAGGGCCAGACCGGCGGCCGCGGATACATCGGTCTCGCCGCGATGATCTTCGGTAACTGGCGGCCCGGCGGACTCGCCATGGGCGCGGGCCTGTTCGGCTTCGCCGACGCGCTCCAGCTGCGCAACGGCGGCGAGTCCGTCCACGCGCTGCTGCTCCTGCTGGTGGTCGTGCTGGCCTTGCTCGCCGTCTGGAAGCTCTACCGCAAGAGCTTCGTCCAGGGTGTGGTCAGCGCCGTCATCGCCGCCGCCGTACTGGTCTGGTACCTCGCCACGGACACGGTGCCCACCGAGTTCGTGAGCGCCACCCCGTACATCGTCACGCTGCTCGTCCTCTCGCTCTCCGCGCAGCGGCTGCGGATGCCGAAGGCGGACGGCATGCGGTACCGGAAGGGCCAGGGCAAGTGACCGCGGCCGGCGACGTCGACTGGGACGCCCTGCGCGCTGCTGCCCGGGACGCCATGTCCCGGGCATACGCCCCCTACTCGGGCTACCCGGTCGGCGTCGCGGCGCGCGTCGACGACGGCCGCACGGTGGTCGGCTGCAACGTCGAGAACGCCTCGTACGGACTCGGCCTGTGCGCCGAGTGCGGCCTGGTCTCGCAGCTGAACGCCACCGGCGGCGGCCGGCTGACCCACTTCACCTGTGTGGACGGGGCGGGCGAGATCCTGGTCCCCTGCGGCAGGTGCCGTCAGCTGCTGTACGAGTTCGGCGGACCGGAGCTCGTCCTGGAGACCCCGGACGGCTTCCGTACGCTCGACGAGATGCTGCCGCAGGCGTTCGGGCCGGACCATCTCAGGTAGGGCTCTGCTTTCGGACCAGGCCGGATCAGCGCCCGCGAGCCCGGCCTGATCCGAGTGACAGGCCCGGAACTCCCGTGGCCCTCCTGAAACTTCAGGGGGGCCACACCCGTTTCCACTCTCTATGCGCGTAGAGTCATTCGGGACTCTTGCGCACGTACCGGCCGGAAGGACACCCAGGACATGGACGCCATCTCCGTCATCCGCACCAAGCGGGACCGCGGCGAGCTGAGCCCCGAGCAGATCGACTGGGTCATCGACGCATACACCCGAGGCGAGGTCGCCGACGAGCAGATGTCCGCGCTGGCCATGGCGATCCTGCTGAACGGCATGAACCGTACGGAGATCGCCCGCTGGACCGCCGCCATGATCGCCTCCGGCGAGCGGATGAACTTCGACGCGCTCTCCCGCCCCACCACCGACAAGCACTCCACCGGCGGCGTCGGTGACAAGATCACCCTGCCGCTCGCCCCGCTGGTCGCCGCCTGCGGTGCCGCCGTGCCGCAGCTCAGCGGCCGCGGTCTCGGCCACACCGGGGGCACGCTCGACAAGCTGGAGTCCATCCCCGGCTGGCGCGCCCATCTCACGGGTGCCGAGATGCTGAACGTCCTGGACACCACCGGAGCCGTGATCTGCGCCGCCGGTGACGGGCTGGCCCCCGCCGACAAGAAGCTGTACGCGCTCCGCGATGTCACCGGCACCGTCGAG
Organism: Streptomyces sp. NPDC056231; assembly: GCF_048270745.1. Lineage (NCBI taxonomy): Bacteria > Bacillati > Actinomycetota > Actinomycetes > Kitasatosporales > Streptomycetaceae > Streptomyces > Streptomyces sp. NPDC056231. Next base: position 74,432 of record NZ_JBLVKW010000016.1, on the reverse strand, counting down.
GCCATCCCGCTGATCGCCAGCTCGATCATGTCCAAGAAGATCGCCGAGGGCACCGGGGCGCTCGTCCTGGACGTCAAGGTCGGCTCCGGCGCCTTCATGAAGACCATCGAGGACGCGCGCGAACTGGCCTCCACCATGGTCGCGCTGGGCAGCGACAGCGGCGTACGGACGGTCGCGCTCCTCACCGACATGGCCACCCCGCTCGGCCTGACCGCGGGCAACGCCCTGGAGGTGCGCGAGTCGGTCGAGGTCCTGGCCGGCGGCGGCCCGAAGGACGTCATCGACCTCACCCTCGCCCTGGCCCGCGAGATGCTGGACGCGGCCGGGCTCAAGGACGCCGACCCGGAGAAGGCCCTGGCCGACGGCTCCGCGATGGACGTCTGGCGCCGGATGATCTCCGCCCAGGGCGGCGACCCGGACGCCGCGCTCCCGGTCGCCCGCGAACAGCACGTGGTCACGGCGCCGTCCTCCGGCGTGCTGACCCGCCTGGACGCGTACGACATCGGCGTCGCCGCCTGGCGCCTCGGTGCGGGCCGGGCCCGCAAGGAGGACCCGGTGCAGGCGGGTGCGGGCATCGAACTGCACGCCAAGCCCGGTGACACGGTCACGGCCGGACAACCGCTGCTGACGCTGCACACCGACACGCCCGAGAAGTTCGACTACGCGCTGAAGGCTCTGCCCTCCTCGTACGACATCGCCCCGGAGGGCACGGAGTTCACGGCCACCCCCGTGGTGCGGGAACGTATCGCCTGACCTGCGGCTTCCTCGTATGGGTGAACGGGACCGGTGGACTGCCGCCGGTCCCGTTCGGCATGCTGGACTCGGTGACGCACCGATAGAGGAGACCGCCATGGGCGCACTCACCGTCGACCCCGCGCCGGGCCACGGCCAGGACTGGGACGACCTCGTCCGGATCTGGGAGGAGACGGACGCACCCGAGGGCTGCAAGGTGGAGATCATCGAGGGGATCGTCACCGTGTCGCCACCGCCGTCCAAGGACCACAACACCACCGCGGAACTGCTGCAGCGCAGGCTCTACTCCGTGATCCCGGAGGACTGGGGGATCTACCAGACCCTGGGTGTCGCCGTGCCGGGCCGGGCCGGGCTCTACATTCCCGATCTCGTCGTCGTGCCGCGCGCTGTGGCGACCGGGCCGGGCAACCGTGTACCGGCGGAAGAGGCCCGGCTCGTCGTCGAGATCACCTCGCAGGCCAACGCCAACCACGACCGCATCGGCAAGGCACACGGATACGCGAAGGCCGGTGTCGAGCTCTTCCTGCTCCTGGACCCCTGGCACTCCGGCCGCCCCACCGCCACCTTGTACGGGGAACCCGCCGACGGCACCTACCGGGTCCTGGACGCGGTCGAGTACGGGGAGAAGCTGACGCTTCCCGAGCCGTTCGCGCTGGTACTGGACACCGAGGTCTTCCCGGCCGGCTGAGAAGGGATGTCGCGCCGGTCCCGTCGGTGCGCGAACGGCCCGCCGGGACGGAGTGATCCATCCTGGCGGGCCGCCGTCATGCGGTCGCCGTCGGGGTGCCTACTTGCCGAAGTAGGCGTTGTAGATCGACACCGACGACGTGTTGCCCTGCTTGTCCGTGACCTTTGCCTTGAAGGAGATCGACTTCCCCTTGGCCGGGTTCTTCACGGAGATCCTGCCGGACTTGACCGTGACCTTGTTCCAGGTCTTACCGGCGTTGTAACTGACATACACCGTCAGCGACTTGAGGTTCTTGCCGGCGGCCGCACCCTGCACCTTCACCGGCACCGACGCGGTCCGGCCGGCCGTGACCTTGCTGTCCAGGGTGACATGGGGCGTGAACCGCACCGTGGAGGCGGGAAGTTCGGTGAAGTCCCTGGTCTTCTTCGACCGGAACGTCCAGCTCGCGTCGATCCGGGTGGAGACGGCGGAGATCCTCACGTTGCGCTGCACCGAGGTCGTCACCTTGTAGTCGGCGGCGCCGGACGGCACGGTGAAGGCGGTATCGCCCTCCAGCGGGTCCTTGTTCTGGGCGAACTTGACGCCATTGCGGTACAGGACGGTCTTCACCGAGCTGTACGCGGACTGGCCGATGTTCCCGTTGCCGTCGGCCACGAGCGGCAGGACGCCGAGGATCTCGTTGTCCTTGCGGAAGAACCCGTACCCCTCGGTGAGCGCGGGGCCGAACACTGCGGTGTTGACCCGCTTCCGGTACGTCTTGCCCGCCTTGAGGGTCTGCGGGTCACCGAGCGAGTATTCCGCCTCGTACTGCTGGAAGCGCCCACCCTGCTGTTCGAAGTCGAAGTTCCACTTCACCTTGTCGGCGGTGGAGACATAGACGGTGTGGGTCCCGGGGGCCGGCTGCTCCGTCGACGTGGCCCAGCCCCCGTCCGCGCCGGGCAGCGTGCCCCAGGCGATGACCGATCCGGTCTTGCCCATGCCGGACGCGCCGAGACCGATCGTGACCTTCGCCAGCTGACTGCTGGTGAACTTCCGGGTGTAGCCGGTCGCCGCCTGCGTCACCGGACCGCCGACCGCCACGTCGTAGCGGGTCGAGGATCCCTTGGCCCAGGTGCCCAGCCAGTGCTGGGAGAGCGAGCCGTCGGTGACCTTCGGGCCGACGTGCGCGGTGCGGAAGCCCTTGTACGAGTTCAGCAACCAGCCGAAGCCGGCACCGCTGTCCTTGCTGTCGAGCTGGAGGTCGGGGGCGGCCAGCAGGGACTTCGTGCCGGTGGCGGGAAGCGTGAACGTCACCGGCTTCGTCTTCCGGGCGTCGAGCGTCACGGTGAGATTCTTGGTGACGTCCAGCTTCGGCTGGGTGATCCAGTCGGCGCCCTTGGCGACGTTTGCCGGGTCGACGTAGACGGCCGAGCTCAGCACGTAACCGCCCCTGGGGGCACGGACCTTGGCCGTCCCGTCGGGGCCCGCCGGGTTCAGCCAGACGCCGGCCGCGGCGCCGGAGAGGCCGGTGAGGGTGTTGTCGTAGTACGTGGCGGGCTTGCCGTCACGCCCGATGTTCTTGATCGTGACGTCGTACGACTCGATCTCCCGGTCGACCGCGGCCGCGGTGCGGACGGTCTGCCCGCCGCCGGTGGCGACGACATACGCGGAGTAGGCGCCGTCCGCCGTGCCGCCGAGCTTCGTGTTCACGGTGAGCGGTACCTCGGCCGTGCCGCCCGCCGGGACGGTGACGTGCTCGGCGCCGAGGGTGAAGAAGCCGGCCGGGGCCGGCTTCCCCTTCGGGCCGGTGGCCGTCAACGCGAGGTCGAGGGTGACGTCGGTCGTACCGAGGTTGCGGTACGTCACCTCCTTGGTGACCGGGGCGTCATCGGTGTGCGGCCACTGCTGCACCCCGAAGCCGACCGAGACCGGGTCGGCGATGACGGTCTGGGCGATCGCCCTGTCGACAGCGATCCTGCCCGTGCCCTGCTCGAACGGCGTGTACGCGCCCGGCTTGGTGGAGGCCGCCAGCGCGCCCTTGAGCTCGGTGTTCCTCCACTCCGGGTGCTCCTGCTTGAGCAGCGCCGCGGCGCCCGCGGCATGCGGGGCCGCCATCGACGTGCCGGAGATCGTCAGATAGCCGGGCGGGTTCTGGCCGACCTCCTGGTCGATCACGGAACCGGGTGAGGCGGCCGCCGTGATGTCCACGCCGGGCGCGGTGACATCGGGCTTGATGCCGCCGTCGCCGATGCGCGGTCCGCGGCTGGAGAATTCCGCCAGCTTGTCGTTGTCGTCGACAGCGCCGACGGTCAGTGCGGCGTCCGCACTGCCCGGGGAGCCGACCGTGCCTGCGCCGTCGCCCTCGTTGCCCGCCGAGATGGCGAACAGGACGCCCTTGTCGGCCGACAGCTTGTTGACCGCTGCTTCGAGCGGGTCGATGTCGGGGCTGTCGGGGCCGCCGAGACTCAGGTTGATGATGTCGGCGCCCTGCGCGACGGCCCACTCCATGCCGGCCAGGATGCCGGAGTCCTCACCGAAGCCGTTGTCGTCGAGGACCTTGGCCTCGAGCAGCTTGGCGTCCGGTGCGACCCCCTTGAACCTGCCGCCCGACTTGGCGCCCGTACCGGCCGCGATCGAGGACACATGGGTGCCGTGCCCGAACCGGTCCTTGGTGTCGCGCGACGCGGAGAAGTTCTTCGACTCGAGGATCTGCCCCTTGAGGTCCGGGTGGGTGGCGTCCGCACCGGTGTCCAGGACGGCGATCTTGACGCCCTTGCCGGTGTAACCGGCCTTCCACGCGGTCGGCGCACCGATCTGCGGCACGCTCTTGTCGAGGCTCGCCCGGCGCACCCCGTCCAGCCAGACCCGGTCGATGCCGGCCGCGGTGGTGCGCCGGCCGCCCTGGGAGGTCTTGCTGGTGAGTGCCTGCCAGATGTCCTGGGCGTCGCTCTTCGGAGTGGTCACCGACTGGGCGTTCAGCGACTTCAGGGTCCGGACGACCCGGGTGGCGCCCGCGTCCCGGACGTCCGCCTTCGCGGCGGCGGCCTGCGCCCCCTTGTAGCCGACGATCAGCTTCAGGCCGGTGCCCTGGGCCCGGCGGTTCTCCGGACGGTTCAGCTCGGTGACGTCGAACAGCCGGCGGTCCAGCTTGCCGGAACTGATCAGCCGGTGGGTGTCGGCCGGTATGAGCAGGGTGTGCCCGTCATGTATCTGCCGCTGCACGGGTATCTGCTCGCGCCCCTTGGCAGGACGGAAGCCCACGACACGGCCCTTCGCGTCCACCGAGACCCGGTCGCCGGTGATCAGCGTCAGCTGATGCCGGGTCACGGACTTGGTTCCGGCGGCCGGACGGGCCTGCTCCGGCTGCGCCATGGCCGGGGTGGTCATCCCGGCCGCGAGCGCCACGGCGGCTGCCGTGGCGATGGTCGAAACACACGCGTTTCTCACGTGTCTGCGCAATTTTCCCCCTGAAGAATGAGGTGGTCTCTCGGAACCGTTGATCCGCGCGCGCCGATGTGGCACCGGTGCTCACCGGTTCACGTACCTAGAGGGGAAATTGACCCCACTGGTTCACACGCGTGCTGCTGCTGAACGTAGTTGACGGAAATACATCGGTCCGCGGTGGGGGTGGGCCGGGGGACCGGACGTGTGGATGTGGCGGACGGCGGGTCGGCGCCGGAGAGGAAGAACGCGGCGGGGCAGCGATGAGTTTCGGCTGCCGGACCGGTCTTCCTGATGTGGAATCCAAGACCCCGATCGTTCTCGTCGTCACCGGCCGTGTCACACGTGCGGCCGTGCCGGAACTCTGCGCCGAGCTGGAGACGCTGCTCTGCGACCCCGAGGGGGCCGTCCGTGACCCGGACGCGGGGGTGGACTGTGATGTGGGCGGGGTCGTACAGGCGGATCTGGCCCTGATCGAGGCGATAGCGCGGCTGGGGCTCATCGCGCGCCGGGCGGGCGGCCGGCAGCTGCGGCTGCGCAATGTGCCGCCCGGACTGCAGCATCTGATGGACCTGGTGGGGCTGGTCGATGTGATGGACCTGGGGGAGCGGGACTGAGGTGCCCGGCCCCGCTCCCCGGCGTCAGCCGGGGAGCGCGCAGACCACCGCCAGGGCCGCCGCGTCACGCCGCCTCGGCATCGAGGCGGTCGGGCAGGCCGAAGAGCGGGAACCAGCGGGAGGCGTCCAGGAAGCAGTGCAGGCCGGTGATCGCACCGTCCGAGATGTCGATGACCTGCACCGCCCACGGCACGAATCCCGGACCGTCCGGATCCGGCTTGTAGTGCGCGAACGCCGGGGTGCCGTTGGCTATGGTCGCCACCAGGCGGGAACCCTCGCAGCTCGCACCGAGGGTGCTCATGAAGCCCGTGATGTCGTCGTGCCCCTGGAGCCAGAGGTCGAACGGCGGCATGGTCATCACGGCGTCCTCGTGGAGCAGCGCGGTCAGCGCCGTCATGTCGTAGCCCTCGAACGCCGCGACGTACCGCTCAAGGAGCTTGCGCTGCTTCTCGTCGAGCGGATCGGCGGTGTCGGTGGCCGCGCTCCGATGGTCCGTGAGCGTGGCCCGTGCCCGCTGCAGGGCGCTGTTGACCGAGGCGACCGACGTGTCGAGCAGTTCGGCGACCTCGCTCGCCTTCCACGCCAGCACCTCGCGCAGGATCAGCACGGCACGCTGTCTGGGCGGCAGATGCTGCAGCGCGGCGACGAACGCCAGCCGCACCGACTCCCGCCCCACCGCGGCCTCCGCCGGGTCGCCCACCGGCGGCAGGATCCGCCCGTCCGGCATCGGCTCCAGCCAGGTGTTCTCCGGGAGCGGGTTGAGCGCGGCCTGGGCGAGCGGTGTCGGGTCCGTCAGGTCGACCGGGCGGGCCCGCTTCTTCCCCGCGTTCAGCATGTCCAGGCAGACGTTGGTGGCGATCCGGTACAGCCAGGAGCGCAGCGAGGAACGGCCTTCGAACTTGTCGAAGTTCCGCCAGGCGCGCACCAGCGTGTCCTGTACGGCGTCCTCCGCGTCGAAGGTGGAACCGAGCATGCGGTAGCAGTAACCGGTGAGCTCGACCCGGTGTCCCTCCAGGCGGCTGTCGATATCCGCCGGTGCCGTCAGATCACCCATCGTTCCACCCCTGTTGTGCTGTGACGCCGTTCACTCCGGTACGTCGGAAGCTACCGCAGGCCACTGACAACGGAGGGTGGGAAGCGCCGGAGCCGCCCGCTCTCCGGCCACGTCCCCGATGCCGGTCACGTTCCGGGCTTGCGCCCGTACACGTACACATCGTCGCCGTTCTTCAGCAGGTTCCAGTACGTCCTCGCGTCGGCGTCCCGCATGTTGACACAGCCGTGCGAGCCGGGCGGGTTCCACATCTTCAGATTCACCGAGTGGAACGCCTGCCCGCCGTCGAAGAACTGGGAGTACGGCATCCACACGTGGTAGAGCGACGACCAGTGCTTGATGTGCCGCAGGTAGATCTTCTTCGAACCGGTGCGCGTCTCGTACCCGTTCCGCCCGCTGCGGATCGGCACCGGACCGAACTTCAGCTTCGATCCGTCCTGGATCCAGCTCAGTTGCCGGGTCAGGTCCACACACGCGATGCGCCCCCTGTTCGTGGGGCACTTCTTGTCCTTGTTGGGGTTCGTTCCGGCCGCCTTCTGCGCCGTGAGCGTCTTCATCGTCCGCCAGGTGACCGGTCCCGCGTACCCGATGTCAGGGGTGACCCCGTAGGTGCGCTGGAAGGTCTGGATCGCCTTGCAGTCGGCGGCCGACTGCTTCCCGTCGACCGGCCGGTTCAGATAGTTCTCGACCTGCTTCTGGTACGGCCCGGTGGATGTGGTGCAGGAGGACGCCGCCTGCGCCGCCGTGCCGCCGCCCAGGACGAGCGCCGACGCCGCCGTCAGTCCGGCGACGGACAGCGCGACCGCGCGCCGCGTCCGGACTCCCCGTATGGTCCCTACGACTGCCATGTACGCCAACTCCCCTTCGCGCCGCAGTGCGTTGATTACGCTTGGTAGACGCGCGAAGGGGAGTCGGTGGTTGTGCGGGTGTATGTCTCAATTCTGTACTGAAGCCATCGGGACGAGGCGCCGCCGCTCGGCGCGGGCGACCCGCGACCCGTACAGCGTGATCGAGACGACGCCGAGGACCGCGAGCAGCCCGAGCGTCACCGTGCCCGCCCAGCCACCGGAGTGGAAGGCGATCGCGCCGAGCGTGCCGCCCGCGCTGGAGCCCAGGTAGTACGCGGACTGGTAGAGCGCCGATGCCTGCGCCCGGCCGGTCGTCGCGGTCCGGCTCACGGACGACGAGGCGACCGCGTGCCCGGCGAAGAAGCCCGCCGTGATCAGAACCAGACCGAGAAGCACGGCGGTCAACTGGTCGGCGAGGGAGAGCAGCAGACCGGCGGTCGTGGTGGAGACGGCCAGGTAGAGGGCGCCCCGGCGGCCGAGCCGTGCGACGAGCCTGCCCGCCGCCGCCGACGACACCGTACCGACGAGGTAGACCAGGAAGATCGAGCCGATGACGCCCTGCGGAAGGTTGAACGGCTCCCCGACCAGCCGGTAGCCGATCACCGTGTAGACCGCGCCGAACACCGTCATGAACAGTGCGCCGATCGCGTACAGCCTGCGCAGCAGCGGGTCGGCGAGGTGCCCGCCCACGGTCTTGGCCAGGGCCTTCGGGTTCAGCGTGCCGGGCGTGAAGTGACGGGCCCTCGGGATCATGAAGTGGAAGACGACCACGCAGGCCACGGCCAGCAGTCCGACCGCGCCGAGCGCCGCCCGCCAGCCCCACAGCTGGGCGATCCAGCCGGTGAGGATGCGGCCGCTCATGCCGCCGATGCTGTTGCCCGCCACGAACAGTCCGATCGCGGCGACCAGAGCCTTCGGCCGCACCTCCTCGGCGAGGTACGCCATCGCGGAGGCGGGAAGTCCGGCGAGGGCGGCGCCCTGGACGGCGCGCAGGGCGATCAGCCAGCCAAGCGAGGGGGCGAAGGGGACGAGAAGCCCGACCAGTACCGCGACCGTCAGCGACGCGGTCATCATCTGCCGCCGCCCGAACCGCTCGGAGAGCGCGCTCATCGGCAGCACACACAGCGCCAGCGCACCCGTCGCCGCCGAGACCGTCCAGCTGGCCTGTCCGGCCGTGGCGCCGAAGCCGGCGGAGACGGCGGGCAGCAGCGCCTGGGTGGAGTAGAGGAGTGCGAACGTCGCGACACCGGCGGCGAAGAGCGCGAAGCTCATCCGGCGGTAGCCGGGCCGGCCGGGCTCCAGCCGGTCAGGGGAGGAAACGGGCGCGACGGGCGATGACGGGGCTGAGGCGTCCAGCGTGAGCGTGGACGCCTTGGTACTGGCAGGAGGCATACATCGAAAGTAGGTCTCTCTGATTCATGCGTCCAATGCACGAACTTGCGATAATCAATCCCATGGCGCATGAACACAGCTCACAGCCTCGGCTGTCACCGAGTAGTTACGAAGAAGACATTCGGGCAGTGCTCGCGCCGCGGCTCGCGTACTTCGAGGCGGTGGCCCGCCACGAGCATGTGACGCGCGCCGCGCACGAGCTCGGTGTCCCGCAGTCCACGCTGTCGCGGGCGATGGTCAGGCTGGAACAGGACCTGGGCGTCGCCCTGTTCGCCCGCAAGGGCCGTACCGTCTCGCTCACCCCCGCCGGCCGCACCTTCCTGGGCTCCGCCGAGCGGGCCCTCACCGAGGTGGAGCGGGCCGCCGACTCGGTACGGGCGGACGCCGACCCGACGGCGGGCAAGGTCGCCTTCGGCTTCCTGCACACCATGGGCTCCGAGACCGTTCCCGCCCTCCTCCGCGCCTTCCGCGCCGACCACCCCCGGGTCCGCTTCCAGCTGGTGCAGAACTACGGCGAGGCGATGATCGAACGCCTCCGGGCCGGCGGCCTCGATCTCTGCCTCACCTCCCCCGTCCCGGACGCCCCCGACCTGGTCGCCCGTCGTCTCGACGAGCAGCGGCTGCGTCTGGTCGTCCCGGACGACCACCGCCTCGCCTCCCGCAGGCGGATCCGCCTGGCGGAGGCGGCGGACGAGGCGTTCGTCACCCTTGAACCCGGTTACGGTCTGCGGCGGATCACCGACGACCTGTGCGCGGAGGCGGGCTTCAAGCCACGTGTCGCCTTCGAGGGCGAGGAGGCGGAGACCCTGCGCGGCCTGGTTGCGGCGGGCCTGGGTGTCGCCCTGTTGCCGCCCCCGGCAGTGGCCCGCCCGGGCGTGGTCGAACTGACGGTCACGGCGCCCCGCGCGGCCCGTGAGATCGGCGTGGCCTGGCTGGACGGCCACCCGGACACACCCCCGGTGGCGGCGTTCAAGCAGTTCCTGCTGTCACGCCGGGGGCATCTGCTGCCCGACTGACCCGCGGACGGGGATGCGGGGGCCGGGGCCGTCCGCGCAGGCCGCCGCGGACACTCCGCAGTGCCGTGACCGGCAGCGTGTGTGCCGGACGCCGCCTGGCAGGCGGGGCTTCCGGAACCCGCCCTAGGACCTCAGCGACCGCCCGAAGCCGGCAGCCAGCGGCATCCGCAGCCCCAGGGGCGGGGGCGCCGCCAGGGCGTCGGCGACCGGGCGGGCGTAGGCCCGGCCGAACAGCGATCCGCGGACGAAGTCCACGGCCAGTGCCACCACTTCGGCGCGGTGCTGGCGCAGGCCGTGGCCGTCCGAGTGGACCTCGAAGCGGCAGGTGTCCCGGTTGGTCTTCTTGGCCCGTTCGGCCAGCCGGAACGACAGCTCCGGGTCGGACCGGGTGTCGTTCGTGCCGTGGACGAGCAACACCTGGCGGCCCAGCAGGTGCTTCACCGGTTCCGGTTCCGCCGAGGCTTCCCCGGGCAGCCAAGGCGCCATCGCCAGAACGGAGGTGACCGCCGCGTGGCCCCCCGCGCGCAACGCCGCCCGGCCGCCCATGCCGTGGCCGGCCAGGCAGACGGGAATGTCGCCGTAGCGTCGTACGACCTCCTCCACCGCCCACTCCGCGTCCGCCGCGAGCTGCGCGTCCGTGGCGTTCCAGCCCCGGCAGCGGTAGTGCACGACATGCGCGGCCAGCCCGTCGTCCTGGCCTGCGCGGGCCAGGGTGCGGGCGAGCGGCAGCTGCAGTGCGTACGACAGGGAGGAAGGCCGGCGGCGCGAGTCGGCCTCGCCGTCCGGGAGCAGCAGAACCACTCCGCTGACCGCAAGTTGTGCTCCGGCCGTCTTCACGGCCCGTCCCAGCCTCGGAGCAGGCAGGGGAAGTGCGCGCTGTCCCATGACAGAACAGTGTCAGAAGAAGAGGTGTACTCCACCCCTATTCGCGGTCACTGTTACGCATCGGCGCGCAGTGCTCTACGCGCGTAGGCGCTAGAGTGCCCAAATGATGAGCCCGACCCTCCATGTTCCTGGCACCGACCAGATCCGACGCGCCCCCAAGGTGCTGCTCCACGACCACCTCGACGGCGGTCTGCGCCCCGGCACGATTGTCGACCTGGCCCGTGACGCGGGCTACGAAGCCCTTCCCGAGACCGAGCCGGACAAGCTCGGCATCTGGTTCCGCGAGGCGGCCGACTCCGGCTCGCTGGAGCGTTACCTGGAGACGTTCGCCCACACCTGTGCCGTCATGCAGACCCGGGAGGGTCTGTTCCGGGTGGCCGCCGAGTGCGCCGAGGACCTGGCCGCGGACGGTGTCGTGTACGCGGAGGTGCGGTACGCCCCCGAGCAGCACCTGGAGGCCGGGCTGACCCTCGAAGAGGTCGTCGAGGCGGTCAACGAAGGCTTCCGCGAGGGCGAGCGCCGGGCCCGTCAGGACGGCAACCGGATCAGGGTGGGCGCCCTGCTCACCGCGATGCGGCACGCCGCCCGCGCCCTGGAGATCGCCGAACTCGCCAACCGCTACCGCGACCAGGGCGTCGTCGGCTTCGACATCGCGGGCGCCGAGGCGGGCTTCCCGCCCACCCGCCACCTCGACGCCTTCGAGTACCTCAAGCGCGAGAACAACCACTTCACCATCCACGCGGGCGAGGCCTTCGGCCTGCCGTCGATCTGGCAGGCGCTCCAGTGGTGCGGCGCCGACCGCCTCGGCCACGGCGTCCGCATCATCGACGACATCGAGGTCGCCGAGGACGGCAGCGTGACGCTCGGCCGCCTCGCCTCGTACGTACGGGACAAGCGCATCCCGCTGGAGATGTGCCCGACCTCCAACCTTCAGACCGGCGCCGCCGCCTCGTACGCCGACCACCCCATCGGGCTGCTGCGGAGGCTCCATTTCCGCCTCACCGTGAATACGGACAACCGGCTGATGAGCGGTACGAGCATGAGCCAGGAATTCGAGCGGCTGATCGAGACCTTCGGATACACGCTCGACGACATGCAGTGGTTCACGGTCAATGCGATGAAGTCGGCGTTCATTCCTTTCGATGAACGTCTCGCGATGATCAATGACGTGATCAAGCCCGGATATGCCGAGCTGAAGTCCGAATGGCTTTTCGAGCAGACCGCTGCGACCAGCGGCTCTTCGTCCCCCGCGGGCTGATTCGCGGTCTGCGCCGAACAGCCGGGACGATCAGATCCCGGCCGTTCGGCGTATCCGGCATGTTTGCGGGACCGGCTGTGGGCTGACTAATTTGCGGAGCTGCTCACATCCCCTTCCCCAAGGATGAATTCCACATGAAGCAGTCTGCTGCCAGGACTCTCGGTGTCGCCGCTCTCGGCGCCGCTTTCGCCGCTGCCGCCGCCGGTACCGCTTCCGCGTCCGTGCTGCCCGCCGCCGGCTCCGCGCTGGGGACCGCCACCCAGAGCCTGCCGATTCAGGACACGGCCACCAAGCTCCTCGGCAGCGGTCAGACGAAGGTCGTCCACGACGTCACCTCGCCGCTGGGGGGCCTGCTCGGCGGACTGCCCGCCGACGGCGTCAAGGCCAACGGTCTGTCGACCAACGGTCTCCCGCTCGGCGGCTGACCCTCCCCGCACCCCATGCACGTGGGGCGGACACCCCGACCGGGTGTCCGCCCCACGTGTGCGTCCAGGGACCAGGGGGTGTCCGGCCAGGATCCGCCGGACATTCCCTACCAGTCGGTCGCCGCCGACGACCCCTCGGCCGGCAGGAGCAGCCACAGCGCCAGGTAGAGCAGGAACTGCGGGCCGGGCAGCAGGCAAGAGACCAGGAAGATCACGCGCATCGTCCCGGCGGACGTGCCGAAGCGCCGTGCCAGCGCTGCGCACACTCCGCCGATCATGCGTCCGTCACGGGGGCGGGCAAGTGCGGCCATGGTGGGCTCCTTCGTGAACCGTCTGCTGAGGAGCAGCTCCGTCGTGCTCCCGATGTCTCCATGGTGGCTCCGTGAACGGGGGCAAAGCGTCGCTCTACGGTGCGATACCGACCCTGGAAATCGTCGGGGTCGACCCCTGAGAGCCTTCCTCCCTCTGGCGGGGAATCGTCCCGCGCACCAGTTGCTCCTGCTTCCGGCGGCGCAGCCGCTTCCGGAACACCGGCACCACCAGCAGGTGGGCCAACGCCACCCCGACCGTGTTCAGCAGCAGCGAGTCGACATCGACGACCTGCCCCGGCACCCCGGTCTGCGCCAGCTCGATGGACAGCGAGATCAGCGACCCGGCGGCGACGGTACGCGCCAGCGAGGCCCACGGGGAGACGTAGAGCCGGCCCCCGGCCATCGGCAGCAGCACTCCCAGCGGTGCCAGCAACAACAGTCCTTCACCGATCCGGTGCGCCGCCTCGGCCGGGCCGAGGGACAGGTCCGCCTTGATGCCGGCGAGCGGTTGAAGATTCGCGGCTGTCACCCATGGGACGTCCAGCGGGCGCAGAGTCAGCCACCCGACCAGCAGCAGATGCGCGAGGAGGAGAAACCCCCCGGCCGCGCGGAAGCGGATGACGGCCTGGCCGTCCGAACCTTGACCCACGCCCCCCAAGACGCCCCTGCCGGCGGGATCGGTTCCGCCTCCGCCCCAGGAAACCCGGGCGGGGGCGGCGGGTTCACGGCCTCCCCCGCGACAGGGAGTGGTCCGCGGCGACATGCGACTCTGCCTGCGGCGTCGCCGTCGGTCACGGGCGCTCCACGCCGGCTCCGTCCCCCGCCCCGCCGTCGAAGCCGCACGACGCCGCTCGCCGATCCACTTCCTGTCGCGGGGGACGCCGTCAGGGCAGCTTGAACGCGGCGAGCGTCGGCACGGACTTCGGCCGGGCCTTCGTCTCCGAAGTGCACAGATAGCCGCGCGGCGGGTAGTTCCCCGGTCCGCCGAGCAACACCGTGCCGTCCGGGGCGAGCGACTCGCTCTCCGAGTAGGTGCACACGATCTGCGCCAGCGCCTGCGGCGTCAGGTCCTCCGGCTGCTCGCTGAGCCGCAGCGCGGCCGCCGGATCGCCCCGGCGCGCCTCGCTGATCCGGAGCGTCGTCGGCACGGTCGTGGAGAAGCCGGCCTGGCGCTCGTCGACGGCCGGTTCCCGCTGCAGCTCGTCGAGGAGGGCCTGCGCCACCTGGATCCGGTCCGACTTCTCTTCGTGGACCTGCACCGCGCGGTCCACCGTGACCAGCTGCGAGGCGCAGACCAGATATATCTGGACCGGGATGCCCTTCAGCGCCTGTGTGCTGACGTCCTCCGCGGACATCGAACACGGCACCCGCGACGGCGCGGCCCCGGCGTCGACCGGCACCGAGGTGGTCCTGATCCCGCACCCGGCGGCCAGCAGGGCACAGACGACGGCGCCGGCCAGCGCCCTGGCCGAGCGGCGCGCCCGGGACCTGCCACGGTTGCTGCGCGTCACGTCGCGTCCCCCTCTTCGTCCTGGACTTCCGCGTCGTGATCCTGCGCGGTGCGGGTGAGCTGTTCGGCATCGCGCGGCAGCCGCAGGACGAACACCGCGCCGTCACCGTCCGGCGAGTTCGCCGCGGTGATCTCACCGCCGTGGATGTGCGCGTTCTCCACGGCGATCGACAGACCCAGCCCACTGCCCTCGGAACGCGGCCTGGACGCACTGGCCTTGTAGAAACGGTCGAAGACGTGCGGCAGGACGTCCTCGGGAATGCCGGGGCCGTGGTCGCGTACCTCGATGACGAGTTCGTCGCCCTCGGTCCGTACCGCGACCCGTACCGGCGAACCGCCGTGCTTCAGCGCGTTGCCGATCAGATTGGCCAGGATCACATCGAGCCGGCGCGGATCGAGGCGGACCATCAGGCCGCGCTCGGCGTCCAGATCCACCGCGTCCAGCCAGGCGCGGGCGTCGATGCAGGCGGTGACCTGGTCGGCGACATCGACCGTGTCGAGGACGAGCCGGGCGGTACCCGCGTCGAAGCGGGTGACCTCCATCAGGTTCTCCACCAGGTCGTTGAGCCGCCGGGTCTCGCTGACCACGAGGTGCACGGCGGGCGCGATCATCGGGTCGAGGCTGTCGGCCTCGTCCTCCAGCACCTCGGCGACCGCGGTGATCGCGGTGAGCGGCGTCCGCAGTTCGTGCGACATGTCGGCGACGAACCGGCGGCTGGACTCCTCCCGCGCGCTCATGTCCGCGACCTTCTTCTCCAGCGAACTCGCGGCCTTGTTGAACGTGCGGGAGAGGTCGGCGAGTTCATCGGTGCCGGACACCACGAGGCGGGTGTCGAGTTTCCCCTCGCCCAACTTGCGCGCCGCGTCACCGAGCCGCTGCACCGGCCGCAGCACCGTCGTCGCGGCGGCCTGCGCCAGCAGCGCGGAGCCGACCAGGGCGAGAGCCGTGGCGATCCCCAGCGACCACGCAAGGGAGTTGAGGTCCTGCCGTTCCTGGTCGAGCGACTTCAGCATGTAGCCGGTCGGACCGCCGCCGATGATCTTCGTCCCGGCCACCAGGTACGGCGTACCGCGGATCGAGGTCCGCTGCCAGAACAGGTGGTACGCGTACTTGTTGCCCGCCTCCACCGGCTGCTTCCGGCTGACCTGCTGCTGCAGCGAGAGCGGCACGTTGTCGAGCGTGAACGAGTCCAGATCGGAGTTGCCCACGATCGGCTTGCCGCCGTCACGCGTGTCGACGAGCAGCACGCTGTAGCCGGGGCTGCTGCTCGCCATCTGCACGGCGGTGTTCTGCAGGTCGTCCTTGGTCGGGCGCAGGGGCAGCGAAGCCGCCCGGTTCTGCATCTCCTGCCGGAAGTCCCCGAGCGCCGCATCCTGCGTCCGCGTCAGGACCGCCTCGCGGTTGAGCCAGTACGCGATTCCCGAGGCCGACACCGCGGCGGTCAGCGCCACCAGTGCGAACACGACGACGAGCCGCAGCCGCAGACTGGTCCAGCGAAGTCCGGCGAGCAGACTGCGTTTGGCGGCAGCACTCACTGAGGCGAGTCCAGCCGGTAGCCCACGCCGCGCACGGTACGGATCAGGGTCGGCGAGGACGGCACGTCCTCCACCTTGGCGCGCAGCCGCTGCACACAGGCGTCGACCAGCCGCGAGTCACCGAGATAGTCGTGCTCCCAGACCAGCCGCAGCAACTGCTGGCGCGACAGGGCTTGCCCGGGGCGACGGCTCAGTTCGAGCAGGAGCCGCAACTCGGTCGGTGTGAGCTGCAGGTCCTCCCCGTTCTTCGTCACGGTCATCGCGGAACGGTCGATGACCACGCTCCCGAACGTCGCCGAGTCCGTGGACTCGCGCTCACCGCGGCGCAGCACCGCACGGATCCGGGCGTCGAGCACCCGGCCCTGCACGGGTTTCACCACGTAGTCGTCGGCGCCGGACTCCAGCCCGACCACGACGTCGATGTCGTCGCTGCGCGCGGTCAGCAGAATGATCGGCAGCTGGTCCGTGCGCCGGATGCGGCGGCACACCTCGAAACCGTCGATACCGGGCAGCATCACATCCAGCACGATCAGGTCCGGCCGCTGCTCGCGCAGCAGTTTCAGGCCGTCCTCTCCCGTTGCCGCGGTGGCCACACGGTGGCCCTGGCGCGACAGCGAGAGTTCGAGGGCCGTGCGGATGGCGTCGTCGTCCTCGATCAGCAACAGGAAAGGCACGGAGGTCATTCTGGCCCATGGTGGAGCTTCAGTTCGACACATGAAGCGCTCTCATACATCCGGCGCACCGGTGGGAGGACCTGTGACAGGTCTGTGACAGTCGGCGGACAGTGCCATGAAACACCCCGGGCAAGCTCATTGGCACAGGGAACGGACGGACTCCACCGACGGGGGGCGCGGGATGAACGCACTGCACAGCACGACCACAAGCGCAGTTGTCACGCGTCTCCACGACGTCGGCAGGGGCACCGAGAAGTCCGGCACCGGAGGGGGAGCCTCCCTGCTCGAACGGAACCGGGAGCTCGGGGGCAGCCGTGGGTGCATGCGTGGCGCCGGGCGTCAGCACACGGCCTGTATGACGGTGGTCGACGCACCTGCGGCAGTCGGCGGGGGAGCCGCGTACGGGGAGGTCATGGGGGAGCGGACGTCCCGGACGGAGAGCTCGGACGCCGAAGCGGCGTTCACGGCCTACGTCCAAGAGCGCCGTGCCTCCCTGTACGCAACCGCCTACCACCTGACCGGTGACCGGTTCGAGGCCGAGGACCTGCTGCAGAGCGCCCTCTTCTCCACGTACCGGGCGTGGGACCGGATCAGTGACAAGGCGGCGGTCGGCGGGTACTTGCGCCGCACCATGACCAATCTGCACATCAGTGCGTGGCGCCGACGCAAGTTGAACGAATACCCGACCGAGGAACTGCCGGAGACGGTGGGCGACACGGACGCGATGCGCGGTACGGAACTGCGTGCCGTGCTCTGGCAGGCGCTGGCGCGACTGCCGGAACTCCAGCGCACGATGCTGGTCCTGCGGTACTACGAGGGGCGCACGGACCCCGAGATCGCGTCGATACTCGACATCAGTGTCGGCACGGTGAAGTCGAGCATCTGGCGGTCGCTGCGGCGGCTGCGCGAGGACGAGGTGCTGAGCTTCGGCCGTGACGAGGAGGAGTCCTTCGGCGAGCTGGTGGCCTGAAGGCAGCGGGGGATCCGGGGACTGCTGCTTCGGGGGAAGCGGTGGGCTTACGGGGGAACGCAGCGGGGTCGGATGGGCCGGGGGGTCCTGTCCGGCCCTGCGGTGCGTCCGGGGCGGAGCGGGCGCGGAGGTCAGGAGGCCTCGCGGGGCTCGGCCCAGGAACTCGGTCCTCAATCGCGCGACGGTCCCGGGGCCGGGGTTCTGCCCCGGGAGCCCGGGACGACCAGGCCCGATTCGTAGGCCGTCACCACCGCCTGGGTGCGGTCGCGCAGGGCCAGTTTGGCCAGGATCCGGCTGACGTGCGTTTTCACCGTCTCCTCCGTGATCAGCAGGCGCGCCGCGACCTCGGGGTTGGACAGGCCCTCCGCCACCAGGCGCAGGACCTCCGTCTCCCGGGGGGTGAGTGCGGCGAGCTCCACCGCGGGTACGGGGTCCGGCGCGCGGTGCTGGGCGGCGAATTCGCTGATCAGGCGGCGGGTGACCGTCGGTGCCAGCAGGGCCTGGCCGGCCGCGATGACGCGCACCGCGTCGAAGAGCCGCTCCGCGGTGACGTCCTTGAGCAGGAAGCCGCTGGCTCCGGCGCGCAAGGCGTCGTACACGTACTCGTCCAGGTCGAACGTGGTCAGGATGAGGATGCGGGGGCCGTCCGGGCCCGACACGGCCAGTTGTCTCGTCGCTTCGATGCCGTCCGTGCCCGGCATCCGTACGTCCATGAGGACCACGTCGGGCCGAAGACCCGCGCACGTCCGTACCGCCTCGGCACCGTCGCACGCCGTGCCGACGACGGTGAAGTCCGGCTGCGTGTCCAGCAGCGCGGCGAAGCCCGTACGGACGACCTGGTGGTCGTCGGCGACGACGATCCGTACGGCGGGCTGTGGCTCGCTGCTCATCCGGTGGTCTCCGCGTGGGTCGGCAGTTCGGTCTCGACGAGGAAGCCGCCGCCGGGCGCGGGGCCGGTGCGCAGTTCGCCGCCGACCGTGGCGGCACGCTCGCGCATGCCGGACAGGCCGTGGCCGCCCGCGGGCGGCGCGGGAGGCGGGCCCGGGCCGTTGTCGCGGATGCGCAGGGCGAGGGTGCCGGCGGTGTAGTGCAGTTCCACGTCGACGGCGGCGCCCGGTGCGTGCCGCCGGGCGTTGGTGAGGGCTTCCTGGACGATGCGGTATGCGGCGAGCTCGACGCCCGGGTCGAGCGCCGCCTGCCGGCCGCGGACGATGAGCCGGGTGCCCGTCCCCGACGCGTCCCGGGCCTCGTCGAGCAGGTCGACCAGTTGTCGCAGGCCCGGCTGCGGCTGCCGGTCGGCCGTATCGGACCCGGTGTCCTCGCGCAGGACGCCGAGCAGCCGGCGCATTTCGGTCAGTGCCGCCCGCGCGGTGTCGCCGATCGACGACAGCCGCTGCGCTCCGGCGGCGGGCATCCCGGGGGTGGTCAGCCGGGCCGTCTCCGCCTGGACGGCGATCATGGAGATGTGATGGGCGACGACGTCGTGCAACTCGCGGGCGATCCGGGCGCGTTCGGCACGTGCCGTGTGTTCGAGCAGGGTGCTCGTCATCGCCCGGTGTGCGGCGCTGTGGGTGAGTGCCTCGCCGCGGGCCCGGCGGGCGATACCCGCCCAGGCCGCGACCGGGGCGAGCGAGGCCAGCAGCACGGTGAGGACGCCGGTTTCGGAGTGCGCCGGGGCGAGCCGGGCGAGGGCGAGCGGCAGGAACGGCATGGCGAGGAGCGCCGCCGACCGCGGTGAGCCCGCACGGCCCAGCCGGTGCAGGACGATCAGCTGGGCGCAGAGCCCTGCGACGGTCAGCGAGCGGAACGGGGCCAGCGACAGCACGGTTGCCGCAGTGACCGACGCGGCGGCCGCGGCAGGACTCAAGAACACCGAGGGCAGCGTGGTGGCCAGCGCGAGCAGGCCGATGAGCAGACCGAACCGGACCGTGACGCCGCTGTCGAACGTCCGCGCGAACGACTCGGTCACCGCGAGCAGCGCCAGGACCGTCCCGGCCACGGCAGACGTACGAGGGCCGGCGCCGATGCGCCGCCCCCACTCGGCCCGTCCGCTCCACCGGTGCTCGTCCACGTCCGTCATTCTTGCCGCAGGTGGCGCACCCCGGCATCCCTCTCATGAGGGACCTGCGGCACCGGACATCCCTCCTGTCAGGGAGGGCAGAAGTCGCTGTCCGGCGTGACGACCGCGGGGCACTCTGCTGCCTAGCCTGCCGGACATGGAAGCAACCGTGGAAGTCACCGGCCTGCGCAAGCGCTACGGGCCGACCACCGCGCTGGACGGGATGACATTCACCGTCAGGCCCGGACAGGTCACCGGCTTCGTCGGGCCCAACGGCGCCGGCAAGTCCACCACGATGCGGGTCATCCTCGGCCTGGACACGGCCGACGAGGGCACCGCGCTGATCGGAGGTCAGCCGTACCGGAACCTGCGGAACCCGCTGAACCACATCGGGGCGCTGCTGGACGCCGCCGCACTGCAGCCGGGCCGGACCGCCCGCAACCATCTGCTGTGGCTCGCCCACTCGCAGGGCCTCGGCGCGCGGCGGGTCGACGACGTCATCGAGCAGGCCGGCCTGGGGCCGGTCGCCGGGCGCCGGACGGCGGGTTTCTCGCTCGGCATGCGGCAGCGCCTCGGGATCGCCGCCGCACTGCTCGGCGACCCGCCGGTGATCATGCTGGACGAGCCGTTCAACGGCCTGGACCCGGAAGGCATCGTGTGGATGCGCGACTTCCAGCGTGCGCTGGCCGCGCAGGGCCGGGCGGTGCTGCTGTCCAGCCACCTGATGAGCGAACTGCAGGACACCGCCGACCATCTGGTGGTGGTCGGACGTGGCAGGGTCATCGCCGACACCAGCGTGCGCGAGCTGATCGGGACCGCGTCCGGCGACCGGGTCACGCTGCGGACCTCGGCACGGTCGGAGGCGATGACGGCGCTTACGTACGCCGGAGCCACCGTGGCGGCCACGGACCGTGACACCCTCACCGTCTCCGGGCTGGCGGCGGAGCACATCGTGACGCTGCTCGGTGAGAGCGGGGTGCCGTTCGCCGAAGTGTCCGCGCACCGCGCGACCCTGGAGGAGGCGTACATGGAACTCACCCGGGACGCGGTCGAGTTCCGCGCCACGGCGGCCGAGGAGCCGGCCCGATGACCCTGACCACGACGTCGTACCGCTCCGGGACGCCGGCCGTGCACGCCGGGTTCGCCCAGCAACTGCGTGCCGAGTGGACCAAGTTCCGGACGGTACGGGGCTGGGTCGCCGGACTCGCGGCCGCGGCGCTGGTGATCGTCCTGATCGGGCTGATCGGCGCCCACACCGAGCGGCCCACCTGCGAGGACCCGAACCAGCCCTGCACCGGTGCCAGGGGTCCGGGCGGCGAGGCCGTGACGGACCGGTTCTACTTCGTGCACCAGCCGCTGACCGGGGACGGCAGCATCACCGTACGGATCATGTCGCTGGCCCCGGACGGCGCGAAGGGCGGGCTGCCGCCGTGGGCGAAGGCGGGGATCGTCCTGAAGGCGGGCGACCGGGCGGGGTCGGCATACGCGGCCGTCATGGTCACCGCGGGCCACGGCGTGCGGATGCAGCACAACTACACGCATGACACAGCCGGTGCCCCCGGCGCCGTCTCCGCCGCGTCCCCGCGCTGGCTGCGGCTGACCCGGTCCGGGGACACGGTGACCGGCTACCAGTCGGCCGACGGGGCGCGCTGGACCGCGGTCGGTACCGCGCGCCTGACCGGACTGCCCTCGCAGGTGCAGGCCGGGATGTTCGCCGCCTCGCCGCCCGCCACGGAGTCGACGAGCGAGAAATTCGGCGGGCTGAGCAACCGCGGGGCGCCCACTCGGGCCACGGGTGTCTTCGACCACGTCGCTCTCAGCGGCGCGGAGTCCGGGGACGCGGCGTGGCACGGTGAGCAGATGGGCGGTCCCGCCGACGACTTCGCGTCGGACGGCACGTTCCACCGGGTGGACGGCACATTCACCGTCACCGGGTCCGGCGACATCGCACCGGCCGTGGGCGGGCCCATGACCGCAGGCGGTCAGACCATCGAGCGCAGCCTGACCGGCACATTCGTCGGGCTGATCCTGGTGATCGTCGTCGGGGCGACGTTCATCACCGCCGAGTACCGGCGCGGACTGATCCGCCCCACCCTCATGGCGAGCCCGCGGCGGGGCAGGGCGCCGGCCGCGAAAGCCGTCGTCCTCGCCGCCGTGACCTTTGTGGCCGGGCTGCCCGCCGCGGCGGCGGCGGTGCTGCTCGGTGAATGGCTGGTGCGCCCCGGTGGCTTCGACTTCCCGGTCGGCACGCTCACGGAGCTGCGCGTGGTGGCCGGTACGGCGGCCCTGCTCGCGGTCACCGCGGTGCTCGCCCTGGCCGTCGGCACCGTACTGCGGCGCAGCGCCGGGGCGGTCACCCTGGTGTTCGCGGCGATCGTCCTGCCGTACATCCTCGCGACCGCCTCGATCCTGCCGGCCGGGCCCTCGCAGTGGCTCCTGCGGGTCACCCCGGCAGCGGGCTTCGCCGTTCAGCAGAACATGCCGCAGTACGCGCAGGTGGACAGCGACTACACACCGGCCTTCGGTTACTTCCCGCTGCCGCCGTGGGGCGGATTCGCGGTGCTGTGCGGGTGGACGGCTGTCGCGCTGGGTGCGGCGGTGTTCATGATGCGCCGGAGGGACGCATGAAGCAGACCCTGCACGCGGAGTGGACGAAGCTGTGCACCGTGACGGCCCCGGGGCGGCTGCTCCTTGCCTTTGTCGTGGTCACGGTGGGGGTCAGTGCCGCGACGGCCGCCGCCGCAAAGTGCCCGTCGACGGGCTGTCACCAGGACGTCGTCAGGCTCGGTCTGACCGGGATCCTTCTCGGGCAGACGGTCATCGCCGTCCTGGCCGTGCTGGTGATCAGCGGCGAGTACAGCACGGGGATGATGCGCACCACCCTGATGGCGACACCGCGCCGGTTCACGGTCCTGGCCGCGAAGTCGGCCGTCCTCACGGGGGTGGTGTTGGTCGCCGGGGCGGTCGCGGTGTTCGGCTGCCTGCTGGCGGCGGGGCTGATCCTGCCGGGCAACGGATTCACGACGGCGCAGGGCCGGGCGATGCTGTCCCTGACCGACGGTCCGACGCTGCGCGCGGCGGCCGGGACGGTGCTGTACCTGGTGCTGATCGGCCTGCTCGGCCTGGGCACCGCCACCGCGGTCCGGGACCCGGCGGCGGCGGTCGGGGTCGTACTCGGCCTGCTCTTCGTCCTCCCGATCCTCACGCAGCTGGTCACCGACCCGGACTGGCACCGGCACCTGCAGCAGATCGCCCCGATGACGGCGGGGCTCGCCGTTCAGTCCACGACCGGTGCCGACAGTCTTCCCATTGGCCCGTGGGCAGGGCTGGGGGTGCTCACGGGATGGGCCGCGGCCGCGCTGCTGGGAGGGGGGCTGGTCCTGAGGCTGCGGGACGCGTGAGCCCCCGGCGTACGGGACAGCCCTTAGGGGGTGTCCGGAAAGGATTGCCGCGAGCCGGTGAACCTTTCGGGTCGCAGCACTAGCGTGCCACCGGTGCCCGTCGGCACCGCCCTGCCGCAGCCGCCGCCAGGCGCCCGAGCGCCTCCTGCTTCCCGCACGGGTGAGCGCCCAGCGCCGTCTGCCGCGCCACGATCCGCCGCTCCGCGCGCATCAGCCGCCATCCCCGTCGCAGCAGGAACGGCACGGACTTGCGGCCCTCGCGCAGATCCCGCAGCAGCCGGCGGCGGAACGTTGTCGTCGGGCGGCCGCGCAGGCAGAGCGCGTCCGCCAGGACACCCAGTTCCTGGCACCGTTCGACTATGTCCGCCGCGAAGATGCCCTCGGCCACGAACAGCGGCGTCCGCTCGATGTGGAACGCCTCGTGGTCGATCCGGGAGCTGGTCGCGATGTCGTACACCGGGACGTGTGTACGCCCCGTGCGGCACAGCTCCGTGATGGCGGCGACCGCGGCATCCGCGTCCCAGGACTGTGCGGAGTCCCAGTCGATGTCCGAACTGCCCGGTACCAGCGGCAGTGTGGGGTCGTCGCCCTCCTTGTAGAAGTCGTCCAGGCGCAGCACCGGAAGGTCGGTGCGGGCGGCCAGTGAGGACTTGCCGGAGCCGGAGGGGCCCGCGAGCAGTACGACGCGGGTCGGGATCGGTTGGGAATTCACAGGACACGAGTGTGAGGCATTGACCCGCGCAGGGGATCCCCCGGTGCCCGTGTTGGTATCCAGCATCACACCTCAACTACTCTACGTACGCAGACGATTACTCGATCGATATCGATCAGGCGGGAATTCCATGGCACGACATGCACTTTCCAGGTCCCGGCGCCGCGCGCTGCTGCGCGCAGGTCTGACCGTCACCGCGGTGGGCGCCGCGCTCGGTGCGGGGGGTGCGGCGGCCCAGGCGGCGCCGCTGCCCGTCGCTCCGGCCCCGGGTGCCGACAGCAGCCTCGACGCGGTCGGTGAGGCGACCGGGAGCGCGGTGACCGGGGCACTCGGACACGGGGTCTCTCCGGTCACGAACCTTCAGCTCGACCCGCTGGCCAAGACGGGTGTGGACCCGCTGAACAACAGGGCGGGGGCGCGGATCGCCGACTTCGAGCCGGTCTCCACGGGCGTCGTCACCGACCCGCTGAGCAACGGTGGTGCGCTGAACGACCAGCCGTTGGTGGGGCAGGTGACGGGGTTGATGCACGGCTGATCCCGGCGCACAGGGCTGCGGCCCGCCCCTCCGCGGTGTTGTCGGAGGGGCGGGCCGCAGCCGTGTCGGTCAGTAGGACGAACCCGAGGCGCCGAGCGCGCCCGTGGGGTG
Organism: Streptomyces sp. NPDC056231; assembly: GCF_048270745.1. NCBI lineage: Bacteria > Bacillati > Actinomycetota > Actinomycetes > Kitasatosporales > Streptomycetaceae > Streptomyces > Streptomyces sp. NPDC056231. Next base: position 50,260 of record NZ_JBLVKW010000016.1, on the reverse strand, counting down.
CCAGACCGTCTTGGTCTCCAGGAACGCCGTCAGGCGGTCCGTGCCCGGATCTGCCGACCAGTCGTTTCCGTCCACAGCCTGTGGACGGGCGGCGCCCTGTGCTTCCTCCTCGGGGTGGTGGCGGAAGGCGGCTGGGCGGAGAACGCGCTTCAGGTTGTCCGCTGCCGCGATCTCCAGCTCCTTCGCCAGACCGCTGTCGGCGCCCGTGAGATCGATCGCGTTCACGTCCTGGTGGGACGCGAGCGGGGCCGCGAGCTCCGCCGTCTTCCCGGACAGGATGTTCACCACACCGCCCGGCAGGTCGGAGGTGGCCAGCACCTCGCCCAGGGACAGCGCCGGGAGCGGGGCGTCGGCGGACGCGACGACGACCGCCGTGTTGCCGGTCGCGATCACCGGCGCGACGACGGAGACCAGACCCAGGAACGACGACTTCTGCGGCGCCACGACCGCGACCACACCCGTCGGCTCGGGCGTGGACAGGTTGAAGAACGGGCCCGCGACCGGGTTCGCCCCGCCCACGATCTGGCCGATCTTGTCGGTCCAGCCCGCGTACCAGACCCAGCGGTCGATCGCCGCGTCCACGACGGCCGCCGCCTTGGACTTCGACAACCCCTCCGCGTCCGCCACTTCCCGTACGAACTGGCCCTTTCGGCCCTCCAGCATCTCCGCGATGCGGTAGAGGATCTGACCGCGGTTGTACGCCGTCGCGCCCGACCAGCCGCCGAACGCCTTGCGGGCGGCCACGACCGCGTCCCGTGCGTCCTTGCGGGAGGACTGCGGGGCGTTCGCCAGCCACGTGCCCTTGGAGTCCGTCACCTCGTACACCCGGCCGCTCTCGGAGCGGGGGAACTTGCCCCCGACGTACAGCTTGTAGGTCTTGAAGACGCTCAGACGGTTATCGGACATCGAGGTACGCCTCCAGGCCGTGACGGCCGCCTTCGCGGCCGAAGCCCGACTCCTTGTATCCGCCGAACGGCGAGGTCGGGTCGAACTTGTTGAACGTGTTGGCCCAGACGACGCCCGCCCGGAGCTTGCTCGCCACCGCGAGGATGCGGGAGCCCTTCTCCGTCCAGATGCCGGCCGACAGGCCGTACTGGCTGTTGTTGGCCTTGGCCACCGCCTCGTCCGGCGTACGGAACGACAGAACGGAGAGCACCGGGCCGAAGATCTCGTCGCGCGCGACGGTGTGCGCCTGGGTGACGTTCGTGAACAGCGTCGGGGCGAACCAGTAGCCGGAGGACGGGAGTTCGCACGGGGCGGACCAGCGCTCGGCGCCCTCCGCCTCGCCCGTCTCGACCAGTGCCGTGATCCGGGAGAGCTGTTCCGCGGAGTTGATCGCACCGATGTCGGTGTTCTTGTCCAGCGGGTCGCCGAGGCGCAGCGTGGACAGCCGGCGCTTCAGGGAGTCCAGCAGCTCGTCCTGGATCGACTCCTGCACGAGGAGGCGCGAGCCTGCGCAGCAGACCTGCCCCTGGTTGAAGAAGATGCCGGTGACGACGCCTTCGACGGCCTGGTCGATCGGGGCGTCGTCGAAGACGATGTTGGCGCCCTTGCCACCGAGCTCCAGGGTGACCTTCTTGTCGGTGCCCGCGATCTGGCGGGCGATGGCCTTGCCGACCGCGGTCGAGCCGGTGAAGGCGATCTTGTTCACGTCCGGGTGCTCGACGAGGGCCGCACCCGCGTCGCCGTACCCGGTGAGGATGTTCACGACGCCCTTCGGCAGCCCCGCCTGGCGGCAGATGTCCGCGAAGAAGAGCGCGGAGAGCGGGGTCGTCTCGGCGGGCTTCAGGACCACGGTGTTGCCGGTGGCGAGCGCCGGGGCGATCTTCCACGCCAGCATGAGCAGCGGGAAGTTCCACGGGATGATCTGGCCCGCGACACCGAGCGGGCGCGGGTTCGCGCCGAAGCCCGCGTGGTCCAGCTTGTCGGCCCAGCCCGCGTAGTAGAAGAAGTGCGCCGCGACCAGCGGGAGGTCCGCGTCACGGGTCTCCTTGATCGGCTTGCCGTTGTCGAGGGTTTCGAGAACGGCGAGCTCGCGGGAGCGCTCCTGAATGATCCGGGCGATCCGGAAGAGGTACTTGGCGCGCTCGGAGCCCGGCAGTGCCGACCACTTCTCGAATGCCTTGCGGGCTGCCTTCACGGCCCGGTCGACGTCCGCGGCGCCGGCCTGTGCGACCTCGGAGAGCACCTCTTCGCTGCTCGGCGAGACCGTCTTGAAGACCTTGCCGTCGGCCGCGTCGGTGAACTCGCCGTCGATGAAGAGGCCGTACGAGGGCGCGATATCGACGACCGAGCGCGACTCGGGGGCGGGGGCGTACTCGAATGCAGATGCCATGGGGATCAGTCCACCGTCACGTAGTCGGGGCCGGAGTAGCGGCCCGTGGCCAGCTTCTGGCGCTGCATCAGCAGGTCGTTGAGCAGACTCGACGCGCCGAAGCGGAACCAGTGGTTGTCCAGCCAGTCCTCGCCGGCGGTCTCGTTGACCAGGACGAGGAACTTGATCGCGTCCTTGGAGGTGCGGATGCCACCGGCGGGCTTCACACCGATCTGCACCCCAGTCTGCTCCCGGAAGTCGCGCACGGCCTCCAGCATCAGCAGAGTGTTCGCGGGCGTGGCGTTGGTCCCCACCTTGCCGGTCGACGTCTTGATGAAGTCCGCGCCCGCCAGCATGCCGAGCCAGGAGGCGCGGCGGATGTTGTCGTAGGTGGACAGCTCGCCGGTCTCGAAGATGACCTTGAGGCGGGCGTCGGTGCCGTCGGCACGGGCGCACTCGGCCTTCACGGCGAGGATCTCCTCGTACACCTTGAGGTAGCGGCCGGAGAGGAAGGCGCCCCGGTCGATCACCATGTCGATCTCGTCGGCCCCGGCGGCCACGGCGTCGCGGACGTCCGCGAGCTTCACGTCGAGCGCGGCGCGCCCGGCGGGGAAGGCCGTCGCGACGGACGCCACCTTCACGCCGGAACCGGCCAGCGCGGCGGTGGCCGTCGCCACCATGTCGGGATAGACGCAGACCGCGGCGGTGCGCGGGGTCGTCCGGTCGGTCGGGTCGGGATTGACGGCCTTGGCGGCGAGAGCCCGGACCTTGCCCGGGGTGTCCGCGCCTTCCAGCGTCGTCAGGTCGATCATCGAGATGGCGAGGTCGATGGCGTACGCCTTGGCCGTCGTCTTGATCGAACGGGTTCCGAGAGACGCAGCGCGCGCTTCGAGGCCGACGGCGTCGACGCCGGGCAGCCCGTGCAGGAAGCGGCGCAGCGCACTGTCGGACGCGGTGGCGTCGGAGAATGCGGGTGCAGTGGTGGGCATGGTCACCAGGGGAGCATATCTACGCGCGTAGCAGCCTGTACAGGGGGGAGGGGATACCGGCGTGGGGGCGCGGTGCCGTTCGGGTGCGGGGTGGCCGCTCCGGCGGCGCCCCCGCACGTCAGGCAGAATCGGCCACATGACGAGCCCCACACCGCCCACCGAGCCGACCTACGCCGACCGGACCTTCCGGTCACCTGCCGGGATGGCGGGCGGTGTCCTGCTGCTCCTGCTGGTCGGCTGGCTCGGCGTGGATGCCCTGATCAGGGGTGACGGGCGGACGCCGTGGCTGGCCCTGGCCGGGCTGCTGACGGCTGTGCCGCTGATCGTCGCGTTCACGCTGCGCCCGGTCGTGTCGGTGAACAAGGAGCGGATCCGGATCCGCAACCCGTTCCGGACGATCACGGCGCCGTGGGCGGCGGTCGCGGATGTGCGCGCCGGGTACTCCACCGAACTGTTCACCCAGGACGGCGCGAAGTACCAGCTGTGGGCGGTGCCGGTGTCGCTGCGGCAGCGCAAGAAGGCGGCACGGCAGCAGTCGCGCCAGTCGCAGGACGACCCGTACCGGCGGACGTCGGTGCATGCGGATGTGCGGGACACGAAGGCGCGGCTGGCTGCGGCCGATCAGACGGTGGCGGATCTGCGCGAGATGGCCGAGCAGGGCGGGGGCGGCGCGGGTGGTGCCGAGGCGGTCGTCGTGCGGTGGGCGTACGAGGTGATCGCGCCGTCGGTCGCGGGGGCTGTGCTGCTGGTGGTGCTGCTGGCGCTGGGCTGAGGACCGTTCCGTCGTCGCCGGCAGGCGCACGACGACAGTCGCGGCAGCTCGCCGCGCTGCCGGAGCGCCCGGACATGTCCTGTGTGAGGACGCCTCTCCGGCTGGCGACGCACCGCATCTGACGCCGCGCGCCGATCCGGGAGGGATGACCGGACAGCCCTGAAGCGGGGCGGGAACGGCGCACCGGACCGCGGGGCCCCGGCCCCGTACGCCACCGCCTCCCGTGACCGGCGGCTGCGCGGCACGGGAGGCGGGGACAGTGGGAGCGGCCGGGGAGCATCGGACAGCAGGGGCGGCCCGGCGCGAGGACAGCGGTCACCCCTTTTCCCGCCTCGGTCCGCTGATCGGGAAAGGAGGCGGAAGGCTGCGGCAACTGCCGTCACCGATTCCCCCGTGCGAGGTGGCGCCTCCGCTCAGATCCCGGCGGCCGCCGACAGATCCCTCTTGATCCCCGCGAGCAGTTCGGCGCCCTTGGCCCGCGCGGCGGGCAGCTCGTCCGCAGTACCGACCGGCACCACGACCTCCAGGTAGCACTTGAGCTTCGGCTCGGTGCCGCTCGGCCTGACGATCACCCGGGCGCCCTGCAGGTGGTAGCGGAGTCCGTCGGTGGGCGGCAACTGCTCCGTGCCCTCCGACAGATCCTCGGCCGAGGTGACGGCGAGCCCCGCGAGCGCGCTCGGCGGTGCCTCGCGCAGCCGCCGCATGGCGTCCGCGATGACCGACAGGTCTTCCACCCGGACCGACAACTGGTCGGTGGCGTGCAGCCCGTGCTCGACCGCGAGGTCGTCGAGGAGGTCGAGGAGCGTGCGCCCCCGCTCCTTGAGCACGGAGGCCAGCTCGGCGACGAGCAGCGCGGCCGTGATGCCGTCCTTGTCACGGACGCCGTCGGGGTCGACGCAGTAGCCGAGCGCCTCCTCGTACCCGTACCGCAGGCCGTCGACACGGGCGATCCACTTGAAGCCGGTCAGCGTCTCCTCGTATCCGTTCCCCGACTTCTCGGCGATCCGGCCGAGCAGCGACGACGACACGATCGACTCGGCGAAGACCCCGGTGGCACCGCGGGCGACCAGATGGGCGGCGAGCAGCGCGCCGACCTCGTCGCCGCGCAGCATCCGCCAGCCGCCGTCCACGGACGGGTCCGGGACGGCGACGGCGCAGCGGTCGGCGTCCGGGTCGTTGGCGATGACGATGTCCGGGTGCGCGCGCCGGGCGGTGGCGAACGCGAGATCCATCGCCCCCGGCTCCTCCGGGTTCGGGAATGCGACCGTGGGGAACGCCGGGTCGGGCTCGGCCTGCTCGGCGACGAGCACCGGCTCCGGGAACCCGGCGCGGGCGAAGGCCGCGGTCAGGACGGACGTGCCGACGCCGTGCATGGCGGTGTACACGACCTGGGCGGTACGCGGGGACCCGGCGCCGAGCACCGCGTCCGTACGGGCCAGATAGGCGTCCAGGACCTCGTCGCCGAGGATCTCCCAGCCGCTCTCCGGCCGGTCCACGCCGGCCAGCGGGCCGACCGCGGCGATCGCGTCGGCGATCTCCCCGTCCGCCGGGGGCACGATCTGCGAACCGTCGCCGAGATAGACCTTGTAGCCGTTGTCGCGCGGCGGATTGTGGCTCGCGGTCACCTCGACGCCCGCGACGGCGCCCAGGTGGCGTATGGCATACGCCAGGACGGGGGTCGGGAGCGGGCGGGGGAGGACCGCCGCGCGCAGCCCCGCACCGGTCATCACGGCCGCCGTGTCGCGGGCGAAGTCGGCGGACTTGTACCGGGCGTCGTACCCGATGACGACGGTGCCGCCGGTCTGCCCCTTCGCCTTCAGATGGGCGGCGAGCCCGGCGGCGGCGCGGATGACGACGGACCGGTTCATCCGCATCGGCCCGGCCCCCAGCTCACCGCGGAGCCCGGCGGTACCGAACTGCAGCGTGCCGGCGAACCGTGCGGCGAGCGCGTCGAGGTCCTCGGCGTCGATGAGCTTGGCGAGCTCGTCGCGGGTCTCGGGGTCGGGGTCCTCGGCGAGCCAGGTCCTGGCCTGCGTGATGAGGTCCTGCTGCACGGTGTCCGCCTTTCTGCGGGGTGAGGTGTTGTCCGGGTACGGGTGGGTGGCACGCAGCGCGGGGCCCTCCCGGGTGGGAGACACCGCCCGCGGCAGGGCGACGCCCGGTCAGATACGGTCGAGCACCCGCGCGAGCAACGACCCCATCCGGGTCGCCGAGTCCCGTCCTGCCTGCAGTACCTCTTCGTGGTTCAGCGGCTCGCCGCTCAGCCCGGCGGCCAGGTTCGTGACGAGCGAGATGCCCAGAACCTCCGCCCCCGCCTCCCGCGCCGCAATGGCTTCGAGCACCGTGGACATGCCGACCAGGTCGCCGCCCATGACCCGGACCATGTTGATCTCGGCCGGGGTCTCGTAGTGCGGACCGGGGAACTGCACGTACACGCCCTCTTCGAGGGTGTCGTCGACCTCCTTGCACAGCGCGCGCAGCCGCGGCGAGTACAGGTCGGTGAGGTCGACGAAGTTGGCGCCGACGATCGGGGACGCCGCGGTCAGGTTGATGTGGTCGCTGATCAGGACCGGCTGTCCGGGGCGCATGCCCTCGCGCAGACCGCCGCAGCCGTTCGTCAGGACGACGGTCTTGCAGCCGGCGGCGACGGCGGTACGGACCCCGTGCGCGACGGCGGAGACGCCGCGGCCCTCGTAGAAGTGCGTGCGGCCGAGGAAGACCAGGGCGCGCTTCTCGCCGATGCGGTACGAGCGGATCGTGCCGCCGTGGCCCTGGACGGCGGGTGCCGGGAAACCGGGCAGTTCGGTCACCGGGAATTCGGCTTCCGGTGTGCCGAGCGCGTCGCCTGCAGGTGCCCAGCCGGAACCCATCACGAGGGCGACGTCGTGGGTCTCGGCACCGGTCAGCTCGCGCAGGCGGGCAGCGGCGGCGGCAGCGGCGGCGTGCGGGTCGCCCTGAATGTTGTCCGGAATAACAGATGCGTTCACGCGGAAGAGGGTAGCCGGTGATTTCCTACGCGCGTAGATGTCTTTGCGCCGAGTCTGCCCGTGCCTGCTTGTACATTCATGCAAAAGTGCTGGTCCGGCGGGTCAGCAGGGGCGTTTGCGCAGTTCCATCACATAGTCGTGCGGCGCGCCTGCCGACTCGGCGGCGTCCGCGATCTCGCCCAAGTAGCGGGCGGACGGCAGCCCGCCCTCGTACCCGTTCAGTACATACATCCAGGCCGGCTCCTCGCCGTCCAGGGTGTGCACCCGGACCCGCATCCGCCGGTAGATGTCGAGACCGACACCCTCCCAGCGGTCCATGGAGTCCTCGTCCATCGGCGCGAGGTCGTACAGCGTCACGAAGACCTGCGAGCGCGGCGCCTCGACCACCGTGGCCAGCGCGCCTTCCCAGCCCATCTGCTCCCCGCCGAAGGTCAGCCGCCAGCCGTTGAGCCAGCCCGTGCCGCGCAGCGGGGAATGCGGTGCGCGGCGCGTCATCAGCCGCGCGTCGAGGTTGCCGGCGTACGCGGCGTAGAGCGACATGGGATCGAGGGTACGGGAGGTGACCCCGGGAGCGGCGATTCCCGTGCGGAAGACCCCGGTCGGCGCCTCCGGGGAGAACCGGTGGAAGCCTCGGTGAGGGGACCTCACCGCCCTCCTTCCGCGGTCCTGGCTCCCGTATGGAGGGCCCCGGGGCGAAGCATGTTGGCGCGTGCGGGACAATGGAGTACGTACTGCATACCCCCGGGGTGATCCCCCGGACCCCCGGCCGGGGCGGCAGACGGCCGCGGGATGAGATACGCGAGGCGGACTTTTCGTGACCCGGATCGTGATCATCGGCGGCGGACCCGGCGGCTACGAGGCGGCACTGGTGGGCGCCCAGCTCGGCGCGGAGGTGACCGTCGTCGACTGTGACGGCCTCGGCGGCGCGTCGGTGCTCACCGACTGCGTACCCTCGAAGACCCTGATCGCGACGGCAGAGGTGATGACCACCTTCGACTCTTCGTACGAGGAGCTGGGCATCATCGTCGCCGACGACACGCCGTACGTCGAGCAGGCGGCGCGGGTGGTCGGTGTCGATCTCGGCAAGGTCAACCGACGGGTGAAGCGCCTGGCGCTCGCCCAGTCCCACGACATCACCGCCTCCGTCACCCGTGCGGGGGCCCGGGTGACGCGCGGCCGCGGACGTCTGGAAGGCCTCCAGGCCGCAGACGGCTCCCGTACGGTCGTCGTGACCGCGGCCGACGGCACGGAGGAGAGGCTCACCGCCGACGCCGTGCTGATCGCGACCGGCGGCCACCCCCGGGAGATCCCCGACGCACTCCCCGACGGCGAGCGCATTCTGAACTGGACCCAGGTCTACGACCTCGACGAGCTCCCCGAGGAGCTCATCGTGGTCGGCTCCGGTGTCACCGGAGCCGAGTTCGCCGGTGCCTACCAGGCGCTCGGTTCCCGCGTCACGCTCGTCTCGTCCCGCGACCGGGTGCTGCCGGGCGAGGACCCGGACGCGGCCGCCGTGCTGGAGGACGTCTTCCGGCGCCGTGGCATGAACGTCATGGCCCGCTCCCGCGCCCAGGCGGCGAAGCGGGTCGGCGACCGGGTCGAGGTCACCCTCGCCGACGGCCGGGTCATCTCCGGTTCGCACTGCCTGATGGCGGTCGGCGCGATCCCGAACAGCGCGGGCATGGGCCTGGAGGAGGCCGGGGTCAGGCTCAAGGAGTCCGGCCACATCTGGACCGACAAGGTCTCCCGCACCAGCGCCCCCGGCGTGTACGCGGCCGGTGACGTCACCGGCATCTTCGCGCTGGCCTCGGTCGCCGCGATGCAGGGCCGGATCGCGATGTACCACTTCCTCGGCGACGCGGTGGCCCCGCTGAATCTGAAGACGGTCTCCTCGAACGTCTTCACCGACCCCGAGATCGCCACCGTCGGCTACTCCCAGGCCGACGTCGACTCCGGCAAGATCGACGCCCGGGTCGTCAAGCTGCCGCTGCTGCGCAACCCGCGCGCCAAGATGCAGGGCATCCGCGACGGCTTCGTCAAGATCTTCTGCCGGCCCGGCACCGGCATCGTGGTCGGCGGCTGTGTCGTCGCGCCGCGGGCGAGCGAGCTGATCCACCCCATCTCGATCGCAGTCGACAACAATCTGACGGTGGAACAGATCGCAAACGCTTTCACTGTGTACCCGTCCCTGTCGGGATCGATCGCGGAAGTGGCTCGTCAGTTGCACACCCGTAAGCTCACGGGCGAGGCATAAGCGCCTTCGAGGGCCCGGCATTCCCCGGCAACCCCTGGCAACTCAGGCGGCCGGGAAGCCACCGGACGATCAGTACGGGACAACAACGGGGCCGCCTATATCACTTGGCGGCCCCTTGTATGTACAACTTCTGTTAATCGGCGCAAACTGCTGAAAACTCTCGGGTGGTCACGTTACTGTCAGTTTCGTGTTCGCTGCAGAACGTCGTCAACTGATCCTCGAAATGGTGCGCGCCAACGGGGCGGTATCGCTCCGTGAGCTCGCCCGCGTCGTCCAGACCTCCGAAGTAACCGTACGGCGGGACGTGCGGGCACTGGAGGCAGAAGGACTCCTCGACCGCCGGCACGGCGGTGCGGTTTTGCCGGGCGGTTTTACGCGGGAGTCCGGCCTTCCGCAGAAATCCCATCTCGCCACCGCGGAGAAGACGGCCATCGCCGACCTGGCCGCCGGTCTCGTCGAAGAGGGCGAGGCCATCGTGGTCGGAGCCGGTACGACCACGCAGGAGCTGGCCCGCCGGCTCGCGCGGATCCCCGGCCTGACCGTCGTCACCAACTCACTGCTGGTCGCCCAGGCGTTGGCCCATGCCAACCGGGTGGAAGTGGTGATGACCGGAGGCACCCTGCGCGGTTCCAACTATGCCCTGGTGGGCAGCGGTGCGGAGCAGTCGCTCCAGGGGCTGCGGGTGTCACGCGCGTTCCTGTCCGGGAGCGGACTCACCGCGGAACGGGGGCTGTCCACGTCCAACATGCTCTCGGCGAGCGTCGACCGGGCGTTGGTGCAGGCCGCCGCGGAGGTGGTGGTCCTGGCGGACCACACCAAGCTCGGCTCCGACACGATGTTCCAGACGGTGCCCACGGACCTGATCACCCGTCTGGTGACGGACGAACCTCCGGCCCACGACGAGCGGTCCGCCACGGAGTTGCAGGCGCTGGCCGACCAGGGCGTACAGATCGCGGTGGCCGGGGCGGGGATGGGCCCGGTCGGGACCGACTCCCACCCGCCGGGGCGCCAGGCGCGCCGCGACATGCCCCTGCCCGGTCAGCGCCGCACGCATGGCGGCCCGGGGCCGCAACTGCGCAGCGCGGCTTCGACCCTGACGGATCAGTCCTCGGGCGACCGGGCCCGCGTGGCGGACCTGCGTCGCCGCTGAGTCAATCGGGGCAATGCCCCGAACCTCAGCGCTCACTTGCCGGACGGGCTTGATGGGGCCGACGGAACCCGGCCCCTCCGGCGAGATGGTGGAGCAGTCTCAGCCTGCCGCCGCCCGCGGCCCCTTCAGGCCCTGCAACGTCAGTGTCAGCAGTCGCCCGGCCAGCGCCGGATCCTCCGGCGCCTGCTCCGCCGCCAGCGCGATCGCATTCGTCAGCTGCATCAGGTCGCCGATCGACACGTCCGCCCGCACCGTCCCACTCTCCTGCGCCCGTGCGAGCAGCCGTGCCCCCGCCTCGCGCAGCGGCACGTTGCACTCGGACAGGGCCGAAGTCTCGTCCCGTGACGTCGACATGAGTGCCTGCGCGAGCCCGCGGTACTCACCCGCATGGGTGATGATCGCGCCGAGCCAGTCCACCAGACCCGCGCACGGATCCGCCTTCGCCAGCTCGTGGGAGCGGGCGAGCAGTGAGGCGACCGCTTCCTGGAACACCGCGCTCATCAGCGCGTGGCGGTTCGGGAAGTGCCGGTACAGCGTGCCGATCCCCACGCCCGCCCGCCGTGCGATGTCCTCCAGCGAGGCATCGGTGCCGTGCTCCGCGAACGCCGTACGGGCCTCGCACAGCAACCGGTCGTAGTTGCGGCGCGCGTCGGCGCGCATGGGCCGGCCCGGCGTCTGTGCCGTGCTCATCGCCATTGCGCAGTCCTCCCTTTTCCGCCCCCGGGATCCAGGATGCCATTGCGTAAACGTAGGTTTCCTCCGCTTGCCGGGACCGGGCCGGAACCCCGCTGCGGCACCGGGACGGCGCCGGCAGACGGCAAGGGCCCCTGCGGAGTCGTTCGCACGACTCCGCAGGGGCCCCGGGACGGCTTCGCCGATCAGTCCTTGATCTCGCAGATCACGGCGCCGGACGAGACCGAGCCGCCGACCTCCGCGGCCAGACCCTTGATCGTGCCGGCGCGGTGCGCGTTGAGGGGCTGTTCCATCTTCATGGCCTCCAGGACGACGATCAGATCGCCCTCGTTGACCGTCTGGCCCTCCTCGACGGCGATCTTGACGATGGTGCCCTGCATCGGGGACGCGAGGGTGTCGCCGGAGACCGCGGAACCGGTCTTCTTCGCCGCGCGGCGCTTCGGCTTGGCGCCCGCCGCGAGCCCGGTGCGGGCCAGGCTCATGCCCAGTGACGAGGGCAGGGAGACCTCGAGGCGCTTGCCGCCGACCTCGACGACGACCGTCTCGCGGCCTGCCTCCTCCTCTGCCTCCGTCTCGGCGGGGGTGGCGAAGGGCTTGATCTCGTTGACGAACTCGGTCTCGATCCAGCGGGTGTGGACGCGGAACGGGTCGCTGGTGAACGCCGGGTCGGCGACGACCGCGCGGTGGAACGGGATCGCGGTGGCCATGCCCTCGACGTTGAACTCGGCCAGGGCGCGCGCCGCGCGCTGCAGAGCCTGCTCGCGCGTCGCACCGGTCACGATGAGCTTCGCCAGCAGCGAGTCCCAGGCGGGGCCGATGACCGAGCCGGACTCGACGCCCGCGTCCAGGCGGACACCCGGACCGGCCGGCGGCGCGAACACCGTCACCGTGCCCGGGGCGGGCAGGAAGCCGCGGCCCGGGTCCTCACCGTTGATCCGGAACTCGAACGAGTGCCCGCGTACCGCCGGGTCGTCGTAACCGAGCTTCTCGCCGTCCGCGATCCGGAACATCTCGCGGACCAGGTCGAGACCGGTGACCTCCTCGGTGACCGGGTGCTCGACCTGGAGGCGGGTGTTGACCTCCAGGAACGAGATCGTGCCGTCCATACCGACCAGGAACTCCACGGTGCCCGCACCGACGTACCCGGCCTCCTTCAGGATCGCCTTCGACGCCGCGTACAGCTCCGCGTTCTGCGCCTCGGACAGGAACGGCGCGGGAGCCTCCTCCACCAGCTTCTGGTGGCGGCGCTGCAGCGAGCAGTCACGGGTCGACACGACGACGACATTGCCGTGGCTGTCGGCCAGGCACTGCGTCTCCACGTGTCGCGGCTTGTCGAGGTAGCGCTCCACGAAGCACTCTCCGCGCCCGAACGCCGCGACCGCCTCGCGGACCGCGGAGTCGTACAGCTCCGGGATCTCCTCCAGCGTCCGGGCCACCTTCAGCCCGCGACCGCCGCCGCCGAACGCCGCCTTGATCGCGATCGGCAGCCCGTGCTGCTCGGCGAACGCCACGACCTCCGCGGAACCCGACACCGGGTCCGGGGTGCCGGCGACCAGCGGCGCACCGGCACGCTGCGCGATGTGCCGGGCCGCGACCTTGTCGCCCAGGTCCCGGATCGCCTGCGGCGGCGGACCGATCCACGTCAGTCCGGCGTCCAGCACGGCCTGGGCGAACTCGGCGTTCTCCGACAGGAAGCCGTAGCCCGGGTGGATCGCGTCCGCCCCCGAGTCCTTGGCAGCCTGCAGCACCTTGGCCATGTCCAGGTAGCTGGCGGCCGGTGTGTCACCGCCCAGAGCGAATGCCTCGTCGGCCGCACGTACATGCAGAGCGTCCCGGTCCGGGTCGGCGTAGACGGCCACGCTCCCGATCCCGGCATCCCGGCACGCCCGAGCAACACGGACAGCAATTTCGCCACGGTTGGCGATGAGCACCTTGCGCACGATGGCTCCCTCCTTGAAACAAGCTGAGTTTAGGGACTACCGACACGGCCTTACGACCCGTCCCCATTGGTGAGCTTGCCCACACGGAGCGTGATTCGAGGCCTGCTCGAAGCGCGAAATCCCTTGTGGCACCACGGTACGCCGGGTTTCATGACCGCACAGTAGCCACGAGGTGTGGTCCGGGTCTCTGTTCACAGGAGTGCCGGCTCCTGGCGTTTCTTTGTTGAGTACCTACTAATGGGCGGGGTTTTCTTTGCGCGACGCACGAGGGGCGCGACAACGCGGAGTTCGTGTGCCGAGTGTGATCCGTGTCCGGGTGCGGAAAGTGGGAGGCAGGGCGGTCTGAACTCTTGTCCGAAGGATTACCCGTTAGTAGGGTCCGCGCTATCGCACGTACTGCAGGTAACAGGGGGTGGGCGCCGTGGTGCGCAGACCGGTGGCTTTCGTGGCCGCGATCTTGCTCTTCGTGGAAGCCGTGGGCATGGTGCTCGTCAACGGCATCCTGGCGACGGTCGTCGACAACCAGGAGATGTCGCTGGCGGGGCTCGATCCCGCCGCCATGTCCGCCGGGGCGTGGGCGATGGGCGGCGTGGCCGGCCTCTATCTGCTGCTGTGCGGTCTCGTCCTGCTGGTGACCGGCATCCGTGACCGCGCCCCCGGCCGGGTCGGCCGCTTCGCCTTGATCAGCTGCGCCGTGGTGCACGGGGTGCTGGGCGCGCTGACCGTGGGGCTGGTCGGCTGGGTCGCGTTCGCCTTCATGATGGTCGTGCTCGGACTGATCGTGCTGACTCTGGTGGCGCACGGGACCGCGCGCGAGAAGCGCGACGGCGAGGCGGACGGGAACGGCGGCGGCGCCGAAGAGGGTGCTCCGGCGCCCGTGTGACCGCCCGAGCGCGCCAGTCGTGCGGGTCAGACCCACAAGTCGGTGACGGAGAAACCCAGTTCGCCCAGGAGCCGGCGCAGCAACGGCAGTGAGAGCCCGATGACATTGCCGTGGTCGCCCTCGATGGAGTCGATGAACGGTGCCGAGCGCCCGTCCAGCGTGAAGGCGCCCGCGACATGGAGCGGCTCGCCCGAGGCGACGTAAGCGGCGATCTCGGCATCCGTGGGCTCACCGAACCGGACGACGGTGGACGCCGTCGCGGACGCCGTACGCCCGGTCGCCGTGTCGATCACGCTGTGGCCGGTCTGCAGGATCCCCGACCGGCCGCGCATGGACTTCCAGCGGGCGGTGGCGTCCTCGCTCTCGGCCGGCTTCCCGAGCGCCTCGCCGTCGAGTTCGAGGACCGAGTCGCACCCGATGACCAGAGCCCCCGCGGCCTCCGGACGGCCGGCCACGGCGGCGGCCTTCGCCTCGGCGAGGACGAGCGCGAGCTCGCCCGGCGTCGGGGCGGTCAACGCGTCCTCGTCCACACCACTGACGATCACCTCGGGTGCGAAGCCGGCCTGGCGCAGCAGGCCGAGACGGGCGGGAGAGGCGGAGGCGAGCACGAGACGGCGCTGATCAGTCATACCGGCCATCGTAGAAGGGCCCGGCGCGCCGCAGTACCACGCACCCACGGCCTCGGCGCACGCCGCGGCACCGAGTGTTCACGACCCCGGCGCGCGCCGCGGCACCTGGCGCGCACGGCGTCAGCGGGTGCCCAGCGCCAGCATGACGACGACCATGGCGAGCGCAAGCACCAGCCACACACGCCGCATCATGTCCTGGGCGTCGCGCAGCTCTTTCGGGGGCCTGTTCTCGGGGTCGGACCACAGCATGATCCCGATCCTGCTGCGGCCGCCCCCTCGGCGCCTGAGTACGGGTACTCAGGACGGCGAAGGCCCGGAACCCGCCATGACGGGTTCCGGGCCTCCGAGGACACCGTGCGGCCGGACGGTTACCCGGGCCAGTACGTCCGCGCCCAGGCCCGCGGGCCAGGCCGGTGGCGCTCCCGGCGGGCGATGCGGCCCGGGTCGGACCACCGCTCGGGCAGCGCGGGCGCGCCGGACGACACAGCGGCCGTCGCCGCGGCGCGCGCCTGGACCACTGCCAGTGCGGCGGCCAGCTCCTCCGGGGTCGGGTTGCCCCGTACGACCTTGATCATGGTCAGGACCCTTTCTAGAGGGGGATGTTGCCGTGCTTCTTCGGGGGCAGCGACTCCCGCTTCGTACGCAGCTGGCGCAGCCCCTTCACCACGTGTGCCCGGGTGTCGGACGGCATGATCACCGCGTCCATGTAGCCGCGTTCGGCCGCCACGTACGGGTTGAGCAGCGTGTCCTCGTACTCCTGGATCAGCCGCGCCCGAGTCGCCTCCTGGTCCTCCGCCTCCGCGATGGTGCGGCGGTGCAGGATGTTGACGGCGCCCTGCGCCCCCATCACCGCGATCTGTGCGGTCGGCCAGGCGAGGTTGATGTCGGCGCCCAGATGCTTGGAGCCCATGACGTCGTACGCGCCGCCGAACGCCTTGCGGGTGATCACCGTGATCAGCGGGACGGTCGCCTCCGCGTACGCGTAGATCAGCTTGGCGCCGCGCCGGATGATGCCGCCGTATTCCTGGTCGACGCCGGGCAGGAAGCCGGGGACGTCGACGAAGGTCAGCACGGGCACGTTGAACGCGTCGCAGGTACGGACGAAGCGTGCGGCCTTCTCGCTCGCGTTGATGTCCAGACAACCCGCGAACTGCATCGGCTGGTTGGCGACGATGCCGACGGGGTAGCCCTCCACGCGCCCGAAGCCGGTGATGATGTTCGGCGCGAACAGGGCCTGCGTCTCAAGGAACTCGCCGTCGTCCAGCACATGCTCGATGGCGGTGTGCATGTCGTACGGCTGGTTCGCCGAGTCCGGGATGAGGGTGTCGAGCTCACGGTCCTCGTCGGTCACCGTGACATCCGCCTCCTCCGGGAAGGCGGGTGCCTCCGAGAGGTTGTTCGACGGGAGGTAGGACAGCAGCGACTTGACGTACTCGATGGCGTCCTTCTCGTCACCCGCCATGTGATGCGCCACACCCGAGGTGGTGTTGTGCGTACGGGCGCCGCCCAGCTCCTCGAAGCCGACGTCCTCGCCGGTCACCGTCTTGATGACGTCGGGACCCGTGATGAACATGTGCGAGGTCTGGTCCACCATCACCGTGAAGTCGGTGATCGCGGGGGAGTAGACCGCGCCGCCCGCGCACGGGCCGACGACCAGCGAGATCTGCGGGATCACGCCGGAGGCATGGGTGTTGCGGCGGAAGATCTCCCCGTACATCCCGAGGGCCATGACGCCCTCCTGGATACGGGCGCCGCCGGAGTCGTTGATGCCGATGACCGGGCAGCCGGTCTTCAGCGCGAAGTCCATCACCTTCATGATCTTCTGGCCGAAGACCTCGCCCAGGGAGCCGCCCAGAACCGTGAAGTCCTGGGAGAACACCGCCACCGGGCGGCCGTCGACCGTGCCGTAGCCGGTGACCACACCGTCGCCGTAGGGGCGGTTCTTCTCCATCCCGAAGTCGGTGGAGCGGTGACGGGCGAACTCGTCGAGCTCCACGAAGGAGCCCTCGTCGAGCAGGAGAGCGACCCGCTCGCGGGCGGTCAACTTGCCCTTGGCGTGTTGCTTTTCGACCGCACGTGCGGAACCGGCATGTGTCGCCTCGTCGATACGGCGCTGCAGGTCCGCGATCTTGCCCGCGGTGGTGTGGATGTCGATCTCTTCCGGCTCGGACATCGGGTGGCGGCTCCCTGCCTGGTCACGGGGACGACTGACTGGTGGGTTCTACGGCTGCGCGCGCGGCCTGGTGCGCGAGGACGGCCGGGCGGGCAGCTGCCGAAGGTGCTGAACGGCTACTGATCCGTAGCGTATCGGCGCGGATACCGTTCGGCAGTGCGTCGTTTGCCACACCTAGGGTGGCTTGCATGACACCTCCGGATGCGTCACAGAACCGCTGGTCGGACCTGGACCGGCCGCCCCTGAACGTCGCCGCCCTGCGCCGCGGACTGCTGCGGCCGGGCGGACTGTGGACCTCGCTCGACGTCGTGAACACGATCGGTTCCACCAACTCCGACCTCGCGGGACGGGCTGCGGAACTCAGCGAGGGCACGGTCCTGATTGCCGAGGAACAGACCGCGGGCCGAGGCCGCCTCGACCGGAATTGGACGGCGCCCGCCCGCTCCGGCCTGTTCTTCTCCGTCTACCTGACCCCCGGCGAGGGCGTACCGGTCCATCGCTGGGGCTGGCTGCCGCTGCTCGCGGGTGTCGCGGCGGCGACCGGTCTGGCAAAGGCGGCGGGCGTCGACATGGCACTGAAATGGCCGAATGACCTGCTGGTCACGGTGGCGGGCGAGGAGCGGAAGGCGGGCGGCATCCTGGCCGAGCGCGCCGCGAACGGCGTCGTGGTCGGTATCGGCATCAACGTCTCCCTGCACGCGGACGAACTCCCCGTCCCCACGGCGGCCTCCCTCGCCCTGGCCGGAGCGGTCTCCACGGACCGGGAGACGCTGCTGCGGGGCGTGCTGCGCTCGCTGGAGCACTGGTACGGGGAATGGCGCGCGGCCGACGGCGACGCGGCGGAGAGCGGCCTCCAGGCGGCGTACGCGGCAGGCTGCGCGACGCTGGGGCGGACGGTGCGCGCCCAGCTCCCCGGCGACCGCTCCCTCACCGGTGAGGCGGTGGCGATCGACGGTGACGGCCGCCTGATCCTGTCCACCGAGGAGGGCCTCCAGGAACCGGTGTCGGCGGGCGACATCGTCCATCTGAGGGGCGCGGAGGGCGGCGGCCTTGCCTAGGGCGTGTTTCGAAAGTCCCGCCTGCCGGGCGGCGTCCGGCACGCACGCTCGCCGCATTGTCGGGCCGCCCCGATACGACCGGTATCGGGGCGGCCCTCCGCCTTGCGATCGCACGCACCAGACGCCGCCCGGCCCGCCCTAGGGGCGGACGACGCTACTTTCGAAACACGCCCTAGTGCCTTACCGGGGCGCCCACCGGTGGCCCCCGCCGCGCGGCGGGACGGGCCAGGTCCCGGAGACCCCGCCAGTACCGGGGCGCCGGAGCCTGGGCCCACCCCGTACCGGGGCGCCCGGTCGGGCGGTCGCCCCCGTGGAAACCACACACCGGGCAGCAACCGTCCACGCCCCCTGCCCGGGCCCACCCCGTACCCGGGCGCCCTCATTTAGTGAGGTAGCGCACACCTGCCGTATCGTTGAGGCGATCCACCGACAGATCGGCAGGGCAGTGCGCAGGGAACGGGCAGGAGGCGGCTGGTGACCGTCGACGACACGAAGTCCGGCGCGGGCGCGGAGCCCCCATCGGAACCCTCGGTCCACGCGACGCCGCATCACGAAGTCGACCACACGGTGGAACCGACCGACGATCCCCTCGCGATCCGGCTGGAACAGCTGATCCTGGGGGCCGACCGCCGCTACACCCCGTTCCAGGCGGCCCGTACCGCCGGTGTCTCGATGGACCTGGCGTCGCGGTTCTGGCGGGCCATGGGGTTCGCCGACATCGGGCAGGCGAAGGCGCTCACCGAGGCGGACGTGCTGGCGCTGCGTCGGCTCGCCGGACTCGTGGAGGCGGGACTGCTCAGCGAGCCCATGGCGGTGCAGGTCGCCCGGTCCACCGGACAGACCACCGCCCGGCTGGCGGAATGGCAGATCGATTCCTTCCTGGAGGGGCTGACCGAGCCGCCCGAGCCCGGCATGACCCGCACCGAGGTCACGTATCCCCTGGTGGAGCTGCTCCTGCCGGAGCTGGAGGAGTTCCTCATCTATGTCTGGCGGCGCCAGCTCGCCGCCGCGACCGGCCGGGTGGTGCAGGCGGCCGACGACGACGAGATGGTGGACCGCAGGCTCGCCGTCGGCTTCGCGGACCTGGTCGGCTTCACCCGGCTGACCCGGCGGCTGGAGGAGGAGGAGCTCGGGGAGCTCGTCGAGTCGTTCGAGACAACCTGCGCCGACCTGGTCGCCGCGCACGGCGGCCGGCTCATCAAGACCCTCGGTGACGAGGTCCTCTTCGCCGCCGACGACGCGGGCACGGCGGCCGAGATCGCGCTGCGCCTGATAGAGGCGATGGCCGAGGACGAGACGATGCCCGCGCTCCGCGTCGGCATCGCGTTCGGCACCGTCACGACCCGGATGGGCGATGTCTTCGGCACGACGGTGAACCTCGCCAGCCGGCTCACCTCGATAGCGCCCAAGGACGCCGTGCTGGTGGACGGCGCGTTCGCGGAGGAGCTGACGCGTACGGGCGACGCCCCGGCCTCCGAGGCGCAGGCGGCGGAGGAGGCCGCTGCGGCCGAGAAGGAGCGCGAGGAAGGCATGGAGCCGTCGGCCGTGCCGAAGTACCGGTACGGGCTGCAGCCGATGTGGCAGCGGCCGGTGCGTGGGCTCGGCGTGGTGGAGCCGTGGCTGCTGGCCCGGCGCGGTACGTCCTGACCGCGCTCGCGGACACGCTCTAGGATCCCTCCGATAACGCTCGTTAACCGGAGGGGTGCAGTCATGACCGTCACGTCCGAGCAGCGGTTCGGGGAGTTCGTCGTCGTACGGGTCCACGAGGGCCAGGACCATGTCGCCGAACTGGTTCTGGACCGGCCCAAGGCCATGAACGCCGTGTCCACGGACATGGCCCGCTCGATCGGTGCCGCCTGTGCGGCGCTCGCCGCCGACCCCGCCGTACGGGTCACCGTTCTCACCTCCAGCCACGAGCGCGCCTTCTGCGTGGGTGCGGACCTCAAGGAGCGGAACTCCTTCACCGACGCCGAGCTGGTCCGGCAGCGGCCCACCGCCCGCGCCGCCTACACCGGCGTCCTCGACCTGCCGATGCCGACGGTCGCCGCCGTGCACGGGTTCGCCCTAGGCGGCGGATTCGAGCTGGCTCTCTCCTGCGATCTGATCGTCGCCGACCGGACCGCCGTGGTGGGGCTGCCCGAGGTGTCGGTCGGCGTCATCCCGGGGGGCGGCGGCACCCAGCTGCTGCCGCGCCGGATCGGGGCGGCGCGCGCCGCCGAGCTGGTCTTCACCGCCCGGCGGGTGGAGGCCGCGGAGGCAAGGGAGTTGGGCCTCGTCGACGAGCTGGTGGAGGCCGGGGAGGACCGGACGCAGGCGCTCGCGCTCGCCGGGCGGATCGCGGCCAACTCGCCGGTGGGTCTGCGCGCTGCGAAGCGGGCGCTGCGGCTCGGACACGGACTCGATCTGCGGGCCGGACTGGAAGTGGAGGACGCGGCCTGGCGCTCGGTGGCCTTCTCCGGGGACCGGGCCGAGGGCGTGGCCGCGTTCAACGAGAAGCGGAAGCCGAACTGGCCGGGCGAGTAAGAGGCCGCGCGGATAGGTGGGGCGGCGTCGCGTGCCGACGGGCGGCGCCTGGCGCCGTTGTCGTCGGTCGACGACGCTCCGCGTCGCCTTCCTCCTCCGCCTTGCCAGGCTTGCCCCTCGCCCCGCTCCTTCCTCCACCCCACCTATCCGCGCGGCCTCCAACGGTACGTCGTGGCTCCGACGCGCAGAGCAGGAGATTCGCGGCCTCAAATTGATCAAATCACCACAGATCTACATACGATGTAACGATGGGTGGTGAAGATGTGCGGCTGCGGGCCGTCGTATCGCTTGCGCAGTCGATGGCTGCGACGCAGGCCCCGCGCGAGTCCTGGCGGGCGGCCGCGCTGGGGGCGTGCGAGGCGTTGGGCGGCAGTTTCGCCGCGCTCTCCGTGTGGGAGCGCGGGCCGGGGCGGCTCCGGGTGCTGGTGAACGCGGGTGAACGGGCCGAAGGGGAGGAGGAGTTCCCCGACGAGGAGACGTACCCGGTGCACGAGTTCCCGGAGATCACCGAGTTCCTGCACGAGCGGTGGGCGGGGGGCGGTGAACCGGACGCCTGGGTGGAGACGGCCGACGGGCCGGTCGGCGAGGACGGTGTCGCGTCCGACGTGGAAGCGGCGGGTGCGGGCGGGCCCGGGAGCGGTTACCGCCATGAGCGCGTGGCGGCTCTGCGGCGCCGCGGGCGCGGCTGCTGTGTGGTCGCGCCGATCGTGCTGCACGGGCGGGCCTGGGGTGAGCTCTATGTGGCGCGACCGGTGGGGGCGCCGGCGTTCGGGCGGGAGGACGCGGACTTCGCGACCGTGTTGGCGGCCGTCGTCGCCGCCGGGATCTCCCAGACGGAGCGCCTCGAAGAGGTCCGCAGGCTCGCCTTCACCGACCCGCTGACGGGGCTGGCCAACCGTCGCCTCGTCGATGCGCGGCTCGACGAGGCGGTGGAACGGCACCATGCCGACGGTTCGGTGGTCAGCCTGGTCGTCTGCGACCTGAACGGCCTGAAAGAGGTCAACGACACGCTCGGCCACGCGGTCGGCGACCGACTGCTGGAACGTTTCGGTTCGGTGCTGTCACGGTGTGGCGCGATGCTGCCGGGAGCGCTCGCGGCCCGGCTCGGCGGTGACGAGTTCTGTCTGCTCGCCGTGGGCCCCGAGGCGGACGAGGTGATCCGGGTGGCCAACGAACTCTGCGACCGGGCATTGGAGTTGGAGCACGGCGACGGGGTCGCCTGTGGGATCGCGTCGACCGGCGACCCGATCGGTCCGGTGGTCTCGGCCCGGCGGCTGTTCCGGCTGGCGGACGCAGCCCAGTACCGGGCGAAGGCGGCCCGCTCGGCGAAGCCGGTGGTGGCGGGGCGGGACGGCGAGGTCATCCGGCTGGCCGACTCGCCGCCGAAGCCCGCTCATGACCGCCGTCGGCTGCGCGGCAGCCGCCCGTAGCGCGCGCACGGAACCGCGATCGTGATCGGTAAGGGGTCCGCCGCACGACCACTAGTGACATGGAGAGATTCAGTCCGTACGCTTCTGAATATGGATATGCACACAGTCGTGGTGGGGACGTCCGGTACCACCGCAGAGGACGTCATCGCCGTGGCTCGCGCGGGAGCCCGCGTCGAGCTCTCCGCAGCCGCAGTCAGCGCACTCGCCGCCGCCCGCGAGATCGTGGACGCGCTGGCCGCCAAGCCCGAGCCGGTCTATGGCGTCTCCACCGGCTTCGGCGCGCTCGCCAGCCGGCACATCAGCCCCGACCTGCGGGCCCAGCTCCAGCGCAACATCGTCCGCTCGCACGCGGCCGGGATGGGCCCGCGCGTCGAGCGCGAGGTCGTGCGGGCGCTGATGTTCCTGCGCCTGAAGACGGTCTGCTCCGGCCACACCGGCGTACGTCCCGAGGTTGCCCGGACCATGGCCGACGTACTGAACGCGGGCATCACCCCCGTCGTGCACGAGTACGGCTCGCTCGGCTGCTCCGGCGACCTCGCGCCCCTCTCGCACTGCGCCCTGACGCTGATGGGCGAGGGGGAGGCCGAGGGTCCCGACGGTGTCGTGCGCCCGGCCGGTGAGCTCCTCGCCGCGCACGGCATTGCCCCTGTCGAACTGCGCGAGAAGGAGGGCCTTGCCCTCCTCAACGGCACCGACGGCATGCTCGGCATGCTCGTGATGGCCCTCGCCGACCTGAAGAACCTCTACACCTCCGCCGACATCACTGCCGCGCTCAGCCTGGAGGCACTGCTCGGCACGGAGAAGGTCCTCGCCCCGGAGCTGCACGCCATCCGCCCGCACCCGGGCCAGGGCGTCAGCGCCGACAACATGCTGCGGGTGCTGTCCGGGTCCGGCCTCACCGGTCATCACCAGGACGACGCGCCGCGCGTCCAGGACGCCTACTCGGTGCGGTGCGCGCCCCAGGTCAACGGCGCCGGGCGGGACACCCTCGCGTACGCCGGGACCGTCGCCGACCGCGAGCTGGCCTCCGCCGTCGACAACCCGGTCGTCCTGCCGGACGGCCGCGTCGAGTCCAACGGCAACTTCCACGGCGCCCCGGTGGCTTACGTACTCGACTTCCTGGCGATCGTCGCCGCCGACCTCGGCTCGATCACCGAGCGTCGCACGGACCGGCTGCTGGACAAGAACCGTTCGCACGGGCTGCCGCCGTTCCTCGCCGACGACGCCGGTGTCGACTCGGGTCTGATGATCGCCCAGTACACGCAGGCCGCCCTGGTCAGCGAGATGAAGCGGCTCGCGGTCCCGGCGTCGGCGGACTCGATCCCGTCCTCCGCGATGCAGGAGGACCACGTCTCCATGGGATGGTCGGCGGCGCGCAAGCTCCGTACCGCGGTGGAGAACCTCGGCCGGATCATCGCCGTCGAGCTGTACGCGGCGACCCGCGCCATCGAACTGCGCGCCGACCAGGGGCTCGCCCCGGCGCCCGCGTCCCTCGCCGCGATCGAGGCGCTGCGGGCGGCCGGCGTCGAGGGGCCTGGCCCGGACCGGTTCCTTTCGCCGGATCTGGCTGCTGCGGACGCGTTCGTTCGGAGCGGGAAGCTGGTCGCCGCGGTGGAGCCGGTCACCGGGGCACTGGCGTAGGGCACGTCCGCAAGGTCCCGCCCGGCCCGCAGAGTTGCCGGGATGCCCAAGTGGCTTTGCTGCTCGGGAATCCCGGCGCCCTGCCTCGGGCGGGCAGCTCTAGGGCGTGTTCCGGAAGTGGCGTCGTGCGCCCGCCCGGCAGGCGGAACTGTCGAAACATGTCCTAGGCGCCCGCGCGGCGCCCCGAGTGGGCGACGAACGCTGCGCCGATGGCCAGGAACCCTGTGCCACCGATCAGATACGGAGTGGTGTCGACCCCGGCTCCGGTCTCGGCGAGCGCCGGCCCGGGCACCTCGTCCCCGGCGTTCATGACCGCCGGTCTGCTCGGCGTACCGGCCGCACCGTCGGTATCGTCCGTCGCGTTGGCCGACGGGACGAACCACAGGGCGCACAGCAGCGTGGCCGCCGCGGTGGCGGTCAGGAGCGGACGGCGGGCCATGGTCACGGAATCGATCCCCCTTGTGACAGCAGTGAGTTGGACCGACCGGCACCGGTCGGTCTCAGCCGGGTGCGCCGATGCTAATGAAAGCAGCGGGTCGCGGGAAAGCCGGGGGAGCCCCTGGCCCTACGCTCCGGCGTATGAGCACTTCGGAGACATCACGGTTTGTTCGCCTTCGCGTGGAGATGGTGTTGGAGATCACAGACGCGGACGCCCTCAGCGGTACGGCACTGGAGAGCATCGCCGCCGAGTACGGCGAGCCCGGCGGCGAGTCGGCCGAGGAGCGCATGCATGCCGAGTCCGCGGTACGGGATGACGATGCGGAGGCCCTCGCCTCCCTCATCGACCCGTTCGATCTGGTCGGCGAGGTGCCGGGGGTCGAGCTGGCCCAGGCCTCCTGGAGCAGCGAGATCATCGACTACGACCCCGGGGAAGCGGACGCCTGGGACCTCGACGACGAGGACGAGGGGCACGGTGACGAGGACGACGACGACGTCGCGCACAATGGGGAGGAACACGACGACGGGGAACAGCGGTCCAGCCGGTGAACACACCGGCCCCGGCCCGTTCCCGGTGGGTCGGGGCCACCAGGTGTTCGGCCCTGGAACCACAGCTGCCACGGCTGCGTCGGTGAGTGGTGTTCCCCACATCCTTGACGGATGTGGAACCGAGGGCCCTTCCCGGGTGTTCCTGGAACATTGACGGGGTACCGCCGGCCGGCGGCTCTGTGCGGGGTTACGGGGGATACGGCAACGATGGAGAAGCGTGTGATGACGGACAGCAAACGACGCAGGGGCCTGATGGCCGCGTCCGCACTGCTCGGCGGCGTTCTGGTGCTTACTGCCTGCAGCGACGGCGGAGACAAGGCCAGCGCCGAGAGCTCGAAGAAGTCGCAGGCGGCAGAGGTCGACAAGGCGGCGGCCCAGGACGCTTCGGAGGCGCAGATAGCGATCTCGCCGAAGAACGGCGCGACCAACGCCAGCATCAACAACGACGCCAAGGTCACCGTGGCCAAGGGCAAGCTGACCGAGGTCACCATGACCACGGCGGCCGGCGCGGGCGTCCAGGGCACCCTGGCGGCCGACGGCACGAGCTGGCAGCCGAACGGGCAGCTGGAGCGCTCGACCACGTACAAGATCAACGCGACGGCCAAGGACTCGAAGGGCCGCGAGGCCCACGAGAACTCCTCGTTCACCACCGTGTCGCCCGCCAACAGCTTCATCGGGAACTTCACCCCCGAGGACGGCTCCACGGTCGGCGTCGGCATGCCGGTCTCGATCAACTTCAACAAGCCGATCACGAACCAGAAGGCCGTCCAGGCCGGGATCACCGTGACGTCCAGCAGCGGCCAGCAGGTCGTCGGCCACTGGTTCAACTCACAGCGTCTGGACCTGCGCCCCGAGCAGTACTGGACGGGCGGCTCCACCGTCACGCTGAAGCTGGCGCTGGACGGCGTCGAGGGCTCCAACGGCGTCTACGGTGTGCAGCAGAAGACGGTCACCTTCAAGGTCGGCCGCAACCAGGTCTCGACGGTCGACGCCCGCACGAAGACGATGACCGTCACGCAGGACGGCAAGACGATCAAGACCATCCCGATCTCGGCCGGTTCCCCGGCCAACCCGACGTACAACGGTCAGATGGTGATCTCCGAGAAGTTCAAGGAGACCCGGATGAACGGTGCGACGGTCGGCTTCACCGATGCCGACGGCAAGGGCGAGTACGACATCAAGGACGTACCGCACGCCATGCGGCTGTCCTCGTCGGGCACCTTCATCCACGGCAACTACTGGGGTGCGCGGTCGGTCTTCGGCAGCGCCAACACCAGCCACGGCTGCGTCGGCCTCGCCGACGTCAAGGGTGCGGGCGACGCCAACCAGCCCGCCGCGTGGTTCTACAACAACTCGATGGTCGGCGACGTGGTCATCGTCAAGAACTCCCCCGACAAGACCATCACCCCCGACAACGGCCTCAACGGCTGGAACATGAGCTGGGCCGACTGGCAGGCAGGCTCCGCAGCCTGACCCCGCAGGGCGTCCCGGACGCCCTCGGTGTCCCACGCTCGACCGCGTACCCGCGCAAACCCCGACGCCACGTACCTACGCAAGGCGGCGGCACCCCGGATCCCCTCGGACCCCCGGTGCCGCCGCCTTCGTCGTCCGGGAGCCTTCTCATCCGGATCTCATCGCGGCCTTAACTCGCCATCACAACCGCTCCATAACGTCGCGTCATGTTCTTCACCTACCTCCGGCGCGAGCTGCGCCGCCGCAGAAAGGCAGCGCTGGTCGTCGCCTCGGGGCTCGCCCTGGGTATTGCGCTGGTCATCATCGTCAGCTCGGTCTCCTCCGGCATGACCAAGGCTCAGGACAAGGTCCTGGAATCGCTGTACGGCCTCGGTACGGACATGACGGTCACCAAGGCCGCCGCCGCTCCGGGCTCCAACGGTCAGCGCCCCAGGTTCGAGTTCGACGCCAAGGGCGATGACGCGAAGCAGAGTTCGGACCGGGTCATGGTCCAGGGCTTCCAGACGCTGTCCTCCACCACCGTCGACAAGGTCGGCAAGCAGAACGGTGTCGCGGACGCCGTCGGCGGGCTGAGCCTGAACGTCCTGAAGGTGGACGGTCAGTTCAAGCCCGGCGAGTTCAAGCAGAACGGGAACGCGGGCGCCACCGACCAGCGCGGTCCCGGCGGCGAGGGCGGTGCGACGCAGCCACAGGGTGAGGTCCAGGGCGGCGGCGCCTCGTTCGACGTCAACTCGTACACCGTGTACGGGACCGACGTCACCAAGCAGGACCTCGGCCCGCTGACCTCGTCGAAGATCACCAAGGGCCGTACGTTCAAAGCCACCGAGACCGATGCCGAGGTCGCGGTCGTCGACGCCTCGTACGCCAAGCAGAAGAAGCTCGCGGTCGGCAAGACCGTGACCATCTCCGGGACCAAGTACAAGATCGTCGGTGTCTCGACGGCGGACAGCGGCGACGCGGCCGCCAACGTCTACATCCCGCTGAAGCAGGCGCAGACCCTCGCCGAGGCCAAGAACAAGGTCACCACGGTCTACGTCAAGGCCGCCGACTCGCAGCAGATCGACAGCGTCAAGTCCGCCATCCAGAAGAACATCCCGGGCACGACCGTCACCACCTCCGCGGACCTCGCCGACACCGTCTCCGGCTCCCTGTCCACCGCCTCCGACCTGGCCACCAGCGTCGGCAAGTGGCTGTCGATCGCGGTCCTCGTGGCCGCCTTCCTGGTCGCCGGACTGCTCACCTCCTCCGCGGTCAGCCGCCGGGTGCGGGAGTTCGGCACGCTGAAGGCGCTCGGCTGGAAGAGCGGCCGGGTCACCCGCCAGGTTGTCGGCGAGGCCCTCGTCAACGGTCTGATGGGCGGTGTCCTCGGCATCGCGGTCGGTCTGGCCGGCGCGTACGTCGTGACGGCCATCAGCCCCACCCTCACCGCGCAGCTCGGTGGCTCGGGCGGCGGTGGCGGCATGGCCGGCGGCCCCGGCGGCATGGGCGGCCCCCTCCGCCAGGCGGCGTCCAAGTCCCTCGACATCGCGCTGACCGCACCCGTCTCCCTGTCCACCATCCTCATCGCCGTCGCGCTGGCCGTGGCGGGCGGGCTGATCGCCGGCGCGTTCGGCGGCTGGCGGGCTTCCCGGCTGCGCCCCGCGGACGCGCTGCGCCGCGTCGAATAGCCCGTCCGCGAGCCCCACCCCCTTTCAGTCCAGCAGGAGTTGATCCATGTACAAGCTCAGCGGCGTCACCAAGCGCTATACCCGCGGAAAGTCCACCGTCGATGCGCTCGCCGGCGTCGATCTGACCATCGAGGACGGGGGCCGCCTGGTCATCCAGGGCCCCACCGGCGGTGGCAAATCCACGCTGCTGCAGATGCTCGGCGGTCTGGACCGTCCGACGGCCGGCAGCGTCGAACTCGACGGTGTGGACCTCGCGAAGCTCAGCGAGGCCAAGCTCACCGAGGTGCGCGCGCAGAACATCGGCTTCGTCTTCCAGAGCTTCAACCTCATCCCGACGCTGACCGCGCAGGAGAACGTCGAGACGGCGCTCGTCCCGCTCGGCGGCAGGCCGGCGGAGCGGCGCAGGCGGGCCGCGGAGGCGCTGGACTCCGTCGGACTCGGTGAGCGGCTCGGGCACCTCCCGAGCGAGATGTCCGGCGGGCAGCAGCAGCGTGTGGCGATCGCACGGGCCCTGGTCAAGCAGCCGAAGGTGCTGCTCGCCGACGAGCCCACCGGCAACCTCGACGAATCGATGCGAGACGAGGTCATGGAGGTGCTGGAGACGATGTGGAAGGAGCACGGGCTGACCTTCATCATGGTCACCCACGACAGCGCAATCGCCCGCAGGGCGCCGCGGCTGGCGACCATTCGCAAGGGCCGTGTCACGATCACGGAGAACGCGACGGCCTGACGTGCGAACGCCACGATGTGGCGGACGGACGCGGACATGTGACGTACGGACGCACCGGCCGCGCACACCGGCCTTCTGGACAGGGGTGACGGCGCCAACACCGGTCGGTCTAGTCTCGCGGTCATGACCGCTGCCATCACCGCCATGATCACCGCAGTCGTCGGTGTGCTCGGTACCCTGTTCGCGCCGATGCTCGCGCAGCGGATGACCGCGCGGGAGCGCCGGGAGGAGGCCGAACTGGCCGGCACGCGAAGGAGGTTCGAGGAGCGGCGCGCCCAGTACACGGCCATGAACCGGGCCTCCCGGCAGTTCCACACACTCCTCAAGGACGCCCTGCACCGGATCAGGGACGGCGTCTATACGGAGCAGGAGCGCATCCAGCTCGAAGAGGCGCGCCTCGACCACCGCGACCGCTACGCCGAGGCGCAGATGATCGTCCCGGAGCGGATCCTGCAGGCCTCCCGCGACCTCAACCAGGTCCTCGCAACCGCCGACGGAGCCGTCAAACGCCTGGACCGCGGTCTCGCCCGCGACGGCGAGACCGTGGCCCGGATCCTGGAGAACCTGAGGGCGTCGAGTCCGTTCCTCGACACGATGCGGGAGCTGATGCGGGAGGACCTGGGCATCACCGACTGAGCCCGCCCCCACCGGTGGATGCCTGATGGGCAACGGCCCGGAACCCGTACGGTGACCCGTGGCCGGTCCGACGGCGCTGAGCGAGGTGTAGCTGAGTACACCCCCGTTCCGGGGGAGGGGTCCCTCGCTGCGGCGCGCCCCGCTCTGGAGAATGGATCACGTCGGATCAACCACGGAGGGAACCCCATGAAGCCGCTGCTCTGGCTCGTGCTCTGTCTCGCAGTCGTCGCCAATGTCGGCCTCAACCTGATGGAGGACACCGGACTGCACATCGCCCTGAGCGTCGTCTCGGGCGTGGTCGTCCTCGCGTCCGGCGTGGGGCTGTGGATGCTGCGGGACAGGCGCGAGGAGGCCTGATCCCTCCGCCCCGACCGGCCGATCCGGTGCGGATCGAGCCACACACCCGGTGCCGGAAGGCTCGGAACAGGCTCAGTATGTGGATGCGGCCGAGGATCTTGCGGCTTCCCTGGGACAATCGATACGTCACAGCGGTCCCGTACGTCGCATCGGTGAGTGCGCTTCTCACGTTGTCCGGGTGACGTCCTCAATGGGGAGGGGGACTGGTGGTGCCCCTGGGGACGGGGGCGCCTTCGCGCACGTTGCCGACCCATGGAAGGTCTTGATCAGATGACGGCCACCCCTGTTTCCTCGGAGCCGCACGCAGCCGAGATCCGTGTCATCGAGCCGCTGTACGCGGAGATCCTGCGGCGCAATCGGGGCGAGAGCGAATTCCACCAGGCGGTACGGGAAGTCCTTGAGACGCTCGGCCCGGTCCTGGCGCAGCGACCGGAGTTCGTGGACGCCCGGATCATCGAGCGCATCTGTGAACCGGAGCGTCAGCTCATCTTCCGCGTGCCGTGGTCGGACGACTCCGGCCACATCCATGTGAACCGCGGCTTCCGGGTCGAGTTCTCCAGCGCCCTGGGACCGTACAAGGGCGGGCTGCGCTTCCACCCCTCGGTCGACCTCGGCATCGTGAAGTTCCTCGGATTCGAGCAGATCTTCAAGAATGCCCTCACCGGGATGCCGATCGGCGGTGGCAAGGGCGGCGCCGACTTCGACCCGAAGGGTCGCTCCGACGCCGAGGTCATGCGGTTCTGCCAGTCGTTCATGACCGAACTCCACCGTCATCTGGGTGAGTACACGGACGTCCCGGCCGGTGACATCGGCGTCGGCGGCCGCGAGATCGGCTACCTGTTCGGCCAGTACAAGCGGATCACCAACCGGTACGAGTCCGGTGTGCTCACCGGAAAGGGCCTGGGCTGGGGCGGTGCCCAGGCGCGCACCGAGGCCACCGGCTACGGCTGTGTGCTCTTCACCGACGAGATGCTCAGGAGCCGGGGCGGATCCCTCGACGGCCGGCGGGTCGTCGTCTCGGGCTCCGGCAATGTCGCGATCTACGCCATCGAGAAGGCCCAGCAGCTCGGCGCGACCGTGGTGACGTGCTCCGACTCCGACGGTTATGTCGTCGACGAGAAGGGCATCGACCTCGCTCTGCTCAAGGAGGTCAAGGAGGCCGGTCGCGGCCGGATCTCGGAGTACGCGCAGCGGCGCGGCGCACATGTCGGCTTCGTCGCCGGTACGGGCGTGTGGAACGTCCCCTGCGACGTGGCCCTGCCGTGTGCCACGCAGAACGAGCTCCACGAGGCCGATGCGCTGACGCTCGTACGCAACGGGGTGCAGGCGGTCGCCGAGGGCGCCAACATGCCCACCACCCCGGAGGCTGTGCGGGTCCTCCAGGAAGCGGGCGTCGCCTTCGCCCCCGGCAAGGCCGCCAACGCGGGCGGAGTGGCCACCAGCGCGCTGGAGATGCAGCAGAACGCGTCACGCGACTCATGGACCTTCGCGCACACCGAGGAGCGGCTCGCGGAGATCATGCGCCACATCCACGACTCCTGCTTCACCACGGCGGAGCGCTACGGCAGCCCCGGCAACTACGTGGTCGGCGCGAATATCGCCGGTTTCGAACTGGTCGCGGACGCCATGCTCGCGCAGGGCCTCATCTGACCCGGCGCCGTGCCCGCCACCGGCCCGGCCGCCTCCGCGGCCGGGCCGGTGGCGTCAGGGCCCTTTCCTTCGGATCGGGCCCCGCGAGCCCGGCGTGCTCCGAACGCGAGAGGCCCCGAGAGCCCCGTCACCCGGCGGGCCGGCGCCGGAAGAACTCGGCCAGCCCCGTGTTCACGACCACCACGGCACCGGCCGCCGCCGCCGCCACCGGATGACCCACGCGGTACACCGCGTACACCCCGCCGCCGAGCACCACCGCCTTCACCAGCAGGACGCCCCACAGCGGAAGCCGGACCCGGGCGCGAGGAGCGGCGAAAAGCCCCCACAGCACGATGGCCACCGCCGGTGCTCCGAGCCCCAGCAGCCACCGGGCAGCGGTTGAGCCGCCGGCCGTGAAGCCCCACCAGGAAAGGCCCGCCAGCGCCGCCAACTCGACGAGGAACGCCAGGAGTTCGTTGGCCATGAACCAGGGGCGACCGCGCATCGCGGTCAGGCCGTCGAAGCCGTCGCTCGTCATCGGGTGGGACTCCTTGATGGGTTGTCAGCCGGCAGGCCGTCGTGGTCCCCAACCGGCCCTGGACACCCGCGAAAACCTCGTCGATCACCGGTACGGCGGCGTGCTTCGGTCCGCGCTCCTGGCGGGACTCATGCGGGGTGTTACGGCAACGCCCCGTACCGCGCAGCGATCCCGGTAGTATCACCGCTCCGACATGGCCAGGACAACCACAGCCAAGGTGGGCGGCATGCCGGCGATCAGGGTTCCTGACGACAACACGGCGGAGACGATCCGTTCGGCCGCCCGAGCCCGCGACTGGGGCTCGCCCCGGCACGCACAGCCTGGTGGTCGAGGAAGGCCGGGAGCCGCCGAAGCGGTGAACTGTCCCTCAGGTGTCCGTCGATGGGGCCTCGGCCACGCCGATCGGGCATGAAACGCCCGTCCCGCCGATCCCGCAGTAGCCCGCCGGGTTCTTGTCCAGGTACTGCTGGTGATACGCCTCAGCAGGCCAGAACGTGCGGCCCTGCGCCGGGAGGATCTCCGTGGTGATCTCGCCGTGGCCGGCGGCCGTCAGGACCTTCTGGTACGCCTCGCGGGACGCGGCGACTGCCGCCTCCTGCTCGGGGGAGTGGGTGTAGATCGCCGAGCGGTACTGCGTACCCACGTCGTTGCCCTGGCGGAAGCCCTGTGTCGGGTCATGGGACTCCCAGAAGAGCTTCAGCAGCTCGGAGTACGTGACGATCTTCGGGTCGAAGACGACGCGGACCGCTTCCGTGTGCCCCGTCAGGCCCGAGCAGACCTCTTCGTAAGCGGGATTCTCCGTATAGCCCCCCTGGTAGCCGGCGAGTGTCGTCCAGACACCGTCCGTCTGCCAGAACTTGCGCTCGGCGCCCCAGAAACAGCCCAGCGCGAAGTCCGCGACCTCCAGGCCGTCCGGGTAGGGGCCCACCAATGGATTGCCGAGGACCGTGTGGTGGGAAGGGACGGTGAATTCGGGGGTGGGGCGGCCGCGCAGGGCCTCCTCCGGGGTAGGGAGCTGCGGGGTGCGGCGGTGCAGGAACATGCGGGGGCTCCTCCGGGGTAGGCGTGTGCAGTGCGTACAACACAGCGGGGCCGCCGCGGATTCCGGCGCCCCCGCTGCGTCGCACCGGTCAGTTTCCTCCCGCCGCCAGGTTGTGCGGCGCGCCGCTTCCTCGTACCGGTCCTGCCAGTACAGCCGCCGGGCGAGCAGCTGGCGGACCCGGACGATCCGCCCCGGTCACGGGGCGAGCAGTTTGCGCAGCGGCTCGGTGTCCGGGATGTCTGCCACGGCGGCGTCCAGCGCCGCAGGGAGCTCCTGCGCGTACCCGTGCGGCAGCTCCAGCGTGGCGGAGTCGGACCAGGACAGCTGCCAGCGGGCCCGTCCCTGCCGTACGTACTCGTTGCTGACCAGCTGCGACAGGCCGGACCGCAGCCGGGGCCTGGCGAACTCGCGGGCCGCCGGGCCGGTCGCCGCTGCGGCCTCCTCGGACTTGGGCAGCCGGTCGGCGATCTGCCACAGCGCACCCGCGTCGATCGCGTCGAGCGTGGCGAAGAGCGAGCCGTCGCTGCCGGTCGCCTCGGCGACCACCGCGCCGAACCCCCGCGCCGACCGTTCGGTGTACGACGCCATCGACTCGTGCACCAGCTCCGGCCAGTCGGCACGGCGCAGCCCCAGCGCCTCGGGGGTGAGGACCGCCTCTTCGACGGCGGCGAGCGCACGCTCGGGATCGACGAGCAGGGCCAGGGACGGTGTCACCGGCTCCGACGCACGCCCGTCGTCCGGCAGCGCCTCGATCCGGGCGACACGCTCCGCGATCGGCGGATGCGAGTCGTACGGGGAGGACGGCTCGGTCGGCAGGGAGCCGCGCATCTCGTCCAGCTCGTCCTGGCGGGCGGCCAGCAGATGCCGTACACCTCCGAGGACCTGGCCGGGCAGCGGCAGCATTCCTGCCTCGACGCCGAGTGTGGCGTACGCGTTCATGTAGAAGCCGTGGGCGGCGTCGAGGGCCGGGAGTTCGCGCAGGGCGGACGCGGTCGCGTCACGGCCCGCGATCCGGGCCGCCGCGACATCGGCCGCGAGCTCCTCGCGGCGGGCGCCGGAGAGCGTGGCGCGCATGTAGAAGTTCGCGTACGCCGTGTAGATCGCCGCCATCGCGCGGTACGTGACACCCGCGCCACCGGTGTCGATCTCCTTGGCCTTCTTGCCCTTGGCGAGGGCCTTCGCCGCCTTCTTCTCCTGGCGCGCCTGCTCCTTGGCGACCGTCTTGCCCGCCCGCTCCTCGAAGTGGGCGATGGTGCGCAGCACCTGGATGCGACCGCGGGCGGTGATCGCGGTGAGGCGGGTGTCGGAGTTGCCGTAGTGGCCCATCTCATGGGCGAGTACGGAACGCAGCTGGGCCTGCGACAGACCGGTCATCAGGGGCAGGCCGAGATAGAGCCGGCGCCTGCCGCCGACCAGGCCGAGGAACCTGGCGTCCTCGCTGACCGCGGCGTTCACATCGCCGGTGAGCACGATCTCGTCCGGCGCGCGGGTGCCGACCTGTTGCGCGATGTCGCGAACGGTGGCCCAGAGCCGCGGTTCGTGGGTGTCGTCGACCGGCAGTCCGGCCAGGCCCTCGTCCTTCGGCGTGCGCAGCATGAACACGCCCCGCACGATCGGTACGGCCAGCACGACGCTGAGGACGAACAGCTTCGCGGCGACGCCGCCCGTCGTCCATGTGAACGCCGCCCAGTCGAGGGCGCCCAGGGCGGCGAGCAGGACGACGCTCAGCAGATAGAAGCCGGCGAGCAGGACAAGAGCGCGCGCGGCACGCAGAGATGGGCCCATCGGGCGGTTCCCCCCACGGGAATGAGAAACGTATGGCGAACGGCAGAGCCGGGGTGGTGCGCGTTGTGGGGGGAACCGGAGTATGTCCTACCGCGGGCGGATGCGGCAACGTGGTTCGGCGACAGCCGCAGCCGACGGTGGAACGAGCGCTGACCGGCGGTGGAACGGGGGCAGACCAGCGGTGGAACGGGCCTCCGTCACCGCGGCAGTGTCGCCGGGCTGCCGCCGTTCGCCTCGTACCCGGCGACCGCCAGCGCCCGGTAGACCGTGTACTCGGCGGCCGGGTCGGGGTTCTGCGTCCACGGCAGCGCGCCCACGTGCCCGTCGATGTGGACGAGCTGGTGCATCGCCTCCGCCCAGCGTTCCATCCGGACCAGGAACAGCACCAGCAGATGACGGACATGGGCGAGCATCGGGTCGTCGGGGCGTGCCGCGTGCACCGCAAACAAGGCGCCCTCGACGGCCTTCGTCACCACGGTGCCCCGGTAGAAGCCCTGCACCAGATTGACCTCGGGCAGATGCTCGTACACCGCGAACAGCGGCAACGCGGCCAGCAGCGAACCCTGCGGGGCGCGGGCTGCGGCGGACGTCGCGAACCGCTCGGCCTCCTCGCGGGAGCCGTGCCACTTCTCGCACCAGAAGTGCAGCGCGGCGATGTGCGCGCCCATGTGCGCCGGCGCGCGGTCGATGATCTTCGCCCAGAGCTGGTCGAACTGCTCATGGGAGTAGCCGAGTCCACGCGCGACGGCCAGTTCGACGATGTACGGGACCGGGTCGCCGGGCGCCAGCAGGGCCGCCTCGCCGCAGACCGTACGCGCCTCCTCCAGGATGATCCGGAAGTCGTCCGTCCCCGCGGAGGAGGACCGCCAGGCCTGCTGGACCAGGAACTCGGCGTGCACCGCCGCCCCGCCCGCGTCCTTCGGCGACTGGGCGCGCCACGACCGCAGCCACGCACCACCGACCCCGGGCGCCTGCATCAGCTCCAGCGAGGCGGCACCGGCGAACGCCTGCACGCGCTGCCACCGCACCTCACCCTCCTTCGGCGTCCCCGCCAGCAACTGAGAGGCCGCGCGCCAGTCCTGGGTGCGCTGCACGACGTCGAGGACATCGAGGAGGTCCTGGTCGGGGCCCGGCATCCGGATGTCCAGCTGCTCCTGGCGCACGAAGCCGTAGGTGTCCGGGTCGGCGGCGTCGGGGGAGCCCGGCGCGACCTGGCGGATACCGGAGCGGCGACGCAGCACGAAGGGGCCGAGGACCGCGGCGAGCATGCACAGCGCGATCAGGAACCAGAGAATCTCCATGCACCCATTGTCACCGGACGGCACAGTGGCCGTGGATCCCCCCTGCGACGAACTACGCTCGGGCCCCATGAGCGACCAGCAGAGCTTCGAGACCCTCGCGATCCACGCGGGCAACGCCGCCGATCCCCTCACCGGCGCCGTTGTTCCGCCCATCTATCAGGTGTCCACGTACAAGCAGGACGGCGTCGGCGGACTCCGCGGCGGCTACGAGTACAGCCGCAGCGCCAACCCGACGCGCACAGCACTGGAGGAGAACCTCGCGGCCATCGAGGGCGGCCGCCGCGGTCTCGCTTTCGCGTCCGGGCTCGCAGCAGAGGACTGCCTGCTGCG
The DNA here is from genome assembly GCF_048270745.1 of Streptomyces sp. NPDC056231. Lineage (NCBI taxonomy): Bacteria > Bacillati > Actinomycetota > Actinomycetes > Kitasatosporales > Streptomycetaceae > Streptomyces > Streptomyces sp. NPDC056231. The sequence continues at coordinate 14,349 of NZ_JBLVKW010000016.1, read as the reverse complement.
CACGCTGCTCCACCCCGGCGCCCATGTCGTCATCCCCAACGACGCCTACGGCGGCACCTTCCGGCTCTTCGCCAAGGTCGTCACGCGGTGGGGCGTCGACTACTCCGTCGCGGACACCTCGGACCCGGCGGCGGTCCGGGCCGCGGTCAACGACCGTACGAAGGTCATCTGGGTCGAGACGCCGTCCAACCCGCTGCTCGGCATCACCGACATCGCCGCGGTCGCGGAGGTGGCGCGCACCGCGGGTGCCCGGCTGGTCGTCGACAACACCTTCGCCAGCCCTTATCTGCAGCAGCCGATCGCACTCGGCGCGGACGTCGTCGTGCACTCCCTGACCAAGTACATGGGCGGCCACTCCGACGTCGTCGGCGGTGCATTGATCGCCGCCGACGCGGAGCTCGGCGAGGAACTGGCGTACCACCAGAACGCGATGGGCGCGGTCGCCGGACCGTTCGACTCCTGGCTGGTGCTGCGTGGCATCAAGACGCTGCCCGTCCGGATGGACCGGCACAGCGAGAACGCGGCCAAGGTCGCCGAGATGCTGACCCGGCACCCCAAGGTCACCCAGGTCCTCTACCCGGGGCTGCCGGAGCACCCGGGGCACGAGATCGCCGCCAAGCAGATGAAGGCGTTCGGCGGCATGGTCTCCTTCCGGGTCCAGGGCGGCGAGGAGGCGGCGGTCGAGGTCTGCAACCGGGCCAGGCTCTTCACGCTCGGCGAGTCGCTCGGCGGCGTCGAGTCGCTGGTGGAGCACCCGGGCCGGATGACGCACGCCTCCGTGGCCGGCTCGGCCCTGGAGGTACCGGCCGACCTGGTCCGCCTCTCCGTCGGCATCGAGTCCGCGGACGACCTGCTGGCCGACCTGACGCAGGCGCTCGGCTAGGGCGTCCCGGTACGGGGTTGGCCTGGGGCGGGGGCCGTGGGGGGTTGCTCCTCGGTGGGTGGTTTCCACGGGGTGCCGGCCGGTCTGGGCGTTCGGGTACGGGGTTGGCCTGAGGCAGGCCCTGGGGCGGTTCAGGCCGGGAGGACAGTCCATAACCGGGCCGGCGGGCACTCGTCCCACCGGCCCGGCGTCCTGGGGTTCAGGCGTCGACCTTCTCGTCCTCCAGCGACGCCCGGATCTGCTCCCGCAGCTCCGGGCTGTCGGCGTGTTCGTGGACGGAGACCGCGTGTTCCGTCGCGGCTCGCACCACTTCCTCCTCCTCACCGGCGATGGTGAGCGAGCAGTTCGTGACGCTCGGGTGCTTGCGGCAGTCAGCGATCTTCCTGGTCATGACGGCCTCCTCGGCTCGTGCGGCATGCCGTCACATTCAGGATAGAACCGAAGGAATCGAGCGTTTCAGGCTTTACGGTCAGTCCAGGGGTGGGGTCGTCTCCGTGGGCGGCACATGCCAGGGCTCGGCGATCACCATCCACACCGTGAACGCGACCACGGCCGCGCACAGCACGAACAGCCCCAGTGCATGCAGCGCACGGCGCCGCCGCAGCATCCGGCCGCCCTGCTCGGCCGCCCGCTCCGCCAGATCGGCGGGGACCTGCGGATGCGGCATGTCCAGCATCTGCCGGACCTGGTCCTCCTTCTGGTCCTGACGTTTCATGACCCCGCCCCCAGCAGTCGTACGGACAGCCGCCGCGCCGTGGGCCTGCGGGTGCCGCGCATCGTGGCCACCGACCGGTTGCAGAGTGCCCGGACCCGGTCCACCGGAAGCCCCAGCAACGCGGCGGTCTGCTCCTCGGCAACCCCCTCGTACAGCCGCAGCACGAGAACCAGCCGCTCCCGCGGGGTCAGCGGATCCAACAGCCCGCCGCGCGGCCGATGGTGCCGCCACGCCTCATGGGCGAACCGGCGGGCCAGCTCCTGCCGGGTCCGGTCGTACGGATCCTCCCCGTGCAGCCCGTCCCAGGCCGCGTACGTGCGGGCCAGGGCGGCGGTCAGCAGCCGCTGCGCCCGTTCGTTCGCGCCGGGCGGCTCCGTGGGCTCGGCGGTGAGCAGGGTGGCGGTATGCAGAAGCCGGCCCGCGGCGCCCGCTACAAAGGTCTCGAACTCCCGGGCACGCCGCCGTTGAAGTCCTGTCTGCCGCTCTCGCACACCCACATCGCAGCGCCGGGGAGGTCTCCAGGTCAAGAGGTTGTGCAGGCGTATTCCAGCCATCAGCCCCCTGCGGGCTGCTGCTGCCGCGCAGCCAGCGCCACGTTGAACCGGGTCAGCAGTGTGCAGAACGTCTCGCGCTCCTCCGCCGTCCATTCCCCCGTCACCTGCGACATCAGCTCCCGCCGCGACGCACGCACCTCGTCCAGCCGCGCGTGTCCGCGCGGCGACAGCTGAAGCACGACCGCGCGGCCGTCCTCCGGATGCGAGGTCCGCTTGACCAGGCCGGTGTCGACGAGCGGTGCGACCTGACGGGTCACGGTCGAGGAGTCGATCCCCATGCCCGCGGCCAGCGCCTTGACGCCCATCGGGCCTTCCCGGTCCAGTCGGTTCAGCAGCAGATACGCCGCCCGGTCCATGGAGTTGCGGACCTGGCCGACGCCGCCGAGGCGGGTCTGCTCGGCACGGCGGGCGAAGACGGCCACCTGGTGCTGCAGAACATCGAGGAGGTGGTCGGTACCCGGGGAATCGGGGGTGGCGCCCCCGGAAGGAGACGCAGCAGTCGTCATGTCCTGAGGGGGCATGGCCGGGGGCTCTCTTCGTGCGGTGTTCGGATGGGTGGGGGACAGAGTACGCGGCCACGGGGCAACATGTACCAGCACTGCACAAACCTGCGAACAACGACGCAGGACGGCACCAGCGCGGCGTCCGGCTCCGTGTCCAGCTGCCAGACTTGCGGTTATGAACTTCCGTACGCCACACCCGTTTCCCCCAGTGATTCTCGACGACGTCCGCGGCGCACGGAAGATGCTCTCCGGCGTGGCCCGGATGACCCCGATGGAGGGCAGTCGTCACCTGTCCGCGCTGGTCGGGGCGCCGGTCCACTTCAAATGCGAGAACCTCCAGCGGACCGGCTCGTTCAAGCTGCGCGGCGCGTACGTGCGGATCGCCGGCCTCTCCCCGGTCGAGCGCGCGGCCGGAGTCGTCGCCGCAAGCGCCGGAAACCATGCGCAGGGTGTCGCACTCGCGTCTGCACTGCTCGGCGTACGCTCAACGGTCTTCATGCCGGTCGGGGCGCCGCTGCCGAAGGTCGCCGCGACCCGCGAGTACGGCGCCGAGGTCCGGCTGCACGGCCACGTCGTCGACGAGACCCTCGCCGCCGCCGAGGAGTACGCCCAGGAGACCGGCGCGGTCTTCATCCACCCCTTCGACCACCCGGACATCATCGCCGGACAGGGCACCGTGGGCCTGGAGATCCTCGAACAGTGCCCGGAGGTCCGCACCATCGTCGTCGGGATCGGCGGCGGGGGACTCGCCGCGGGCATCGCCGTGGCCGTGAAGGCGATCCGGCCCGACGTGCGGATCGTCGGAGTCCAGGCGGCGGGCGCCGCCTGCTACCCGCCGTCGCTCGCCGCCGGCTACCCGGTGGCGATCGGCTCGCTCCAGACGATGGCGGACGGCATCAAGGTGGGGCGCCCCGGCGACGTACCGTTCGGGCTCGTCCAGGAACTGGTCGACGAGGTCCGTACGGTCTCCGAGGCCGAACTCTCCAGTGCGCTGCTGCTCTGCCTGGAGCGGGCGAAGCTGGTCGTCGAACCGGCGGGGGCGAGCCCGGTGGCGGCGCTGCTGAGCAACCCGGAGTCGTTCCGCGGACCGGTCGTCGCCCTGTTGTCGGGCGGCAATGTCGACCCGCTGCTGATGCAGCGCATCCTCACCCACGGCATGGCGACCGCGGGCCGCTATCTCAGCCTGCGGGTCCGGCTCACCGACCGTCCGGGGGCACTGGCCACGCTGCTCTCCGTGCTGACCGTCGCCGACGCGAACATCCTCGACATCGGCCATGTGCGGACCGATCCGCGGCTCGGACTCACCGAGGCGGAGGTCGACCTGCACCTGGAGACCAAGGGTCCCGAGCACTGCGAGGAGGTCACCGCGGAACTGCGCGGTGCGGGCTACCTGGTGGTCACGGACTGACACTCCGTGAGGTTTGGCGTTCACCGGGCGGGGAAAGGCGCGCAAACCTAGGATCTGTCGAGGAAGCCGACAATCGCTCTGGGGGAATCCCGTATGCCAGGCGCCATCTACGCCGAGGGTCTGGTCAAGACCTTCGGTGATGTACGAGCACTCGGCGGTGTTGATCTCGACGTGCCGGAGGGTACGGTCCTGGGCCTCCTCGGTCCCAACGGCGCAGGCAAGACGACTGCCGTGCGTGTCCTCACGACGCTGCTCAGACCCGACAGCGGCCGGGCCGTCGTGGCAGGCATCGACGTGCTGAAGAAACCCAACGAGGTACGCCGCTCGATCGGCCTCTCCGGCCAGTTCGCCGCGGTCGACGAGTATCTGACGGGCCGCGAGAACCTGCAGATGGTCGGTCAGCTCTACCAGATGAGCGGGCGAGACGCGAAGGCCCGCGCGGTGCAGCTGCTGGAGCGGTTCAACCTCGCCGATGCGGCCGACCGCCCCGCGAAGACGTACTCCGGCGGCATGCGCCGCCGCCTCGACCTGGCGGCGGCGCTCGTCGTCTCCCCGCCGGTGATGTTCATGGACGAGCCGACGACCGGACTCGACCCGCGCAACCGGCAGCAGCTGTGGGAGGTCATCGAGGAGCTCATCGCGGGTGGCACGACGCTGCTGCTGACCACGCAGTATCTGGAGGAGGCCGACCGCCTGGCGCACGACATCTGCGTCATCGATCACGGGCTCGTCATCGCCCGCGGCACCTCCGACGAACTGAAGGCCAGGACCGGCGGCGAGCGCGTCGAGGTCGTCGTCCACCACCCCGACCAGATCGATCCGGCCCGCGCCGTCCTCGCCCACCTCGGCAAGGGCGAGGTCACCGTCGCCCAGCACACCCGCAAACTGACGGTCCCGGTCTTCGGCGGCGCCAAGCTGCTCGCCGAGATCATCCGCGATCTCGACTCCCGCGGGGTCGAGATCGACGACATCGGACTGCGCCGCCCGACCCTGGACGACGTGTTCCTCTCGCTCACCGGCCATGTCGCCGAGGCGCCGGAGACCGACGAGAACGGGACGGTCCCGGGTCCCGCCGCGCCGACCGGCAGGAAGGCCGGACAGGAGGTCAGGAAGTGACTGCCACGACGGACACGCCGCACGTTGCGGCGGCCCCCAGGGCGGGCGGCGGCATCAGCGGGTCGGTCCGCGACTCCCTCGTCGTCGCCAAGCGGAATCTGATCCGGATGACCCGGATCCCGGAGATGGTGATCTTCGGGCTGATCCAGCCGATCATGTTCGTGGTGCTGTTCAGCTACGTCTTCGGCGGCTCCATGATGATCGGCGGTTCCACCAGCGCCAGTGACTACCGCAACTTCCTGATGGCGGGCATCTTCGCGCAGACCGTGACCTTCGCCACCGCGGGCGCCGGTGCGGGCATCGCGGACGACATGCACAAGGGCCTCATCGACCGGTTCCGCTCGCTGCCGATGGCGCGCGGCGCGGTCCTCACCGGCCGTACGCTCGCCGACCTCGTCCAGACGACGCTCACCCTGGTCGTCCTCGCGGCCGTCGCCCTGCTGGTCGGCTGGCGCACCGACGAGAACGTCGGCAAGGTGCTCGGCGGCTTCGTGCTGCTGCTCCTGCTGGGGTACGCCTTCTCCTGGATCGGGGCGCTGATCGGCCTGTCGGTCCGCACGCCCGAGGCAGCCACGTCGGGCGGCCTCATCTGGCTGTTCCCGGTCACGTTCATCTCGAACGCCTTCGTGCCCACCGAGAACATGGCGAGCTGGCTCCAGCCGGTCGCCGAATGGAACCCGTTCAGCGCGACCGTCCAGGCCTGCCGCGAACTCTTCGGGAACCCGGGCGTCTCCCCGTCCGATGCCTGGCCGATGCAGCATCCCGTCTGGGCCTCGCTGATCTGGTCCGTGCTGATCATCGTGGTCTTCCGGACCCTTGCGGTCCGCAAGTACCGTTCGGCGACCGCCTGAGAGCCTGTCGGAGGTCACCCGACAGGCTCTGAGGGACGCCAGGAAGCCCCGGCCGTCGGCGGCCGGGGCTTCCTGGTTCTGCGGGGTCCGGTGGTCGGCTCAGCCCGTGTAGGGCTTCGCCGCGAGGATCTTCACCGAGGCCCACTTGCCGTTCGGCAGCTCGTACTCGGCGTCCTCGCCCATCTTCTTGCCGTTCACGCCGGTACCGAGCGGAGACTGCGGAGAGTACGTCTCGATGTCCGCGCTCGCGTACTCGCGCGAGGCGAGCAGGAACGTCATGGTGTCGTCGGGGTCACCGTCGAACGCGATGGTGACGACCATGCCGGGCTCGACCACGCCGTCGTCGGCGGGGGCCTCGCCGACCTTCGCATGCTCCAGGAGCTGGGTGAGCTGGCGCACCCGCAACTCCATCTTGCCCTGCTCCTCCTTGGCCGCGTGGTACCCGCCGTTCTCTCGGAGGTCACCCTCCTCACGGGCCGCCGCGATCTTGACGGCGATCTCCGTGCGCGCGGGACCAGACAGGTACTCCAGCTCGGCCTTGAGCTGGTTGTACGCCTCCTGCGTGAGCCAGGTGACGTTTTCGCTGGTCTGGGTCACAGGTGCTCCTAGTCGGTACTGGATATTCAATCGTCGGTACTGGGAATACAAAGCATCGCCCTACCCAGAAGCATGTGCCTCCAAGGGTGGGCGAAACCACGAGCCTAACAATTCCCCAGGAAAAGGGGGAGAAGGTAAACCGCTATGACCGCGTCGACGCAGGTCAGCCGCGATCGTCGCAGGTCAGGGCCGGTCCGTGCCGGTCAGTGCGACGACCCGCCGTCAACCGTGCAGCCCAGCAGCTCGACGCTGGTGGCCCGCGAGGTCGTACGCAGCGAGACGATCCGGTCGATCCGGTCGGAGCGGTCGTCGAAACGGACGTCCTTCCGGGCCACGTCGCTGCCGTCCACCTGCTGGGAGCGGAGGGTGCAGTACCCCTTCGCGTCCCGGTCCTTGCGCACCTCTAGGTGGACGTCGACCCGGTCGTCCGAAGCGATCCTGAACTTGATCACCTCGGCGCTGATGCCCTGGCCGGTCACGTAGTCGTAACCGATCCAGCCGACCACGCCGAGCAGGGCCACGCCCAGCACCGAGCCGATGATCTTGAGCTTGCGGTCCGCGCGCTCGTCCGCGGAGCGCCCGTAGCGGCCCTCCGGAAGTGCTTCACGCACCGCAGTCATGATCGTTCCTCCCGTGCCGGGCATCGAGGAATTTTCCGCCCCCCGGTTCGGTCACTATAGAAGCCTCCCACCCGCCACCCGACCGCCGCCCCACACCGACGTCCCTCCGGGACGGTGCCCGATGGCGGCCGAATCACTGAGGATCGAGTCTTGACTGAGCAGCTTCGACTGATGGCCGTCCACGCCCACCCCGACGACGAGTCGAGCAAAGGGGCGGCCACCATGGCCAAGTACGTGTCCGAGGGGGTGGACGTGCTGGTGGTGACCTGCACAGGAGGCGAACGCGGCTCCATCCTCAACCCGAAACTCCAGGGCGACCCGTACATCGAGGAGCACATCCACGAGGTACGGAAGAAGGAGATGGACGAGGCCCGGGAGATCCTGGGCGTCAAGCAGGAGTGGCTCGGCTTCGTCGACTCGGGGCTCCCCGAGGGCGACCCGCTGCCCCCGCTGCCCGAGGGCTGCTTCGCGCTGGAGGACGAGGAGAAGGCGGCAGGGCGCCTGGTCCGCTCCATCCGCGCGTTCCGGCCGCAGGTCATCACCACGTACGACGAGAACGGCGGCTACCCGCACCCCGACCACATCATGACCCACACGATCACGATGATCGCGTTCGAGGGCGCCGCGGACACCGAGACGTTCCCCGAGGCCGAGTTCGGCCCCGCCTGGCAGCCGCAGAAGCTCTACTACAACCAGGGCTTCAACCGTCCGCGCACGGTGGCGCTGCACGAGGCGCTGCTCGCCCGCGGCCTGGAGTCGCCGTACGGCGAGTGGCTGGAGCGCTGGAAGGAGTTCGAGCGCGTCGAGCGGACGCTGACCACGCACGTTCCGTGCGCGGAGTTCTTCGAGACCCGGGACAAGGCGCTGATCGCGCACGCCACGCAGATCGATCCGGACGGCGGCTGGTTCCGGGTGCCGATGGACATCCAGCGGGAGGTCTGGCCGACCGAGGAGTACGAGCTGGCGAAGTCTCTCGTCGACACCTCCCTCCCCGAGAGCGACCTCTTCGCGGGCATCCGCGACAATGCCTGATATGTACGTGACCCAGGCACTGACCCACGTCGTTCCTCTCGCCGAGGAATTCGACAAGAACAAGGTGACACCCGGCGTCCTCGGCTTCCTCGTCTTCGCGGCGCTCGCGGTGGGCGTGTGGCTGCTGATGAAGTCCATGAACCGGCACATGGGCAGGGTGAACTTCGAGGAGGCGCCGGATCCGGACGCGGCGCCGGCCGGGGCCGACGTGTCCGGGACGGGGGCCGGGTCCGCGAAGTAGCGGGTTCCGGCGCAACCCGTCGGCGCCTTGTCCTCAATCGCCGGACGGTCCAAGACCGTCCGGCGAGGGTGCAGGGACGGCGGCTACGACCGTGCTTCCACCGCCACGCCCATGATTTCCCGGGCGTGGCGGGTCGGGGTCATGCCCAGGCGCCAGGCCTGCCAGCCGTCCTCCAGATCGATCCCGCGGTTCAGGACCACGGTGAACGCCTCCGCGCAGTCCTCCAGCCTGCTGTCGCGGGTCGGGTGCCCGGCCCGGAGCAGGTCGGCGAGTTCCTGCTGGGCCACCACGGTGCCCACCTCCGTGCCGCCCGCAGACGCGTACGGCAGCAGAGTGCAGCGCAGGAAGCGGGCCCAGTCGGCACCTCGCATGTCGCCGTACGAGCCGAACAGCTCCACCGCCTCGTCGCACAGCGCGAGCGCCTGGGCCGCCCGGTTGTTCCCCGCGTCGACCAGGGCCAGTTCCAGACATGTCCACGCCTCGCCGTGGGCGAGGCCGATGCGCCGGAAGTCGGCCCGGGCGTCGGCCAGGAGCTGACGGGCGAAACCGGAGTTGCGCAGATTGCCGGTCTGGGCGGCCCGCTGGTCGCGGGTGACCCGGCCCGAGTGGTGCCGGGCACATGCCAGCCCGTAGACGTCCCGCATCCGCGAGAACAACGTGCGCGACCGCTCCAGCTCCCGCACCGCCTGATCGGTGTCGCCCGCCTCCTCCAGCGCCTGGCCCAGGTAGTACAGCGTCCAGGCCTCACCGCGCGCGTCCTCGTTGTCACGGTGGCGGGAGAGCGCCCGGCGCAACTCGTCGACCGCCAGGTCCGGGGCGCCGTCGAGCAGCCGGGCGCGGGCCAGCTGGGTCAGCGCCCAGGCCTCGCCGCGCTCGTCACGGGTGCGGCCGTACAGGTCCAGGGCCGTACGCAGCGTCTCCTCGGCTCCGGGCACATCGCCCATCCGCAGCCGCACCTGGCCCAGCTGGAACTGCGTCCATGCCTCGCCGTGCAGCGACTCGCCCTCCCGGTGCAGGGTCAGCGCCGTGTCGAGGAGGGTCAGGGCCTCCGCCAGGTTCGCCCGGTCGCGCTCGACGGCGGCCAGGGCGTGCAGCGACCACGCCCGGTCCTCGGCCTGTCCGTCGGAGGACTGCAGCGCGATCGCCTCGCGCAGCCGCGCCGACGCGTCGGTGAGGTTCCCCTGGTGGTGCAGGGTGATGCCGAGCGAGCAGAGTGCCAGCGCGGTGCCCGCGTCGTTCTGCGCCTCGCGGTAGAGACCGACGACCGAGGACAGTGTGGTGCGGGCCTTGTCCAGCTCGCCGAGCTGCCGGGCCGCGATGCCCGTACGCCACTGGACCGACCGGTCCAGCAGCCCCTTGTCGACGGCCTGTGTCAGCTCGCTGATCTCACCCAGGCGGTAGAGGTCGCCGCGCAGCAGGCAGTAGTCGCACAGTGCGCCCAGCAGGTCCAGCAGGGCCCCCTGGTCGACGCCCTCCGCATGCCGCAGCGCGGAGGTGATGAAGCTCGACTCTTCGTCCAGCCAGTGCAGCGCCGCGTCGAGCGAACCGAACCCGTGCGAACCGAACTGTCCCGCCCGGGTGGACATCTTCCCGTCCACCATCCGGATCACCGCACCGGCGAGCTCCGCATAGTTGTGGATCAGCCGCTCCTGAGCGGCGCTACGGTCCGCCGCCTCCTCCTCGTCGCGCAGCCGGGCCAGGGCGAAACCGCGTACGAGATCGTGCAGCCGGTAGCGCGTACCCCGCACATGGTCGAGCAGCCCGGCCCGGGACAGCTCCGTCAGCAGTGACTGCGCCTCCTGTTCCTCGGCGGACAGCAGCGCCGCGGCCGCCGCCGCGCCCAGGCTGGCGCGCCCGGCCAGCGCGAGCCGGCGCAGCAGCCTCCGCGCCTGCTCGGACTGGTCGGTGTAGCGCAGCCACAGAGCCCGTTCGACGGGGGCGACGGGCCCGTACGCGGCGAGTTCGGTGGCCAGCGCCGTGCGGGTACGCGGCCCGAGCGAGGAACCCGCGATCCGCAGCGCCAGGGGCAGCCCACCGCACAGCTCGGTGATCGCGTCCGTCGACTGGGAGTCGTACGGCCCCTGCTCCTCCTGCGCCGACACACGCAGCAGTTCCTCCGCACCCGCCGCATCCAGCGGGCCGACGGGCAGCTGGTGCACCCACGCCGGAATGTCGGCGGGCAGGTCGAGAGGGGCGCGGGCGGTGACGAGAACCAGGCTGTCGGAGCGCTCCGGTACGAGCGTGCGGACCTGCTCCGGATCGGCGGCGTCGTCGAGGACGATCGTCACGGGCGTACCGGTCAGATGCTGGTGATAGAGCTCGCTGAGCCGTCGCACCTGCTGCTCGGCCGAGGACCTCCCCCGAGATCCCGACCCTGCTCGGTCAGCGGAGGCCCCGTCGCGGAACAGCAGCTGTTCGCGCGGCGCGCCGAGCCGGTTCAGCAGGTGCAGCAGTGCGTCGCGGGTCGGCAGCGGGTTCTCGCCGGTGACATCGGAACGCAGATCCACCACGCACGCGCCCCGGAACTGGTCCTTGAGCTCGTGCGCCGCCCGCACCGCGAGTGTCGTGCGCCCGGACCCGGGCGTGCCGTGCAGGACGACGACGGTCGGCTTGGTCTCCGTCGACGCGCGGGCCGCGTGCACCCACTGGGCGATCTGCGCCAGCTCGGCCCGGCGGCCGGCGAACGGGGCGTCGGGGGCGGGCAGATGCCCGAAGGACTGAGCGAGCAGCGACCTCCTGCGCGCCTCCGCACTGCGGTTGCTTCCGCGCAGCTGAGGCACGACGGCGGCCTTCTTCTTCGGCGTACGGGACGACGCGCTCAGCATCCGCTGCTGGTCCAGGAACGGGCGGATGCCCCGTACCTCCAGCGCCGCGAGCCACTGCAGCCGCAGCTGTTCGGGCCCGCCGGGCTGGCTCGCCGCACCCGCGTGCCGGTGCGCGGCGGGCCAGTGCGAGGCTGTCACCTTGACGACGGTGGCTGCGGCACCCGCGACGGCGACGACGGCACCCGCGCCGAGCGCCGGCCCCGCCGCCGTACCGAACGCGAGATCGGCGCCGAACGCCGCGGCCGCGGCAACCCCCGTGACGAGCAGCGGAGTTCCCATCGCCGCCTTGCTGAAGTGCTGCGACAGAGGTTTCTGCCCGGCCTCCATCGCGTCGAGCGCCTGCGTGTACGCGGCGTACTCCTCGGCCGCGCCTGCGGCCAGCGAGTCGAGCGCCGCCCGCCCGCGCGTCGTCAGCGCACCGGCGTCGGCCCTGCCCCCCGAACGGCGTACTTCCTCCTCCACGGCGCGTACCAACAGCTGTTCGGCTTCAGCCCGGTGGCTGTCCCGCATGTCCGTCCCCCTCCGAGAGCCCTGGTCGGGACAAGTGTCCTGCGTGGGGCGGCTGAGCGCGAGAGAGCAGGCGCTGGATGTCGGGTGCCATGGACCTCGGCGAGCGGCGCAAGGTGATTGCCTCGGTCTTCGAGTCCTTCGTGATCCGGCCGGGGGTGAAGGGAAACCGGGCCTGGGACCACTCACGTGTGACGCCGGTCCGGAAGTGGGCGGACCGGGTGGCGGCATCCGATCCTGTGGTTCGAGGGCCGGGTCATGGGATGGAGCGGGTCCACTCAGGCAGGATGGAGGTATGCCGAACCGCCTGGCCCATGAGACGTCTCCGTACCTCCTTCAGCACGCCGACAATCCGGTCGACTGGTGGCCCTGGTCGCCCGAGGCCTTTGAGGAGGCCCGGAAGCGGGGCGTTCCGGTGGTGTTGAGCGTCGGTTACTCGAGTTGCCACTGGTGCCATGTTTTCGCGGTCGAGAGCTTCGAGGACGAAGCAACCGCGGCATACATGAACGCGCACTTCGTCCCGGTGAAGGTCGACCGGGAGGAGCGGCCGGACGTCGACGCCGTGTACATGGAGGCGGTGCAGGCGGCGACCGGTCAGGGCGGCTGGCCGATGACCGTCTTCCTGACCGCCGACGCCGAGCCCTTCTACTTCGGTACGTACTTCCCGCCCGCGCCCCGTCACGGCATGCCCTCCTTCCGGCAGATCCTCGAAGGCGTCGTGGCCGCCTGGACCGAACGCCCCGACGAGGTCGCCGAGGTCGCCGGGCGCATCGTGCACGACCTGGCAGGCCGCTCGCTGGCGCACGGCGGGGAGGGGCTGCCCGGTGAGCAGGAGCTCTCGCAGGCGCTGCTCGGGCTGACCAGGGATTACGACGAGAAGTACGCAGGCTTCGGCGGCGCCCCGAAGTTCCCGCCGTCCATGACGATCGAGTTCCTGCTGCGCCACCATGCCCGCACCGGCGCCGAGGGTGCCCTCCAGATGGCGGCCGACACCTGTGAGGCGATGGCCAGGGGCGGGATGTACGACCAGCTCGCCGGCGGCTTCGCCCGCTACTCGGTGGACCGGACATGGGTGGTACCGCACTTCGAGAAGATGCTCTACGACAATGCGCTGCTCTGCCGGGTGTACGCCCATCTGTGGCGGGCGACAGGTTCCGGCCTGGCGCGACGGGTCGCGCTGGAGACCGCCGACTTCATCGTGCGCGAACTGCGGACGGCGGAGGGCGGATTCGCCTCGGCGCTCGACGCCGACAGTGAGGTCGGCGGCGGCCGTCACGTCGAAGGCGCGTTCTACGTGTGGACGCCCGCGCAGCTGCGCGAGGCACTGGGAGAGCAGGACGCAACGTTCGCCGCGGAGTACTTCGGGGTGACCGAGGCGGGCACCTTCGAGGAGGGCGCCTCCGTGCTCCAACTGCCGCGCACGGACGACGCGGTGGACCCGGGCCGGGCCGCCGATGTGCGGGCCCGGCTGCTCGCGGCGCGCGAGAAGCGGGCGCGTCCCGGACGGGACGACAAGGTGGTGGCGGCCTGGAACGGCCTGGCGATCGCCGCGCTCGCCGAGACCGGGGCGTATTTCGACCGGCCCGACCTGATCGAACGCGCCACCGAGGCGGCGGACCTGCTGGTCCGGGTCCACATGGGCGACAACGCCCGGCTGTCCCGGACGTCCAGGGACGGCCGGGCGGGTGACAACGCCGGGGTCCTGGAGGACTACGGCGATGTCGCGGAGGGCTTCCTCGCGCTGGCCGCCGTCACCGGCGAGGGTGTCTGGCTGGAATTCGCCGGCTTCCTGCTCGACATCGTGCTGCAGCACTTCACCGGCGAGGGCGGGCAGCTGTACGACACGGCGGACGACGCCGAACAGCTGATCCGCCGCCCGCAGGACCCCACCGACAGCGCGACTCCGGCGGGCTGGACGGCGGCTGCCGGAGCGCTGCTCTCGTACGCCGCGCACACCGGATCCGAGGCCCATCGGGCTGCCGCGGAAGGCGCGCTGGGGGTGGTGAAGGCGCTCGGGCCACGGGTTCCGCGGTTCATCGGGTGGGGTCTCGCGGTTGCCGAGGCGCTGCTCGACGGTCCACGCGAGGTGGCGGTCAACGGCCCGGTCGGCGGCGCACTGCACCGTACGGCACTGCTGGGACGGGCACCGGGCGCGGTGGTCGCGGCGGGCGAGACCGGTGGTGCGGAGTTTCCGCTGCTGGTCGACCGGCCGATGGTCGGCGGGGCGCCGACGGCGTACGTCTGCCGGCACTTTGTGTGCGACGCGCCGACCACGGACACGGAGGAGCTGGCGCGGAAGCTGGTGACGTGACCGGCCGGCGCTCCGTCTGTGGTCTGCACCCAGGGCCTCACTCGGGGGTGTCCGGCGGATCATGGCCGGGGTCGCGGCGTCCGGCACGGCACCTCGCGGCGTTGCCGAAACGCCCGGATAGCTCCGCTATCAGGACGCTCCGGCGCCTTGCGATGCACCGCACCACACCCCCCCACCAGTCCCACC
>NZ_JBLVKW010000015.1:0-144918 GCF_048270745.1 Streptomyces sp. NPDC056231 | reverse complement strand
CACCCCCGTCGCCGCGTTGGCGCCGCCCGCGGGCCGCCCGGGCGGCGGCCCGCCGGACCGCACGGTCAGCGGTGTTCGACCCTCAGCGGTTCGAAGCCGATACGGGTCGTCGACCCGTCGTCGGCCCAGCAGACCTCGACCGTGTCGCCGTCCACGTTCACGCCGCTCACGGCCACCGCGAGTGCCGTCGGCTCCGGCTCCGCCGTCAGCGACGCGAGCGACACCAGCAGAACCGTTCCCTCCGCGTCCGCGCCCAGCCTCGGCAGCACCGCCCACCGGGCGTACGCCGTGCCCTGCGGAGCCCGTACCTCGTCCTGCGTCTCCCAGCCGTGCAGGCCGTGCAGCCCGGACCGTACGGAGTCGTCCGGGCCGGTCGCCCAGCCCGTCTGCTCCACCCGTGCCCCGGCCGGGGCACCCAGCACCCGGTGCACCCGCAGCTCGTACCTGCCGCGGACCACCGTGACGCTCTCCACCCGCATCCCCGGCACCATCGGCGCACCGGACGTGAAGACAGGGCGGTGCCAGGACGCCGCCCAGCCCCAGCCGTCGCCCCCTCCCGCGCCCAGCGGGTGGATGCTGCGACGGCCGCTGCGTATTCCGCCGACGACGACGGCCAAGTGGTTGTCCGCCGCATTCACCCCCGACGTGGGGCCGGTCACCGTGGAGTATGACCAGCGGCTGTACAGCGGGTCGTCCTGCACACCCGACTCGCCCTCGTGCGGCCGGACATGGTCGCTGCCGTGGTTGTGCAGCCGCACGATGCCGTCCGTCCGGGTGGACTGGATCAGCAAGCCGGGGGCGGGCAGCGCCACCACCCGGTCGGGGCCCTCGCTGGGCGCAGGCTCCTCGGTCGCCGTCCACAGCGGATGGCCGTCCGGGGCGAGCAGCGCGACGAACGCCTTGGACGCCCAGTACGGGGACGCGGGGCCCGAGTAGTGCTGCAGCGTCGCCTCGTGCGGGCCGTGCCAGCCCAGGCTCAGCAGCCCGTCCGTGCCCGTCGTGCCGCGGTCCAGGAAGTAGCGCAGCGATCCGCTGATCACCCGCCGCGAGGCGCCGGGGGAGAGCGGGGTGTGCCCGGTGACGGCGCCCAGCGCGACCGCCGAACCGGCCGCGAACCGGTAGGTCAGCGAACGCCCGAAGTGGATCGGGGCACCGTCGCCGCCGAACAGCAGCGTGTAGTTGTCCAGGTGCTCGCGCAGCCGGGAGCCGTAGTGCGCGGACAGTTCCGGGTCGCCCGACAGATGCGCGTCCAGCATCGGGTAGAGGTGCAGCGCCCAGCCGTTGTAGTGGTCGAAGGCGCGACCGTCCCCGTCGGAGTACCAGCCCTGTCCGCGGTACCAGCCCTCCAGCAGGTCCAGCGCCCGTGCCTTCGCCCGGGACGTCTCGGCGTCACCGCGGCCCACCGACTCCAGGAACGCGGCCACGGAGTAGGGAAACAGGTACCAGTTGTTGGGCGAGGGCGTGTGCCGCAGCGCGCCGCGCAGCCACTCCTCGGCGCGGTCCTGGACACCGGCGTCGAGCCGGTCCCACAGCCAGGGACGAGTCAGTCGCAGCCCGATGGCGACCGAGGCGGACTCGACCATGGGCTGGCCCTGCACATGGTGGTCGAGGATCAGCGGCCAGGACTCCAGGTCGTCCCGGCCAGGCGTACGCGTACCGGCCGTGAGACCGTCCGCGTACCGGTCGAGCCAGCCGTGCGGGTCCTTGCCCTCCGCGCCCGCGACCCGGAACGCGGCGGCGAGGAACGTACGGGCATAGCCCTCCAGACCGTCCGAGCGCACCCCGGAGGCGGACGGCCGCCCCGGCAGGTCGAGCAGGGCGCTGCCGGGGGTGGACCACTGCCAGGCAGCCCGCAGCAGCCCGTCCGCCGCCGCCTCCCAGTGCGCCCGGGTGTAGCCGGTGCGCGGGCTCAAGCCGCGTTCTTCTGCGGGGAGTTCAAGAGGAGAGGTCATGCGAGGAATGCCAGCCTTTCGGGTCGTACGGGGTGGGCGAAGCTGTCGCCCGCGGCGCAGCGGTCGATCTTGCCAGCCTCAAGGCCGACCAGCCGACTGTTTGTCGTTTCGGACGCGTACGTCGGCCGGAAGCATGTCGACCGGCATCAACCAGAAGCTCTTCGAGCGACTGGTGCTCGGCGGACTCCAGCTGCTGCTGCGCTGACCGCTCCCCAGGGTATGACGAAGCCCTCCTGGACCGGACGGTCCAGGAGGGCTCGAGGAGAAACCTGAAGAGAGTGCGGAAGTCGTCGTGTCAGACGATGTCGGCGGCGATCTCCGCCTGTTCACGGGCGTTCCCGTACGCCGACGGCGTGCTGTAGGAACGGCGCGCGACGAACCACCAGATGGTGGCCAGAACCAATACGGCGACGAGCGCGACCGACGCGTAGTTCATCGAGTCGATGGTCACCGGCGACGACTGCGGAAGCAGGAACAGCACGGTCACGATGGCCACCCACACCACGGCGATCCAGCCGATCGGCCTGGACCAGCGGCCCAGGTGCCAGGGACCCCGCTCGAAGCGGTCTCCGGCGCGCAGCTTCAGGAAGATCGGGATCGCGTAGGCGGGCGTGATACCGATGACGTTGATCGCGGTCACCGCACCGTAGGCGGTGGCCGAGTACAGCGACGGCAGCGCCAGCAGTCCGGCGACGGCGACCGACAGCCACACGGCGGGGACGGGTGTCTGGGTGCGGGTGCTCACCTTGCGCCACAGCGCCGAACCCGGCAGCGCGTTGTCGCGGCTGAACGCGAACACCATCCGGCTCGCGGCGGCGACCTCGGCGTTGCCGCAGAACAGCTGGGCCGCGATCACGATCAGCAGCATGGCGGTGGCGCCCGAGGTGCCGAGCGCGTCGATCAGGATCTGGGCCGGAGGCACACCGGTGGCACTCTCCTGGGTGCCCACGTAGTCCTGGATCGCGAACGTCAGACCGGCGAGCAGCACGAAACCGGCGATCCAGGAGACCCAGATCGCGCGGACGATGCCGCGGGCCGCCGACACCGAGGCGTTCGAGGTCTCCTCCGACAGATGGGCGGAGGCGTCGTAGCCGCAGAAGGTGTACTGCGCCAGCAGCAGGCCGATCGCCGCCACATAAAGCGGGTTCTCCCAGCCCGTGTCATTGACGAACTCGGTGAAGACGAACGACGGCGACTGGTGGTGGGAGGGAACGACTGCCAGCACGGCGACGATCACGGCGACGCCGGCCAGGTGCCACCACACGCTGATCGAGTTGAGCACGCTGACCAGACGGACCCCGAAGAGGTTCAGCACGGCGTGCAACAGCAGGATGCAGAGGAAAATGATCATGGTCTTGCCGGGGGTGGGGGTGAAGCCCCACTGCAGGTTCATCAGCGCGCCGGTGAACAGCGCGGCACCGTAGTCGATACCCGCGATCGCACCGAGCAGGCCGAGCAGGTTCAACCAGCCCGTGTACCAGCCCCACTTGCGGCCGCCGAGCCGGTCGGCCATGTAGTACAGCGCCCCGGACGTCGGGTACGCGCTGGTGACCTCCGCGAGGGCCATGCCGACGCAGAGGACGAACAGGCCGACACCGGCCCAGCCCCACAGCATCACCGACGGGCCGCCGGCCGACATGCCGAAGCCGTACAGGGTCATGCAGCCGGACAGGATCGAGATGACGGAGAAGCTGATGGCGAAGTTGCCGAAGCCGCCCATGCGACGGGCCAGCACCGGCTGGTAGCCGAGTTCGCGCAGCCGCTGCTCCTCGTCCTTATGGGGAGCGGCCTGCGCGCCCGGCTGGGTCGAGGTGGGTATGGACATGAGGGGAAGCCTCCGTGAAGGGGAAGGGGGAAAGGAGAAGGGGTCGGGGACGGTTTATGGTCGGGGAGAGAGCGTGCCGGGGTCAGCCGTGCGGTCCCCGGCCCGGTTCGGGTGCCGCGGCGAGACAGCGGGTCCGGGCGCGCAGATACACGTCCTCGGCGCCCGAAGGGTCGCGGGGGTCGGGGGCACGACAGGCCCAGGGAAGCGTGGTGTAGTACGGGCCGAGTGCCCGGAACACCGGTGCCGCGTCGGCGAATTGCTGGGCGCCCCACAGGGCGTGGGCGAGATGGTTGACGTCGAGCAGGGAGTGCCTGGCCGGATCTGTGCGGTGGAACCAGAGGCGAAGGGCCCGTGCGGCGTCCCGCTCGGCGTCCTCGGTGACCCAGTGGAGATCCAGCGCCTTCTCGTGACCGTTCTCCCGGCGGTAGCGCTCTACCCGCACGTACAGCGGAAGCACGTGGAGCGCGGATCCTCCGGGCGCCGAAGTTGCCGCCCATTGGGCGAAGTTGACCGCCTCGGAGAGGGTTCCGCCGGCCTTTCGCGCGTACACGAACTGGAGCATCCGGTGGTAGGCCTCGCGGTTGTAGGGATCGCGCCGGTCGGCCTCCGCCAGCAGCCCCCACGGGCCTGGAAAGAGCATGGGCCCCGGCGGATGCAGCCGGTGCTCCTGCAGTTCCTGCCGCTCGTCCAACTGGGACAGGGCCAGCAGGCACACCCAGGGCACCGGGTCGGCGGGGGTGGCGTGGGCGGCCGACCTGCAGGCCTCCCAGGCCTCCCGCCACAACTCCTGCGCCCGGTGATGTCCCTCCCGATGGGCGCGCATGGCACGCTCCACCACGACCCGTGCGTGCATCACGGCAACCGCGACACTCCGGGGTTCCTCGGTCCGCCAGGCCTGTACCGCGTCGGAGCCTGCGGCGACGGCGCCGAGCACCTGGGTGCGCTGGGTCCACAGCGTCCAGTCCGGGGTGCTTTCCAGCAGATTCCGCATGGATACCCAGCGGCCGGTGCGCAGGTCCTGTAACGCCGTACGTAATTCGTTGTCGTGCCCGGCCGGGTGATAGACCGGCCGGAAATCACCGGTCGCCATGGACTCGCCCCGCCCCCGTGCACGGCAGCGTGTCCGGGCATAAGCGGATGGCCCGGGACGTGCGATTTCGGCGCACGCGGGTTGGTGTTGGTCTCATCAATCCTCAAGGGCGGGGGGTGAAGCGGCTGTTGAAAGGCGAACAGCTCGAAGGCGTTCATTCGTTGCTCGGCGGTGAGTGTAGAGCGCGCTTCTTCGATCTCTCGGCCGATTCGCGGATCTTACTCAAGTCTTGTGAGATGGAAGGATGTTGACCATCATTTGGCCATTCCGCAAGGTGTGGAATGCAGGTGCTTGACGTGCACGGTGGTCTGCACCAGTCTGTGCGTCAGTGACCGTTGATCACGATTCCGTTCAAGCCGTAGAGCTTCCGTACAGCAGGGGTGTCGATGACAGGCCCGGTGCTCGCCGTGGACCAGGGCACGTCCGGCACCAAGGCGCTGGTGATCTGCCCGGAACGCGGCGTGATCGGCTCCGGTGCGGCTCCGGTGCGGCCTCGGTACGGGCCCGGGGGAGTGGTCGAGGCCGACCCCGCCGAGCTGTTCGGGTCGGTGGTCGAAGCCGGACGGCGGGCGGTGCACGAGGCAGGTGAATCGGTGGTCGCCGTCGGGCTCGCGAACCAGGGCGAGACCGTGCTCGCCTGGGACCCGGCAACCGGAAAGCCGCTCACCGACGCAATCGTCTGGCAGGACCGCCGGGCCGAATCGGTATGCAGAGAACTCGCCACACATGAAGACGAGTTGAGACAACTCACCGGGCTTCCGCTCGACCCGTACTTCGCCGCACCGAAGATGGCCTGGATCCGCCGTGAGTTGACCCGTGAGGGTGTCGTCACCACCAGCGACTCCTGGCTGGTCCACCGGCTGACCGGCGCGTTCGTCACGGATGCGGCGACCGCCGGCCGTACCCAGCTGCTCGACCTCGACCGGGTCGGCTGGTCACCCGCGGCTCTGGACATCTTCGGCCTGTCCGGCGAACGGCTCCCCACTGTCGTCGACGCCGCCGGCCCGGTCGGTACGACGACGGCGTTCGGCGGCGAACTCCCCCTGACCGGACTCCTCGTCGACCAACAGGCCGCCCTGCTCGCCCAGGGCGCGCTGCAGGCCGGCACCGCCAAATGCACCTACGGCACCGGCGCCTTCCTGCTCGCCCAGACCGGTCCCACGCCCCGCCGCGGCGCCACCGGTCTGGTCAGCTGTGTCGCCTGGCGGCTCGACGGCCGTGCCAGCTACTGCCTCGACGGGCAGGTCTACACCGCCGCGTCCGCCGTCCGCTGGCTCACCGACCTCGGGGTGATCTCCGGTGCCGCTGAGCTCGACCCCGTCGGCGCGGGCGTCCCCGACTCCGGCGGGGTCACCTTCGTACCGGCGCTCGCCGGACTCGCCGCACCGTGGTGGCGCAGCGATCTGCGCGGCTCGGTGACGGGACTCGGACTGGACACCACCGCCGGCCACCTGGTGCGCGCCCTGTGCGAGGGCATCGCCGCCCAGGTCGTCGAACTCGCCGACGCCGTCGCCACCGATCTCGGCGGACCGCTGACCTCGCTCCGTGTGGACGGCGGCCTGACCCGCTCCGCGCTCCTCATGCAGACCCAGGCCGACCTGCTGCAACGGCCGGTCGAGGTGTCCGCGTTGCCGGACGTCACCGCACTCGGGGCCGGGGCCGTCGCCCGCCTCGGCGTCGACCCGAAGCTGTCGCTCCAGCTGGCCGTACCCGCGTGGGAGCCGGCCGCCGTGTACGAACCGCGGATCGGCCCGGACGAGGCCGCCGAACGCCTCGCCCGATTCCGCACCGCGGTGGAGACCCTGCTGGACCGCGCGTGACATCCCCGGTCGCCATGGCCGGAGACCTGATCCACAGCCTGCTCGACGGCATGTGGTCCACTCGCAGCGGCAGCCTGCTGCCCGCCGAACCGAACCGGCCGTTCCGGCTGCGCGCCGACCGGGTCGACCGTGTCGATCCGCACGGCGGAACCGTGCGGATCACAGCAGTCTGAGCGTCAGGGGATCAGCAGCCAGTCCGAACCGATCGCCGCCACCAGGCCGAAGGTCAGCAGCCAACTACCCAAGCGTGTACGGCCGTTCCGGCTGAGCTCGATCACGATCCCGCACAGGATCAGCGCCAGCCCGTACACCCCGACCACCAGAACGGACGACCGGCTCGCGATCCGCAGCGCCAGCACGACCGCCATCGCCGCCATGCCGACCGAGGAGAGCACGACCCGCAACCGTCTGGCTTGACGCGGCGTCAATCTGCGGTCCCCGGCCCCCGCCCCCTCGACCTCGGCGCCGGCCTCGGCCCCGGCGTCGGTCTCTGTGCCGTTCGTGTCGCTGTCGGGGGCGGCTATCGGGGTGTCCACGGACTGGTCCTGGTCAGAAGTGCTCATGACGCGGGATGGTAATAGTTTCGGGGCGCTGTGTTCACCGCTCCGCCCGACGGTTGCCGAAAACGAACGCCGCCATCCGGCTCATCCGCCCTCCCGTCGCAACCGGGGCGCCTCCTCGGCCGCGTCCACCGTCCGCCCGCCGCCTGTCTCCACCCGCCTGGCCAGCTCCTCCGCCCAGCCGGTCAGCGCATTGATCCCGATGCCGTGCGCCGACGCGTCCCCGTACGCCGAGAGGGCCGTCGCGCCCCGACGCAACAGCCGCGCCCCACCCGTCGCATTGCCGCGCGCGGCGTGCGTCAGCCCCACCGCCAGCTGCGCGAGCCCGCGCCACAACTCCCGTTCCGCCTCCGGGCCCGACTTCCACGCGTCCTCGAACACCTCGTGCGCGTGGAACGGCATCCCGGCGTCCAGCAGCCGCTGTGCCTCCCGCAGTGTCTCCTCGGGGGAGCGCACCACCCCCTCCGGTTGCCGCGCCACCCCCGGAACCCCGTACGGCAGGGGGCGCCCCAGCCCGTCACGGGGGCGCGCACTGCGCGCCCGGCCCTCGGCATCGCGATCCCTACGAGTCTCGTCCACCCGTCGATTGTGCCCCGCACCTGCGGCGAACTGTCCGAACCACTGTCCGTGGGCCGCCGCTCACGACTAGTGTCGGCAGTATTCCGTACCACTAGGGGAGGGTAGGCATGAAGCCGTCCCGGCCGCTGTACGAGCGCGAACCGGAACTCGCCGCCGCCGCACATGCCGTGGAGGCCCTGTGCGGCGCCCAGGCAGCCGGCGGGCTGCTGATCTTCAGCGGTGAGGCAGGCCTCGGCAAGACAGCTCTGCTCACCGAGATCCAGGTCATGGCCGCGGACCGCTGCACCGTCTGGTCCGCACGCGGCGGCGAGACGGTCACATCCGTGCCGTTCCACGTCGTACGCCAACTCCTGCAGCCCGCGCTCGACCAGTTTCCGCCCGACGAGGTGCGCGATCTGTTCGGCGCGTGGTTCGAGATCACCGCACCCGCCCTCGGACTTGCCGAACCCAGCGGCCCGCAGCCCGACCCGCAGGGTGTGCGCGACGGACTCGACCACGTCGTGTCGCAGCTCGCTTCCCGGCTGAGTCACCGTCCGCCGCTGCTGATCATCGACGACGCCCACTGGGCGGACGGCGAATCCCTTGCCTGGCTCGCCTCGTTCACCGCACGCCTCGGCGAACTGCCCGTCCTCGTCGTCCAGGCGCACCGCCCGGAGGAACTGGCGGCGCGCGAGGGGGGCGGCGGCAGCCACCCCGCCCAGGCACGGGTCGCGCTGCGCGCGCTCACCCCCGAGGCCACCGCGGAACTGGTCCGGGCCATTCTCGGCAACCACGCCGACGACCCGTTCTGCCGCGAGGTGTGGGCCGTCACCGGCGGCAACCCGTACGAGGCGGTCGAACTCGTCGCCAAGGTGCAGGACCACGAACTGGCACCTCTGGAGGAGTCGGCCGGGCTGCTGCGCGAACTCGGCGCCTCGGCCCGCGGCAGCGGACTCGTCGCCCGGCTCGAACGGCTCGGCACGAACGCCAACCGGTTCGCCTGGGCCGCTGCCGTCCTCGGCACCGAGATCTCCCAGGACCTCGCCGCCACCCTCGCCGGAATGAGCCCCGCGGAGGCCGCCGACTGCACTGCGCGGCTGCGCGACGCCCGTATCGTCAGCGGCTTCGACCCACTGGAGTTCGTCCACCCACTGATCGCCACCGCCGTGTACCGCTCCATCCCGCCGGCCACCCGCACTGCCATGCACGGCCGCGCCGCCTGGGCGATCACCCGAGCCGGACTCGGCGCCGCCGCGGCTTCCCGCCATCTCCTGGAAGTCCACCCGGACGACGACCAGGAACTGGTCGAGCAACTCCGCGAGGCAGCCGGCCAACATCTCGCGGTCGGTGCCCCCGAAGCCGCCCGCCGCTGCCTGGAACGCGCCCTGCAGGAACCGCCGCGCCACCAGGTGCGGGCCACGCTGCTGTACGAGCTGGGCTGCGCCACGCTGCTCAGCTCCCCTCCCACCACCGTCCAGCATCTTCGGGCCGCCCTCGATCTGCCCGGACTCGCCGACGAGGTGCGCGTCGATGCCACCTTCCGGCTCGCCGCCGCCCTCTCCCACAACAACCAGCTGAAGGAAGCGGCACTGGCTCTCGCCGCCGAGACCGGGCGCACCGCCCCCGGACCGGGCCGGATGCGGCTGCAGGCCGCGCACTTCATGTGGGAGGGCATGCAGGCCGCCGAGGACGACGGGCCCGGCCGATCCCGCAGGCTCGCCGCCAACGCCGACCACCTCAGCGGCCGCAACAACGCCGAACGCGCCCTGCTCACGCTGCGTGCCTTCGACGCCATGCTCCGGGGCGAGGACTGCCAGCTCGTCGTCGATCTCTGCGAACGCGCCCTGGTCGACGGCCGCCCGGCCCGCGGTCTCGGGTGGACCGACACCGAATGGGGCTTCGAGTTCCCCACCACGGTGGGGATCACCTATGCCTTCACCGACCAGCTCGACCGGGCCGAGGCACTGTTCAGCGAGGCCGTCCGAGCTTTCGAGATCTCCGGTTGGAGCGGCGCGCACCTTGCCTTCGCCCACACCCTCCTCGGTCTCGTCCACCGGCGTCGGGGCAGGCTGACCGAGGCGGAGGGCTTCCTGCGCGAAGGACTGAGGCTCGCCGACCGTGTGGGCAGCGGCCTGCCCGTCAACTGGATCGCCGCCTGCCTGCTCATCGACACCCTGCTGGCCCGGGGCCGGGTCGCCGAGGCCCGCACGATTGCTGACCAGTACCACTTCGGGATGCCCTATCCCAGCGCGATGGTCATGCCGGACGCACCGTGCGTCCGTGGCCGCCTCCTGCTTGCCGAAGGCCGTACAAAGGAAGCCGTCGCCGAACTCGAAGCAGCCGGCCAGGCTCTTGAACCGCGCGGCCGGTTCAACGGCATCTGGGCTCCATGGGCGGGCGACCTCGCCCGCGCCCTGGCCGACGAGGACCCGGGCCGCGCAGCCCATCTCGCCACCTCGGCGCGGGTGCACGCCGAACGCTTCGGTACGGACACCGCGATCGGCGAGGCCCTGCGCTGCGTCGCCCTGTTCGCCCGCCCCGAGGAAGCCCGCCATCTGCTGGCCGACGCGGTCCGGCACCTGGAGGCGTCCCCGTCCGCGTACGAACACGCCCTGGCCCGTGTCGACTACGGCATCGCGATCCGCTCCCGGCGCGAGCTCGCCCGGGCCCAGAAACTGGCCACGGCGTGCGGCGCCGAAGCACTTGCGACCCGCGCCCATCAGGCACGGGCGTCAATTCGGTCCGCGGAGTGAGGTAATGTTTGTCCTGCGAAGCCGCCCGGGAGCGCCGGGAGGAAGCGCATCGGGACGTGGCGCAGCTTGGTAGCGCACTTGACTGGGGGTCAAGGGGTCGCAGGTTCAAATCCTGTCGTCCCGACAGCAATGTCGGAAGTTTCGGCAGGTCAGGGGCTCTCTTCGGAGGGCCCTTGGCGCGTTGGTGGGAGCAGTCTGGGAGCACTCTCCCGCTCCCCGTACTCCCAGTCGCGGTCGGCCGCTCGGGCTCGACGCCCCGGAACGGCAGCCAGCGGACCACGACGACGACCGCGGTCCCTAACCTCACCGGCCATCCGCCGTGCACGTTCGACGACTTCTTGGCCGACAGCCTGCAGCCCCTGCTGGCCATCGCGTCACAGGCATCCTGAACGCCCTGGACCGGTGTCGGGGTGGCAGCCAGCCGTGGAGCCGTACTGTCGGCGAGTGCATTGAACGAGCCCCTGCCGGAGCAGCGGGGGCATCAACGTGCGTCAAATGGCAATGACTGCGCTCGCGGCTCGTGGTCAAGTGGGCGGGCCGGGATTTCGAGGTGCCGTGACACCAGGATGGCATCAACGACCGGCTGGAACTGGATCCGTTCGCTTCGGGCCCTCCGGCCGTCGTCCCCGGGACCGTGCGCTCGGGCAGGGCCCCGGGGGCTGAGGGGTGTCATCGGGACGCAGGGCGTCCCTGGAGTGGGCGGGGGGCGACGTCACCCACGTCGGTCACCGCCACCGGTGCGTGGGCCGACCGCCAGCGGAATCCCGGTACGGCGCGACTGCGTCACCGATGCCGGCGAGTCCTCGCTGCGCGCCGCATCTGTGGGGATGACCGGTTCGGCCGGTATGGTGGGCCGGTCCGCAGGAGGGGTGTAACCCTCAAGCCGCGCCGTGCCCCATACATACGGATCTGCCTGGGCGCTGCCGTAAGGCGACCAAGCCAGCCGGGTCTGGCCGGTCTTGTCGTCGGTGTCGGAGTCGTAGACCATCACGTTGAGGGCGAACGCCTCCGGGTCGGCAGCCGCCGGCAGCTCGCCCAGTGGGATCTTCGCCTCCAGCGTGTAGCCGGCATACGGCTCGGAGACCGTGGCGACGACGGCCATGCCAGGCGTGGTGTCCTTCGCGGGGCCTTGGTGGTTGTCGGCGTCCCGCTCCGCCACCGGCCCCCCGCCGTTCGCCGAGAACGGGAAGATGCCTGTCTTGAAGGTGACGGAGGTGTCGTCGGCCGTGCCACGCGGGTCGATGGCGATCTCCACCGAGTCGGTCCGCCAGTGCCGCTTGAGGTCGCCCTCGCCCAGCGCCGCACCCGCCCGGTCGTCGGTGACCTTGACGAACACGTACAGGTCGTCGCCGTGCCGCGCGAGCCTCGCCGTCCCCGAAATGTCGTCCGGGCCGACCTCCTGGCCCTGCCAGTACACCAGCGGCAGTTCGGGGCCCGGGTACTCGCCTTCCCGCTCCACACCGTCCAGTACGGGAGCGGTGGCCACCTCGGGGATGACGGTGGACGGGGCAGCCGGGTAGCGGGGCTGCGTGTTGTTGGCCAGCCAGGGCAGGCCGACGCGCTCCGCCCAGGCGGCGAACTCCGCGTATATCGGCCGCAGTCCGGACTGCGGCCGCACTTCGGACTGCACGGCCTTGCCGTGCGTGGCCAGCACCGTGAACCAGTCGGAGCCCAGCTTCTCGGGGTCCGTCGGCACCTCGGACGGATTGGAGGCCCACCCCTGGGTGGCGTACGTGCGGGCTGCGTCTGTCTCCACCTGGGCCCAGCTCACACCGTGCTCGCTCGATCGGGTGCCGGAGAAGACGCCGAAGACCGGCAGCCCGGTGTTGGGATCGGTGCGGCGCTGCTTGGGCGCGTCGGGGCCGAGGAGGCTGCGGAAACCGTAGTTCTGGGCCAGCAGCAGCCGAGGTCGCCAGGGGCGGTAGTGCTCGCGGGTGATCTGTGTGGGGAACGCGCCCGGGTCGCCGGCCAGGAAGAACGCCTCGATAGCCAGCCGCGCGGAGAGCTGGTGCCCGCCGTGCTGGTTGAACGGGCGCGGGTCCATGGTGACCACCGTGTCGGGGGTGGTGGCGCGGATCAGACGGACGACGCGCTCCAGGGTGTCACGCTCGTCCCAGATCCCGGCGGTCAGCGGCGCCGAGAGGGTGTACCAGAAATCGGCCTTGTCCAGGTAGTAGATGTTGTCGATCCCGGCGTACGCGGTGGCCTTCCGCTCCTCGCCCTCCCGGATCAGCCCGAGGCCCGGCCCCTCGTCGAGGCCGATGGCGTTCCCGCCGCCCTCGCCGCGAGTGATGGTCAGGACGCCGGTGCTGACCCCGTACTGCTCCCGCCACTGCCCGAACGTGGAAAGGTTTCCGGCCTCGTCGTCGGGATGGGCGCCGACGAACAACACGTCGCTGTGAGCCGGGTCGTGACGCCCGCGCCCGCTGCGTTGCGGGCGCGGGGCGCTCCAGCCGTCTGCCCAGGCCGCGGGCGCAGGCACGCCCAGCGCCGCACCGACGAGGCCCGAGGCCAGAGCGACCGCGACGGTGCGCCGGTTCGGTCCCGCGGCGCCTTCTGCCCCGTCGGCGCCGACTGTGCCGCCGTGCTCCTGAGTTAAATTCGCCACCGTGCGCCTCCATTTGTTCTTGACTTCTTGACGGACGAAATTTGCGGGCGGCACTGCGCCGCCCTCGCTACTCCTTCACCGCGCCCGTCAGCATGCCCTCGATGAAGCGGTGCTGCAGCGCCACGTACACGATCACCACCGGCAGCGCGATCAGCACCGACGCCGCCGCCAGCAGTGACGTCTCGGCCGTGTGCTGGCCCTGGAAGAAGGCCAGGCCCAGCGGGACCGTGCGCAGGGACTCGTCGCTGATCATCACCAGGGCCATGAGGAACTCGTTCCATGTCCACATGAAGGTGATGACGATCATGGTGGTGATGGCGGGCCGGCCCATCGGCACCAGGATCCGCCACAGCGTGGTCCAGGTGGAGGCGCCGTCCATCCGCGCCGCCTCGATGACGGAGCGGGCGCTGCTGCGGAAGTAGGCGCGCAGCCAGAAGACGCCGAAGGCCAGCGACTGGGCGATCTGCGGCAGGATCAGCGCCCAGTACGTGTCCGTCAGCTCCACGTACCGCAGGTCGAAGTAGAGCGGGATGACCAGCGCCTCCTGCGGCAGCGTGAGGCCGATGACGAACAGGTAGAAAAGCACCGTCGAGCCGGGGAAGCGCATCACGCCGAAGGCATAGCCGGCCAGGATCGCCAGCACCGCCGTCGCCACCACCACGACCGCAGCCACCAGCAGCGAGTTGCCCAGGTACGTACCGAAGTGGCCGCGGGTCCAGGCGTCGGCGAAGTTGCCCCAGTGCAGTCCGCCTTCGGGCAGTGAGAAACCGGTGCCCAGCGCGCCCTGGCGGCCGAAGGCGGTGGAGAGGATGCCGATCACCGGCGTCAGCGAAATGATCGCGAAGATCGTCAGGATCGCGTACGTGGCGCCGCGTTCGGTGCGCGAGATCATGACCGCCGCCCTTCGACGAGCCGGGAGACCGTGACGGTCAGTGCGAAGATCAGGACGGTGAGGGCGACGCCGACGGCGGCCGCCGAGCCGACCTGGTTGGTCTCGAAGGCCCGGTGGTAGACCTCGTACGCCGGCACCGACGTGGAGTTGCCCGGGCCGCCGCTGGTGGTGATGTAGATCAGGTCGAAGTTGCGCAGGCCCGCCACGATGGTGAGGGTCAGTGCCACCGCTGCCTCTGGCCGCAGGCCGGGCAGCGTGACGCTGAAGAACTCACGTATCGCGCCCGCGCCGTCGATCCGCGCCGCCTCGTACAACTCCCGGGGGATGCGCTGCGCGCCGGCGAGGAAGAGCACCATGCACAGCCCGGTCTCCACCCAGGTGCCGACGGCGCCGACCGCGGGCAGCGCCCAGTCGTAGTCGCCCAGCCAGGCCCGGGTCAGCGAGCCGAGACCGACGGCCTTCAGGGTGTCGTTGAGCAGGCCGTCGGGGGCGAGGATGGAGCGCCAGGCGACACCGACCACGACCATGGCGAGGACCTGCGGCAGGAACAGCACGGTGCGGAAGAAGGCCATGCCCTTCACCCGGATCCGCGACATCACGGCCGCCAGTAGCAGGCCGATGGCCACCGGCAGGGCGGCGTAGAACAGGAGCAGGACGAGCGCGTGGACGAACGGCGCGCGCAGGCTCGGATCTGTGAAGAGGTCCGTGTAGTTGCCGAACCCGGCCCAGGTGGCCCGCGTCAGCCCGTCCCAGTGCAGCAGCGACAGCCACACCGACTGGCCGAAGGGGTACAGAAGGAACGCACCGTACAGGGCGAGTGCCGGCAGCACGTAGAGGTAGCCGATGGCGCGCGGCTCGCCGGGGGCGCGGCGGCGGTAGCGGTCCCGGAGGGCGGTCACTTCGACCCCGTCGAATTGTCGCGCTGCTTCTTCATGAAGCCGCCGTAGTCCCTTTGCAGGGACGCCGCGAAGTTCTCGGGGTCGCTGTTGCCGGCGATGAGGTCCTGCAGCGCCTTGGACGTGGTGTCGTAGAAGCTCGGTGTGGCGTAGTCGAGGTACGGCACCAGCCCGTCACCTGCGGTCAGCCTCCGCCAGCCGGCGATCATCTGTCCCTCGCTGCTCTCCGGGTCGATCTCGGCCGCGGCCCGCCCCGGCAGCGCGGGCAGCACGCCGTGCTCGGTCATGACGTCGGACGCGTGCGCGTTCGTAATGAAGTCGAGGTAGGCGGCGGCGACTTCGGGGTGATGGGACCGCGACGTGATCGACCAGGCGAGCCCCTGGCCGCCGGTGGTCATCGGGTTGGCGTCGGCCTTGGCGGGCGGCGGCGGGATGAGGCCCAGCTTGCCGCCCATCGGCTTCTTCAGGTCGGCCTGCAGCCAGGTGCCGGTGATCAGGTACGCGCCGTCGCCGCCGGCGAACTTCTTGGCGGCGTCGTCGTAGCCGAGCCCGTTGGCGCCCTTGGGCAGGTAGCCCTTCTTGACCCAGTCGGACAGGGTGGCGGCCGCGCCCTTGGTGGAGGCGTCGTCGAAGCCCTGGCCGCGGCCGAGGACCGTGTCACGTGCCTGCGCCCCGCCGAGCTGGTCCTGCAGCACGCCGAAGGTGTGGATCGCCGGGAACTTGTCCAGGTTGCCGAACTGGATCGGCAGCTCCCCCTTCTGCTTCAGCGTGCCGAGGCTCGCGGTGAAGTCCGTCCAGGTCTTCGGCGGCTTCACGCCGGCCTTCGCCAGGACGTCCTTGTTGTAGTAGATGCCGACGAACTCACCGGTCTGGGATATCCCGTAGAGCCGGCCGGTGCCGAAGCGGTGGCCGTCGGTCGAGACCCGGTTGAGGTTGAGCAGCGTGGTGGGGTAGCGGGTGTTCCAGTCGTAGATGCCCGCGTACGTGTCCAGCGGGGCGAGCAGCCCGGCCTGGACGAAGGTCACCATGTCCGGGTAGCCCTGGTTCGCCTGCACCACGTCCGGCGGCTTGTTGCCGGATATCGCGAGCTTCAGGGTGGTCTTGAGGTCGGAGAAGCTCCGCGAGACCCGCTTGATGCGGACGTTCGGGAACTTCTCCTCGAACTCCTTGTTGAGCTGCTCGATCTCGCCGTTCGTGCCGCCACGGGTCTCCTGGTCCCACACGGTGAGCGTGACGTTGCCGGCGCGCGCCGGATCCGGTACGGCCGTGCTCCCGGCCCCGGCTGCCCCGCCGGCCTGCGACCCGTCGGTGCCCGGCACGCACCCCGTGGCCAGCAGGGCCAGACCGGCGACGAGGGTGACCGGCAGCATGTTCCGCCTGGCGCGTCGTGTGCCGGTACCCGGCACCATCGCGCGAACTCCTCGCATTCCCACTCCTCGTCTCAACGGGGTCTCACTGAACGTCTCAGGGGACATCGTCGGGGACGCCTCATCGCGCTCACTCGCCCCGGAATCCGATGGTCGGCACCGCGCGCAACCGCGGCCCTGGGACCTGTCCCGAGGGGACCAACTCGTCCAGGAAGGCGTAGCGCCGGGCCAGTTCGCCGGAGCCGTGCGGACGGCGCACCGTCTGCCACCAGGCGGCCACCTCCGGCCAGCCCGGCGCGGCCAGCGAGCCGCCGAAGTGCTCCACGGACAGGGCGGCGGTCAGGTTGGCGAACGCGAGCCGGTCGGCCAGCGGCCATCCGGCGAGTGTCCCTGTCATGAAGCCCGCGACGAAGACGTCGCCCGCGCCCGTCGGGTCCATGGCCCGCACCGGAACCCCGGGCACCTCCGCCGTCTCGCCGGTGACCGAGTCGATGGCGACCGCGCCCTCGGGGCCCATGGTCACGACCGCGATCGGCACCAGCTCGGCCAGCACGCGCACGGCCTCCTGCGGGGAGTCGGTACGCGTGTAGTGCTGGGCCTCCGTGGCGTTGGGCAGGAAGACGTGGCAATGACCGAGGTCACGCAGCGCCGCCGGGTCCCAGCGTCCGCTGTCGTCCCAGCCCACGTCGGCGAAGATCTTGCTGCCCTGCCGTTCCGCCTTGCTCAGCCAGTCGTCCTGCCGACCGGGCTCGAGCGTGGCCACGCAGGCCCGTGAACGCGGCGGGCCGCACGTGCACGGCGGGGGAGATGGATGCTCGTGCGTCACCATCGTGCGCTCGCCTTCGTACGCCATCGACACCGTCACCGGCGAGTGCCAGCCGACCACCCGGCGCGAGTGGCTGAGGTCGACCCCCTCGCTGCCGGAGAGGCTGTCCCAGCAGTAGTCGCCGTACAGGTCGGTGCCGAAGGCGGACGCGAGCGTGGTGCGCAGTCCGAGGCGGGCCAGCGCGGTGGCCATGTTCGCGATGCCGCCGGGGCTCAGCCCCATACCGCGGGCCCAGTTCTCGGTGCCGCGTACGGGGGCGTGGTCCAGGCCTGTGAAGATCATGTCGAGGAACACGGTCCCGGTCAGGTACACGTCGTACTCGGGGTCGCCGGGGAGGCGTATGTCTGCCAGCGGGTCGAATAATTTCGCGACCGTCGAAGAAGTGCTCACCTGCGCGCCCTTCCTGATCGGAGCTGCATGCTGACCGACACCTTGCACCGAGAGTTGTGTACATGCAAGAGATTGATCAGGCTCGTGCACAGTTGCTCAACTGGAGTACATTGCGGGCATGTTGCGAGAGGCGCGGCACCGCAGGCTGCTGACCATCCTGGGCGAGAAAGGCGTGCTCCCGGTCCGGGAGATCGCCAAGAGGCTCGGTGTGAGCGAGGCCACGGCCCGCCGTGACCTGACCGAGCTCGACGACGCCGGCCGGCTCACCCGCGTCTACGGTGGGGCGGTGGCCGCGCGCACCGACGACGAGCGGCCCTTCGCCGAAGCGGCCGTGGACGACCTGCCGGCCAAGACCGCGATAGCCGCTCGGGCGGCCGAGCTGATCGAGGACGGCGACGCGCTCCTGCTGGACATCGGCACCACCACGCACCAGCTCGCCAAGCTGTTGCGCGGCCGCCCCGTCACCATCGTCACCAGCAACCTCGCGGTGTACGAGGAGCTGCGCGACGACCCCGAAGTGCGGCTGATTCTGCTCGGCGGGGAGGTGCGCCGTAACTACCTCTCCGTGGTGGGCTTCCTCACCGAGTCCAATCTGCGTGAGCTGTACGTCGGCCGGCTCTTCCTCGGCGCGAGCGGCGTGCTGCCCAGCGGCGGCGTGTTGGACAGCACGCACGTGGAGGTGCCCGTGAAGCGCGCCATGATCGCCGCCGCGCGGCAGGTCGTGCTGCTCGCGAGCGCCGGCAAGTTCCCTGGCGAGACCGGTCTCGCCCGTATCTGCGGGGCGCCGGACATCGACGTCCTGATCACCAACGACACGTCGGACCCAGCCACGCTCGCGGCGTTCCGCGAGGCCGGGACGGAGGTAATCACCGTATGAGGCTGACTCTGCTGGGTGGCGGCGGGTTCCGGGTACCGCTCGTGTACCGCGCGCTGCTGACGGACGACGGCGACGCGGCGGGCAGGTGCACCGAACTGGTGCTGTACGACACCGACCGGCGGCGCCTCGACGCGATCGCCGCGGTGCTGGCCGAGCAGGCCGCACAGCTCACCGGGCCGGGCCCGGGCCGCCCGCCCGGCCCGGCCGTACGCACCACAACGGACCTCGACGACGCCCTACGCGGCGCGGACTTCGTCTTCTCCGCGATTCGCGTCGGCGGCCTGCAGGGCCGCAGCTGCGACGAGCGCGCCGCCCTGGGCGAGGGCGTCCTCGGCCAGGAGACGGTCGGCGCGGGCGGCGTGCTGTACGGCCTGCGCACCGTGCCGGAGGCGGTGCAGATCGCCGAGCGGGTCGCGGCCGTCGCGCCCGACGCCTGGGTCATCAACTTCACCAACCCGGCGGGCATGGTCACCGAGGCCATGCAGCGCGTCCTCGGCGACCGCGTCATCGGCATCTGTGACTCGCCGGTCGGGCTGTGCCGGCGCGCCGCTCGCGCGGTGGGCGCCGACCCCGACCGCGCGGGCTACGACTATGTCGGCCTCAACCACCTCGGCTGGCTGCGCCGGATCACCGTCGACGGCCACGACCGGCTGCCCGAACTGCTGGCCGACGCCGCGGTGCTGGAGTCCTTCGAGGAGGGCAAGCTCTTCGGCGCGGACTGGCTACGGACGTTGGGCGCGCTGCCCAACGAGTACCTGCACTACTACTACTTCAATCGCGAGGCGGTCGCCGCCCTGCGCCAGGCACCGGCCACCCGTGGGGAGTTCCTGCGCGACCAGCAGGAGGTTTTCTACGCTCAGGCGGCCGCCAGTCCCGCCGGTGCGCTTGAGGCGTGGGAGCGTACGCGCCGGGAGCGCGAGGCGACGTACATGGCCGAGAGCCGGGAGAGCACGGGCGGCTGGCAGCGCGACGCCAGCGACCTCGAGGGCGGCGGCTACGACCGCGTCGCGCTGGCCCTGATGCGGGCCATCGCCCGCAACGAGCGCACGACGCTCATTCTCAACGTCCGCAACCGCACCGCAGTCCCGGGCCTGGACCCGGAGGCAGTCGTGGAGGTGCCCTGCCTGGTGGATGCCGCCGGCGCCACCCCGCTCGCCACCGGCGCCGTGGCGCCCGACCAGCTCGGGCTCATGCTGAGCGTCAAGGCGGTGGAGCGGGCCGTGATCGAGGCGGCAGCGAGCGGTGAACGCGCCCCCGCGCTGCGGGCGTTGGCGCTGCATCCGCTGGTCGACTCGGTGTATACCGCTGATCGCATCCTGCAGTCCGCATACCCGGCGTAGCCCGACCCGGGCAACGGAATCCTGGCCGGTGTCCTCGCCCAGCAGTCGCCGGTCACTCCGTCGCTCGACCTCCAGTGGTTCGAGGACCGGTTCTGGATCTGGGTGCACTACGGCGCGACGAAGCTCGGCCGCGGTGAACTGTTCGAGAGCATTGGCGTCCTCGACTACCTGCGCGAGACCGTGCTCGGCCCCTTGGCCGCTCGCCGGATGGGCGCCATCCCCCGCGGCGTACGCCACCTCGAAACCATCGCGCCCGAAGAGGCGCGCGACCTTCAGGCGACGCTGTGCGGCTACGACCGCCACAAGGCCGGACAGGCCCTCCTCGCCGCCGTCGATCTTTACCGCCGGTGGTCCGATGACGGCGGAGCAATCGTTGAACGCCGTCGCCATGCCGAGAAGCTCACCCTGCAATACCTCCACGACGTCATCGACCAAGGAAACTGACTGAAGCGGCGGCGGGCGTGGAGGCGGTGAAGCTGTAGCGGCCGAGTGCATTGAGGTCGCGGTGCTTGAGCGGGGGGAGCGACTTCCTCGTCCCGGTCCGGCCCGGAGCCATAGGCGGTGGCTCCGGGCCGGACCTCCGGACTGTAACGAGGATCTGATGGTGAATCAGCCGACGTAGTCGGTGAGGACGCAGCCGTCGACCTGGGCCGGCTCGCTACGGAACCCGGCCGGCGGGGCGAAGTTCGGCGAGCAGTTGATACCCAGCGTGCCGGCCCGAACGAGCGCCTCTTCCTCGTCGCTGCGGCCGTTGAGCTGGACCGCGAAATGACTGTGCGAGCGTAGTGCAGGTCCTTATCGCTCGTACCCGCGGTCCACGACGGTGCCGAGCTCATGCGGTGGCAGCTCTGCCCAGAACGTGACGGGGTGGCCGGTCGCGTTGACGGGCTGCCGCACGTCGAGGGCCCTGACCGCGGGTTGGCCGGTGCCCTCCAGCCACTTGGCCACCTGAACCTCGCCTGCTGCGGCGGCGAGCTGGCCGGGTCGAGCGAGGCGGACCACGATCCCGCCGGACAGCCGCCGGACAGCCGCCGGATCGCGTGCTCGGCGATACGTATCGGCTCAGCGCCGGCCGCGCTGCCTTGGCCTTGAGAGGAGCTCCGTGTCGTCCGGCCACGAAGTCTCCGCAAAAACCCGTTGGCGGACCGCGGCGACCACTGCTACCTTTCCGGAGGCCGTGCGAGAGAACGAGGAGGTGGTACCCGTGAACGCAGTATCGACATGGGTGCTCCCCTCCGGGGTCACGGTCGGGCGATAGGTCGTCCGGGAGCGCCGTTCAAGAGCACTCCCGAAAGGCACGACCATGCAATTCACTTCTGAACAGCGCCTCGACGACGGCGTCCTCGAGCGCGAATTCACCCTCGGCGAGATCCCTGGCACCCTGTGGACGCCTGAATCCGACGCATCGGCCCCGCTGATCCTGATGGCCCACAACAACGGCCTGCCCAAGGGGGAATCCCGGCTGGTGGCCCGGGCCCGGCACACCGCGTCCTGCGGCTACGCGGTGGCCACCATTGACGCCGCCGGATGCGGTGACCGGCCCCGTTCCGCCGCCGACGAGCAGGCTCGCGCCGACCTCCGCCGGGCGATGCAGGCCGGCGAGCCGGTCGACGAGATCTTCGAGTGCCTCGTCGGCCCGCTGGTCGAAAAGGCGGTCCCGGAATGGCAGACCACCCTGGACGCCCTCCTTGTGCTGCCCGGGATCGACGGCCCGGTCGGGTACTCGGGGTGGACCGCCCTCGGCATTCGACTGGCGGTGGTCGAGCCGCGCATCGCGGCCGCCGGCTTCTTCGCCGGGGGTTACGTGCCCCGCACCCAGCGTGAGGAGGCCCGGCAGGTCACCATTCCACTGCTGTTCCTTCTGCAGTGGGACGACGAAGGGAACCCCCGGCAGCGGGCCCTGGACCTGTTCGACGCCTTCGGCAGCAAGGAGAAGACGCTGCACGCCAATCTGGGTGGTCACACCGGTACCCCGTGGTTCGAGATGGAGGACGGGGGCCGCTTCTACGACCGGCACCTGAAGTGAGGCCGGGCCGTCAGGCCGGCAGCACACGCTAAGGGCTGTCCCGCGGCGATGCCGACCAGGATGCCGCCCATCGAGGACCGGTCCCGGCCCTCCTCGATGGCGGTGGCCGGCAGATGCACAGCCGCCCCGATCGCGGCGGTACCGGCCACCAGCGGTACCGGCCGGTCGGGGCGGCGCTCGGCCACCAGCGCCTCCATCAGCTGGGCCCACGCCGTGAGGCACTCGGCCCGTACCTTGCGGATTTGCCGGGCAGGCGCAACGAGGAACCACGGGAACTGGCGTGCCACAGCGTCACGCAATACCGGCTCCCGTCCATCGGTGATGGCGACTGAGTCATCCGGCGCGCAGGCTGGGGACATGGACACCATCGCGCTTGGAAACGTGGAGATCACCCGGGTGGTCGAGCTGCCCACCAAAGGCCGCGCCCGCGACTACGTCTTCCCCGACGTGCCCGTCGAGCACTGGCAGGCGCACGAGAACTGGCTCGCCCCCACCTTCCTGGACCCGGCCCGTGACGAGGTCCGCATGATGATCCAGACCTGGCTGATCCGCAGCGAGGGTCGGACGATCCTGATCGACACCGGCATCGGCAACGACCGGGAGCGCCCGGCCATGCCGTCCTTCCATCATCTGAACACCAACTACCTCGGAGAGCTGGCCGCGGCACGCGTCCGCCCGCAGGACGTGGACACGGTGATCTGCACCCATGTCCACGGCGACCACGTCGGCTGGAACACGCGCCTGACGGACGAGAGAGAGTGGCGACCGACCTTCCCCAACGCCCAATACGTCATCTCGCGCGCCGACTTCGACTACTGGAACCCGGCCAACGGACACCGGACCCGCTCCGGCCCCCAGATGGCCAATGTCTTCGAGGACAGCGTCGCCCCCGTGCACCAGGCCGGACAGACCGTGCTGTGGGAGGGCGACCACTACGAGATCGACACCCAGCTCCGTATCGAGCCTGCCCCCGGCCATACGCCCGGCTCGTGCGTCGTATGGCTGCGGTCGGGCACGGAACGGGCGCTGTTCGTCGGGGATCTGCTGCACAGTCCACTGCAGATCGTGAAGCCGGAAGACTGCCCCAGCTTCGACGAGGACGAGCCCCGCGCACGGGACAGCCGGCACCGGGTGCTGGGGGAGGCCGCGGACCGGGGCGCCCTGCTGCTCCCCGCGCATTTCCCGGGGCCGGGCGCAGCCGAGGTGCGACGCGTCGGCGACCGGTTCGCGGTCAAGGAGTGGGCGGCATGGCGGTGAAGGTGTTCCGCGGCTGTTGTCGCAGCGCCGACGGCTCGTCGGGCTCCGGTTGCGCCTTGGCAGTGCGCACCGCAGGCTGCTCCTATGGACCGCACCCCGGAAGCCAGTGTGCTGCCGATGCTGGTGACGGGCGCGGCGGGCAGCGTCGGCGCCGTCGGACGATCCGTGGTCGAAGGTCTTCGGCAACGGGGCCTGCCCGTCCGGGCCATGGTGCGTCGCGATGACGAGCGGGCAGAGGCGCTGCGTGCGACAGGTGCCCAGGTCGTCGTCGGAGACCTGACGCGCGCGGGCGATGTCGCCGACGCCCTGGCCGGTTGTGGACGTATGTACTTCGGCATGGGCGTGTCGGCGCAGTATCTGGAAGCTGCCGTGACGGTGGCGGCCGTCGCGCGCGCGTACGGACGCCTGGAAGCGTTCGTGAACATGTCGCAGCTGACTGTCTCCGAGATGGACCTCACCAGCACCTCCGAGTCTGTGCAGCAGCGGCAGCAGTGGCTGGTCGAGCAGGTTCTTGGCTGGTCAGGCCTGCCCGTTGTCCAGATCAGGCCCACCGTGTTCCTGGAGAACCCGCTGTTCCGTGTCGGCTTTTCCTCGATCGCGAAGTACGGAACCATCAGACTGCCCTTCGGCCGGGCGAAAACCTCCCCGGTGGCGGCCGGGGACGTCGCCTCGGTCGTGGAGGAGATCCTGGCCGATCCGGCCCCGCACATCGGCAGGATCTATGAGCTCACCGGCCCCCGCTCGGAGGACATCGCCGCCATGGCGGCGGAGGTTTCCGCAACTGTGGGACGACCGGTCAGTTACACCGCCGTCCCACTGCAGGAATGGATCGACGACGATCTCAGGCCGCTGGGGCTGCCGGACCACGTCTTCCAGCACATCTCCACCATGGCTCGCCTTCACGCGGAGAATCGATACGACCGCAAGGCTGACGGGGTCGAGCAGGTCACCGGGCGGCCTCCTTCGGGGGTGGCCACATACGTCCGTGAGAACCCCGCCCTGTTCGGCCTCTGAAGCCGCGTCCTCGTCGTGCGTTGTCCAGCGTCTCCTGCGTTGCGGGCTGACCGTTGGAGGTGCCGGCCGACCACCGTGCACGGGGCCGGCGGCCACACGGGCACCGGATTGATTCTGCACGCCGAAACCGCCCCGGAAAGGGCCCGGCCATGAGTGACGAACTCCTTTACCAGGCAATTGCCGCGACGGGCGACAGAGACCGCCCATGCGACGCGGGCCGCGAGCGCTGCGAAACCGTGCGTTTCGCAGCGCACCCGGCGGAGAGCGACTGGGGCTGCAGGACATCGGCTGATGCCTGGGCCAAGACCCACACACACCAGCGCGCAGAAGGAGAATCATGAACCGGCGTGTCGTCTACACCCGTGGCGGCTTGCCCGCCGACGTCCTGACCGTCATCGAGGAGTCGGAGCCGGCAGCGCCCGAGCGCGGCCAGGTTCTCATCCGCACCACGGTGTTCACGGTGCACCCTGGTGATCTCCAGGCCATCGAGGCCTACCCAGGGAAGGCTGTACAGCCGGTTCCGGCCGGCCTGGAGGCCACCGGCGTGGTGGAGGCGATCGGCCCGGGAGCGCGCGTCGCGCCGGGTGTCGAGGTCGGGGGCCGCGTAACGGTCTTCCCCCAGCCGGGGGCGTGGTCCCAGTGGATCGCGGCGGACGCCGAGGTGGTCGTCGCCGTACCGGACGAGCTGTCGGACGAAGTCGCCGCGCAGATGCTGGCGAATCCGCTCACCACGGTGATGCTGCGCCGTGAGGCGCAGGAGCACCTGGCCTTCGGATACGACGGCCTTCTGGTGCAGACCGCCGCGGGCTCGTCGGTCGGGCGGCTGGTGACGGGCGTGTGCCAGTTTCACAACCTGGCGCTCGTCAACGTCGTCCGCAGCGACCGTGGTGCCGCCGAGCTGCGTAAGCGGTTCCCGGACGTGCCGGTCGTGTCGACAGAGCATCCGGGCTGGGCCGACGAGGTCCGCAAGACAGCCGCCGGCCGCCCGGTCGGTGTGGCCTTCGACCCGATCGGCGGGAAGCTGACGGAGAGCCTTCTGGACCTGTTGACGCCAGGCGGGAAGCTGGTCAGTTACGGGCTGATCGCCGAGGAGCCGATCTCGGTGCACGCGTCGATGCTGCTGACCAAGTCGCTGACGCTGCGGGGCAAGAACATCGGCCGCTGGCTGTCCGAGGCATCCGCCGAGAGGCGGGCATCCGATGTCGCCGCCGCGAAGCAGATCGCGCTGGGGCTCAAGGACCAGTTCGAGGTGGCCGCCACGTACGGCCTTGGCGAGCTGGCCGACGCCGTGGAGCACGCGGTACGGCCCGGCAAGGTCGGCCTCGTTCTCGTCCGCCCCTGATGGTCGCCGAAAACATCGCGACGGAAAGTACCCGGCCCATGAGTGAGGAACTCCTCGATCTGGCAATCGCCGCCACCGGCGGTCAAGAACTCTGGGACACCCTGCGCGGCCTAAAAGTCGACATCTCCATCGGCGGGCCGGTCTGGGCGCTGAAGGGCTGGCCGCCGGAGAAGACATTCGACCAGATCCTGACACTCGACACGGTCAGAGAGCACATCGTATTCAGCCCGTTCACCCGCCCCGACCAGCGCATGATCTTCGACGCCGCCGCGGACAGCGTCACCATGCAGACCCTCGAAGGCGAACCGGTCGAAACCCTCGCACCCGCACGCGCCGGCTTCAAGGGAATGCTGCGCAACAGCACCTGGGATGCCCTCCACCTCGGCTACTTCCTGGGCTACGCGTGCTGGAACTACTTCACCACCCCGTTCCTCTTCACCTATCCGTATGTGCGGGTCCGCGAGATCGAACCGTGGAGCGAGGCCGGGCAGACCTGGCGACGCCTGCAGGTGCGCTTTCCGCCCGAGATCGCCACGCACAACCCCGACCAAGTTTTCTACTTCGACGCTCTCGGAATGCAACGGCGCATGGACTACATCGCGGAAGTCAACGGCAGCACCCTGGTCGGCCACTACACCAGCCGCTACCAGGATTTCGACGGGCTGCTCGTGGCGACGCGCCGACGAGTCTTCCGCCGCAATCCCGACAACAGCGTCAACCTCAACCTCCCTTCCATCACGCTCGACATCCACGATGTCGAGCTCGTCCACTCCGACGACGAACAGGCACAGCCATGACAAGGGACACCGCCGTCATCGACCACCCCGCCCGACGGCTCGTTGTGGCGCTCCCGCGCCCCTACGACGCAGCGCGTGAGCACTACGAAGCTCTCGTCCCCGAGATCGATCTCCACCGCTTCTTCCAGATGGCCTCGTGGCAGGCCACGCTCGAGCTCGCCGAGATCAACGCCCCGCACGGGTTCATGCGCTACTACCGCAGCGACATCACCGCCGTCATGGCCGGCTCGCCGTCCACATGGAAGGCCACGCAGTACCTGATGGGCAACCACACCATCGCCGAACGCATGTTCCGGCACGACCCGTCGGTGATGCTGCACGCACCACTGCGGACCCTGCTCTATGCCGACCCCGATGGCGACACCAAGCTCGCCGTGGACCAGCCCAGCCTGCTGTTCGCCAGCTACGGCGACCCGCGGATCGCCGACGTCGGCCGCGAACTCGACGCCCTCCTCGGCCGGCTGATCACCCTCCTCGGCGGCGACGCCCCCGACTGACTCCACGGCGGCGGCCGACCGGTATCCGGGGAGACGGGATCGCACCAGGCAGGGAGGCCGGTCCCGCTGACGCCTTCGGCCCGGTAGGGAACGGACGTCGCGGCGGTGCCGATTCGGCGGGCGGTCGTCGTGGCAGCTCCTCGTCTCGAGATGTCCGTGCGTGACAAAGGGCTGTCCCGTAAAGCCACCCGCACCGTGTCCCCATGGGTGCGGTGTCCGCCGCGGGTGAAGGCGGCACCCGTGTCGATGGGCATGCCCACCATGCCGGACAGGGCACGATCGCAGCGTCACCAGGTCAGCTCTGCCTGCTGTACGCAGCTGAGATCTGGCCGACCAGTACGGCGAACGCCATGTCGAGCGCCTCGTAGGTTTCGCCCGCCTCGGGAGCCGCGTTGTCGGCCAGGATCTCCACCATCAGCGTTGCGTAGTCGCTGACGATCACTCCGGCCTGCTGGAGGCGGACGATGCCCGTCTCGCGCTTGGTGTCGGAGAACGTGCCGGATGCGTCGACGGCCACGTAACTGTCGTATCCCTCGGCGGCGGCAGCAATAGCCGGGAGGGCGGCGCAGACCTCGAGGGAGATTCCGGTGAAGATCAGCTTCTTGCGTCCCGTGGCCTTGATCCGGTCGTGCACACGGCTGTCGTGCCAGGCGTTGACGGTGCTGCGGTCAATGACATCGGTGCCCTGGGGAAGTACCTTGGTGAGTTCCGGAATCAGCGGGCCCCACATGCTGTCCGCCGCGGTCGTCGTGACCACCGTCGGCAACCGGAGTACCTGCGCGGCCCGGGCGAGGGAGACCACGTTGTGCTTCAGCTCCAGTAGGCCGGTGTCCCGCACACCGCTGTAGAGGCCCACCTGGTGATCGACCAGGACCACCGCGGCGTTTTCGCGCGTCAGGAACTGCTGGAATTTGCTGTCGGGCATGGTGCACTCCGAACGGTGGTGTGTATCCCCCCAATTGCCGGTCGGTCTCAGCTTGAACGAAGCTCTTGACTGTTGCACGCGGTGCTGGATGTCGGGTATCTCCCGCATGTGGGCCACCGAACCCCGCACGGTGCACGACCCACTGCGTCGCGTACGCGAGGCTGCCCTGAACCGCCTGCCGTTCACGGCCCGACCGGCACCATGGGCGGCCGGGTGGCGGCCGGGCCGAGGCCGCCGGCCGTGCAGAAGCAGTAAGGATGTGTTCAGGTTCGCCGTGCCAGCCTCACCTTTCATGACGAACGAAACAGCTGCGTTTCCGGTACGCGCCGGGGCTCGCCAGATGCTGAACAAGGTCCCTGAAGTCACGATCTACTTTTGGGTGATCAAGGTGCTGTGCACGACGGTGGGCGAGACCGCCGCCGATCTCCTCAACGAGAACCTCGGTCTGGGGCTGACGAACACGTCGCTGGTCATGACTGTGCTGCTGATCGGCACGCTCTGGTTCCAGTTCCGGGCCAAGAGGTACGTCCCCGG
This sequence comes from Streptomyces sp. NPDC056231, assembly GCF_048270745.1. Taxonomy (NCBI): domain Bacteria; kingdom Bacillati; phylum Actinomycetota; class Actinomycetes; order Kitasatosporales; family Streptomycetaceae; genus Streptomyces; species Streptomyces sp. NPDC056231. Next base: position 116,772 of record NZ_JBLVKW010000015.1, on the reverse strand, counting down.
GCTCTACTGGCTCGCCGTGGTGTTGATCAGCGTGGTCGGCACGCTGGTGAGCGACAACCTCACGGACAATTTCGGGGTCGCGCTGGAGACGACGACGGCCGTCTTCGCCGTGGCGCTCGTCGCGGTGTTCGCCGCCTGGTACGGGAGCGAGCGGACGCTTTCCATCCACTCCGTTCACACGGTCCGCCGTGAGGCGTTCTACTGGGCCGCGATCCTCTTCACCTTCGCTCTCGGCACCTCGGCGGGCGACCTCACTGCGGAACGGGTGGACCTCGGGTACTGGGTGTCCGCAGTGCTGTTCGCCGTGCTCATCGCCGCCGTGGCCGCCGCCCACTACGGGCTCGGCCTCGCCGCCGTGCCGGCGTTCTGGATCGCGTACATCCTGACCCGCCCGCTGGGCGCCTCGTTCGGCGACTACCTCTCCCAGGCGCGCGCCGATGGCGGGCTCGGCCTCGGTACGGTCGGCACCAGCGCGATCTTCCTCGTCCTGATCCTGGCCCTCGTCAGCTATCTGACCGTGACCCGGCGGGACGCGACCCCCGCTCCCGTCAGCCCGTCGGAAGGCTGACCACGAACCGTGCTCCGGCGGCGGCCGGGTCCCACTCGATGTCGCCGCCGGAAGCGCGGGCCAGCCGCCGGGCCAGGGCCAGCCCGAGACCGGCCCCGTCATGACCGTCGTCCGGGTCGGCGCGGCGGCCCGGCTCGAAGACGTCCGCCCCGGTCTCCGGGGGCACACCCGGGCCGTCGTCGGTCACGGCGAGCTCGACACCGGCCGGGGTCTGCGCGTACGTCAGGGTGACGGCGGTGCAGGCGTAGCGGCGGGCATTGTCGAGCAGCGGCATGAGCATGCGTTCCACGACTGCGGGGGAGACCCCTGCGGTGACGTCGGCGCCGCCCCGTACGGACAGCGGCGGGGCGTCGGGGTGCAGCTGCGCGTATTGCTCGGCCACGTGATGGGCCAATGAGGGCAGCAGGCAGCGGCCGGGCGGCTGCTCGGTGCGCGCGCGGGCTTCGGACAGCAGGGTGTCGCAGATGTGCCGCATGCTCGTGGCGGCGGCAGCGATCGCCTCGTGGGAGGCGTGCTGCCCGGCCGCGTCCCGTGGCCGGGCGGTGAGCCAGTCGGTCTCGGCCACGATGCGGGCCAGCGGGGTGCGCAGCTCGTGCGAGAGCGCGGCGGTCTGCAGCTGTTCGTGGCGCAGTACGGCGGCCAGCCGGTCCAGGAGTTCGTCGAGGTTGGTGGCGAGCGCGGCGAGTTCGTCCGGGCGGTGGCCGGTGCCGAAGCGTTCCGCGGCGCCGAGCTCACTCCAGCGGGCCGCCCGGGTGCTCATCTCGGCGACCGGTCGCAGGGCCCGCTCGACGATGGTGCGGGTGAGCAGATACACCCCGGCCAGGAGCAGCAGCCCGAGGATCGCGGAACCGGCGAGGGCGGCACGGGCGGTGCTGCGGTACGGGTCGAGGGAGACGGCGACGACGACGGTGCCGGTCTGCCGGTTGCCGGCGCGCACCGGCAGGGCGTACAGCCGGGAGGCGTTCCTGCCGCCCGACTCCTGGTATCTGATGCCCTGGCCGGTGAGCCCGTCCGCCTGCCGTTGGAGCGCGGCGGGCGCGCTCGGCCGTTCGACGGCCGTGCTGCCGCGGTAGATCCACGTGCCGACATCCAGGGCCCGGTCGTCAGCCGGTTCGTGGACGACGATCCCACCGTCCGGGCGCGCCTCGATGGTGGCGGCCACCGCCGCGGCACGGGTCTGCAGCAGGCCGTCGGCCTGACTGCTGAGTCGTCCGGCGAGGACTATGTTGAACGCGACGGTGAGCGCGGCGACCCAGGCAGTGGCGGAGGCCAGGGCGAGCAGGGCGAGGCGGCCCCGCAGGGTGCGGGGAAGTGCGGCGCGGAGTCGTCCGATGACGCGGAATCGCCTCATATCAGTCGGTACCCGACGCCACGTACGGTACTGATCTCCTGCGGACTGTCCGCCTCGCGCAGCTTCCGGCGCAGCCGGGTCAGGTACTGATCGAGCGTGTTGTCGCTGACCTGCGCCCCGTCGGGCCAGGCCGCGCGCAGCAGTTCCCGTCTGCGGACGGTGGTTCCGGGCGCCGCCATGAGCGCTGCCAGCAGGCGGAACTCGGTGGGGGTGAGCGCCACCGGCTTGCCGTGCACCTCCAGGAGGTGGCGTACGGGATCGAGCCGCAGCTCCGCCAGCTCGACCACGGGGTCCGGTCCGGCGCGGCGCAGCGCCGCGCGAATCCGGGCGGCGAGTTCGGCCAGGTGGAAGGGTTTGGCGAGGTAGTCGTCGCCGCCCGCCGAGAAGCCCGAGAGCCGGTCGGTGAGCGTGTCGTGCGCGGTGAGGAAGACCACCGGGGCCTGCAGCCCGGCCGAACGCATGGCCTGGCACACGTCCCGGCCGTCCGAGTCGGGCAGCCCGATGTCGAGGACGACGGCATCTACTCGGTCATCGAGGGTGCGCAGGGCGCCGGCTCCGCTGGCGGCGGTCACGACGGCGAAGTTCTCCTCGCGCAGTCCGCGGGCGAGCACGTCGCGCAGCCCGTGGTCGTCCTCGACGACCAGGACGCGGCGTTGCAGAAGTTCCGTCATGGCAGTCGAGTCCTTCGTCGGGGGCCCGCAGCCCGGTCGCAGCACTTTCGTCTACAGGACTGTAGACGAATCTGGTGGGCTCATGCTCCGCCGTGATCGTGACCGGCACTGTCGGTCTCCAGGCGGTAGCCGTGTGCTCTCACGGTGGTGATCTGTGGCCGGCGCAGGGGCGCCGCCGCGGGCGGCCAGGTCGGGGCGTCCCCTGGACCCGTCCCGCTATCGGCCCTTCGCAGCCAGGAACCGGGCCGGCACCTCTCCGCCGCCGTGCACCGCCAGATCGGCGCCGTTGACATACACCGCGAGGTCTCCGGCCAGGTACAGACAGGCGCGCGCGACATCGTCCGGCACCGCCATCCGCCGCATCGGGATGACATCCGCCACCGCCGCACCTCCGTCCTCGCCGTACACCGACGCGGCGCTCTCGGTGCGGATCAGTCCGGTCGTGATGTGGTTGACGCGCACCTTCGGCGCCCATTCCAGGGCCAGCGCCCGGGTCAGTGCCAGCAGTCCCGCCTTCGCCGCCGAGTACGCGGCGGTACCCGGCTGCGGGGTGTGTGCGGAGACACTGCCGATGTTGATCACCGAGCCGCCGCCGTCCTGTCGCTGCATGACCCGGTTCGCCGCCTGCGCCACATAGAACGGCGCCAGCAGATTCAGCGCGACGACCTTTTCGACGAACCGCGGCGACACGGTCGCCGCGGCGGCGTCGGGGGAGCCGCCCGCATTGTTGACGAGCACATCCAGCCGTCCGTACCGCTCCACCGCGGCGTCGACGAGTGCGGCGGACGCCGCCGCATCACGGACATCGACCGACCGGAAGCGGGCGGTCCGCCCACCGGCCGCCGGGAGTCGGGACGGTTCATTGCGCCCGCAGACCAGCACCTCCGCGCCCGCGGACAGGAACGCCTCGGCGATCGCGGCGCCGATGCCCTTCGTGCCACCGGTGACGATCGCCGTTCGGCCGGTGAAGTCGATGGGGCTGCCGATGTCCATGGTCCGCCTCTGCTGGTGCCGAACTCGTGGAGTCAATCTACCAATCGTTTGTTTGGCAAGCCAGGCCGTGAGTGTCCCGGGAGCACGGGCGGCCGGTGACTCCCGAAGAAGTCACCGGCCGGCCGGACGGTGCGCCACCCCCGTCCCCACGGTGCGGCGCAGGCGGGCCCTCGTCCTCCGCTCGGACGACGGCCCACGTTCATCAGGACCCGGTGTCGGGCAGGTCCAGTCCCAGTGCGGGGAAGATGGTGCTCTCCACGAAGCGGGTGAGATATGCCTCATCCGCGATCTTCGCCTCCAGCAGTGGCCTGGCCCGCACCACGCCCAGCAACTGCGCGGAGACGAACTCCGCCGCGGGGTTGTCCATGGGGATTTCGCCACGCTCCATGGCCCGCCGGACCATGACGTCGATCGCTGCGATCTCCGGCAGGATCAGCGCCTCGCGCAGCGCGCAGAGCAGCTCCGGGCTCTGCAGTGCGGCATGGCTGAGTGCGTGCAGCAGCGGGACGTCCCGTCCGGAACCCGCGCTGATGGCCTGGACCGCCAGACGCAGGTCACCGGCGAGCGAGCCCGTGTCGATGTGCGAGAGCAGCATTCGCTGGGTGCTGCGCAGTGCCGCGACGACCAGTTCCGGCTTGGAGCCCCACTGCCGGTAGAGCGTGGACTTCCCGCATCGGGTGCGGGAGGCGACCCCCTCCATGGTGAGCGATTCGTACCCGCTCTCCCTGAGCATCTCGAGCACAGCCGCGTAGAACTCTTGCGCCCGCTCCGGCGTGATCTTCGAGCGCCGAGAAGCGTGGGCCTGTTTCTGCACGGAATCGTGCGACGACATGTGCTTTCCCTCTCTGCGGCTCTGCGACGAGGTCTTCCGATACGCCAGTGTACCGAAACGCGCGTGTACCGATACGTGAACGTATCGGTACACTGGCGTATCGATTTGGCAGGGACTGGACCATGCCGCCGTAACACCGCTTCGTCAGCAAAGGGGCACCGGGTGATGTACGCCCGTAGCGAGCCCGCAGATCGGGAGCCGGACACTTCTGCCCGACCGCCCCTCGTCCGCGAGCTCCTTCTTGTCGTAGGGCTCTTCGTGGTCTACAAGTTCGGCCGGCAGGCCGCGAACGGTCACGTCGAGGAGGCGTACCGCAACGCCGGACACGTCTGGGACTTCGAACGTGCGGCGCATCTGCCGAGCGAGGGCGCCGTGCAGGGCGTGCTGCTGCACAGCGAGACGCTGGTCCGCCTCGCGAACACCTACTACGCGACCGTGCACTTCCCGGCCACGCTGCTCTTCCTGGCCTGGCTGTACTGGCGCCGCCCGCGCCATTACGTCTGGTCGCGCCGGATCCTCGCCGCGCTCACCGGTGCCGCTCTCGCACTCCACCTGCTGTTCCCGCTCGCCCCGCCGCGGATGCTGGACGCCGCCGGACTTGTCGACACCGGCCAGGTGTACGGGCCGACGGTGTATGGGGACACGCCGGAGACCGACTCGATGGCGAACCAGTTCGCCGCGATGCCCTCGCTGCACTTCGGCTGGGCGCTGATGGTCGCCGTCGGACTGATCGTCGCGACGCGTTCGCGCTGGCGCTGGCTGTGGCTGCTGCACCCGCTCGTCACCCTGCTGGTGATAGTCGGCACCGCCAACCACTACTGGCTCGACTCGATCGTCGTCAGCGCGCTGCTCGCCGTGGCGCTCGCGGTGCTGCGGCTCCAGCCGACGGAGCCGGTCCGCGGGCATCTGCCGTGGCCTTCCGGTGCAGGGGGCGAGCCAGGGCGTGTTTCGGAAGTCCCGTCTGCCGGGCGGCGTCTGGCACGCACGCTCGCTGCGTTGTCGGGCTCGCTCCGATACGCCCGCTATCGGGGCGGCGACTCCCTGCCTTGCGATCGCATGCACCGGACGCCGCCCGGCCCGCCCTACGGCCGGACAACGCCCCTTTCGAAACACGCCCTGGCGCCCGCCCGTACCGCGCCGCCGATGTCCCGTGTTCCCGTCCAGGCCGCCTCCCGGGCGTACGCCTCGTCGTCCGAGGGCCGGTCATGAACGCCACGCTCATCGCCGTCACCCTCTCCCTGGTCTCCGCCGCCGCGTACGCCTCGGCGGCGGTGGCTCAGGCCCGGCTCGCCGGACGCACGGATCCGGGCACCGGAGTGCTCCGGATGCTCGGGCGCGGGGCGTGGTGGTCGGCGGTCGGACTCAACGCCGGTGGCGCGCTGCTGCATGTCGCGGCGCTGAAGTACGGGCCCCTCACCCTCGTCCAGCCGCTCGGCGCGCTGACCCTGGTCGCCGCCGTACCGCTGGGCGCGCGCACCGCCGGGCGTCGGGTGACCGGGATGGAATGGCGCGGCACGATTCTCACCCTCCTCGGCCTGGGCGCCCTCCTGCTGACGGCGGGCGGCTCCGCACCGCTCGAGACGCTGAGCCTGGTCGAGGCGCTCGCGGTCGGTGCGGTGACCATGGCGGTCGTCGCCGGACTCAGCCGGCCGGGGGCCCGCCCCGGACTGAGGCACGCTGCGGCATCCGGCATCACGTCGGGCGTCGCCTCGGCGCTCACCCAGACAGTGACGGTGGCGGTCACGGGCCACACGGGCCCGTTGTTCAGCTGGCGCCTGGTGACCGTGGCGCTGCTCGTGTCGGCCTTCGCGATGGGGGGTCTGCTGCTCTCGCAGACCGCCTACCAGGGTGGTCTCGGTGCGCCGCTCGCGGTCCTGACGCTCGCCAATCCCGTTGCCGCCGCGGTGATAGGTGTGGCGCTGCTCGGAGAACGCCTCCAGGGCGGGACGATCGCGCTGGTTCCGGCGCTGCTGGGGTCGGCGGCGGCGGCGCGGGGAGTCATTCTGCTCAGCCGGGCGCAGGACGGGGCGACGCCGTCTGCGTACCGGGCCAGGATCGAGGCGGAGCCGGCGCCGAGTGTGCCGTCGCGGGTCGTGATCGGCAGCTCCCGGACGACGGACCAGCTGACGCTGCGACCGGAACTCGGCAGGACGCCGGTCGGCGGGCCGTAAGAGGAGCTCACCGGGGGACCGGCGCCGGACATCCGGTGGCTGTTTCCTCCTCGGTCTCCCCCCGTGACCCCAAGGACATGGGGGAGATCCCTACCCCGCCGACGGGCCCGGCCCGGTGGCCGGGATCCCGTCCAGAGCCCGGGTCAGCCAGCCGATCCAGAAGTTCTCCAGATCGATGCCGCCGCGGAGTACGAGATGCCGCAGCCGGTCCTCCTCCGAGTTCCGTTCCGGCGGGAAGTCCCGCTCCTCGATTGCCAGATACTCGGCCAGCTGGTCTCGGTGCAGCTCCAGGTGGCGCCGTAGTTCCGCGTCCAGGCCCGGTGCGCCGACCACCGCCGCCGCGCGCATCCGCAGCAGCAGCGGATCGCGGATCTGCTTCGGGTCCTCCCGGAGCGCCACCCATGCGGACAGTGCCGCGCGGCCGGCGGGCAGGACCTCGTACTCCTTCTTCTGCCCACGGGCGGGCTGCGCCGACGGCAGGGCCCGGATCTGCCCGGCCTGCTCCAGCTTTCCCAGTTCGCGATAGATCTGCTGATGCGTGGACGACCAGAAGTAGCCGATCGACCGGTCGAACCTGCGGGTCAGCTCCAGCCCCGACGACGGCCTTTCGAGCAGGGCGGTGAGGATCGCGTGCGGGAGTGACATGGAGAGCATCCTAGGGACGGCCGGCGTCACAGGGCTGCCGCGAGCTCCGTTCCCTGGTGGATGGCACGCTTGGCATCCAGCTCGGCGGCCACGTCGGCGCCGCCGATCAGATGCGGCGTACGACCCGAGGCGATCAGCTCCTCGTACAGTTCGCGGCGTGGCTCCTGACCGGCGCAGAGCACCACCGTGTCCACCGGTAGGAGGTGCTGTTCGCCGTCGACCGTCAGGTGCAGACCGTCGTCGTCGATGCGGTCGTATGTGGCGCCCGCGATCATCGTGACGCCTCGGTGCCGCAGCTCCGTACGGTGGATCCAGCCGGTCGTCCTGCCCAGCCCGGCGCCCACCTTGCTCGTCCTGCGCTGCAGGAGATGTACGGTGCGCGGCGGCTTCGGGCGCTCGGGGAGGCGCAGGCCACCATGCTCCCGGTACGCGGTGTCGACCCCCCAGTGGCGGAAGAACACCTCCGGGTCCTGGCTCGCCGAATCGCCGCCGTCCGTCAGGAATTCGGCGACGTCGAAGCCGATCCCGCCCGCACCGATGATCGCGACCCGTTGTCCGACAGGCGCCCCGTCGCGCAGGACGTCGAGGTAACCGACCACGCTGGGGTGGTCCAGGCCCGGGATCGCGGGGGAGCGGGGTGTCACGCCGGTGGCGAGGACGATCTCGTCGAAGCCGCCGAGCGCGTCCGGCGTCGCCTTCGTCCCGAGCCGGAGCTCGACCTGCTGCTCCGCGAGCCGGGTGCGGAAGTAGCGCAGCGTCTCGTCGAACTCCTCCTTGCCGGGGATCCGGCGCGCCACATTCAGCTGGCCGCCGATCTCGTCGGCCTCGTCGAACAGCGTCACCTCGTGCCCGCGCTCGGACGCCGATACGGCGCACGCGAGTCCGGCGGGACCCGCGCCGACGACCGCGACGCGCTTACGGGTCCGGGTCGGCGACAACGTGAGTTCGGTCTCGTGGCAGGCGCGCGGATTGACCAGGCAGGAGGTGATCTTTCCGCTGAACGTGTGGTCGAGGCACGCCTGGTTGCAGCCGATGCAGGTGTTGATCGCGTCGGCCCGCCCCGCGCTCGCCTTGGCGACGAAGTCCGGGTCGGCGAGGAACGGCCGGGCCATGGACACCATGTCGGCCCGCCCCGAGGCCAGGACCTCCTCGGCGACCTCGGGGGTGTTGATCCGATTGCTGGTCACCAGCGGTACGGAGACGGCCCCGCGCACCTTCTCGGTGACCCAGGTGTACGCACCGCGCGGCACGGACGTCGCGATGGTGGGGATGCGGGCCTCGTGCCACCCGATTCCGGTGTTGATGATCGTGGCCCCGGCCGCCTCGATCTCCCGGGCGAGCTGCACGACCTCCTCCAGCGAGGAGCCGCCGGGCACCAGGTCCAGCATCGAGAGCCGGTAGATCAGGATGAAGTCGCTGCCGACCCGCTCGCGGACCCGGCGCACGATCTCCACGGGGAACCGGATGCGGTTCTCGTACGAGCCGCCCCAGCGGTCGGTGCGGTGGTTGGTCCCGGCTGCGATGAACTCATTGATCAGATAGCCCTCGGAGCCCATGATCTCGACGCCGTCGTAGCCGGCCTGCCGTGCCAGCTCGGCGGTCCGCACGAAGTCCTCGATGGTCTCCTCGACCTCGCCGTCCGTCAGGGCGTGCGGGGTGAAGGGGCTGATCGGGGCCTGGATCGCGCTCGGCGCCACCAGATCCGGATGGTGCGCGTACCGGCCGAAGTGGAGGATCTGCATCGCGATCCGGCCGCCCGCCGCATGCACGGCGGCGGTGACCTGGGCGTGTTGCGCGGCCTCCGCCTCGGTGTTCAGCTTGGCGCCGCCGGGATAGGGGCGGGCTCGGTCGTTCGGCGCGATGCCTCCGGTGACCATGAGCCCCACTCCGCCACGGGCGCGGGCGGCGTAGAACGCCGCCATCCGCTCGAAGCCACGCTCGGCCTCTTCCAGACCGACATGCATCGACCCCATCAGCACCCGGTTGGGAAGGGTGGTGAACCCGAGGTCGAGCGGGCTCAGCAGATTCGGGTACGGGGTCATCCGGCGGCTCCTCGCGCAGTGTCGTTGCGCCAGTTGTAGACCACCGGTACGCCATTGTGCAACAAGTTGCATAATGGCGTACGTCGCACCGGGCCGACCACCCGGCGCCATCCCCCGGACGGAGCAGTACCGGCGTACGTCCACCGGTCGAGGCGCGGAGAGTGGATCCGTAACGCGGATCACACCACTACCCCACGGAGACCTCCCATGACCTGCGTCAACCGGCGTGACCTCGGCCTTCTTGTCCTGCGCGTCGGCACCGGCGCGGTCCTGGCCGCGCACGGCGCTCAGAAGCTGTTCGGCTGGTTCGGCGGCTCGGGCATCGAAGGAACCACCGCGGCCATGGAGGCCATGGGCTTCCACCCGCCCAAGCACAGCGCCCTCGCCGCCGGGCTCGGCGAGGCGGGCGGCGGTGCCCTGCTGGCTCTCGGTCTCGCCACCCCCGCCGCCGGAGCGGCGGCGGCGGGCGCCATGGCGGGCGCCGTCGCCGTGCACGCGCCCGCGGGCTTCTTCGCGCAGGGCGGCGGGTACGAGTACCCGGCGTTCCTCGGTTTCACTGCCGCAGCGATCGGACTGGCCGGCCCCGGCCGTTACTCCCTCGACCATGCCACCTGGTACGTGTTCAACCAGCCATGGATGGTCGCGCTCGCCTTCGCGGGCAGCGCCGGCGCAGCCGCCGCGGTGGTCGGAAAGCGGGCCCGGGGGCAGCGAAAGGGCGCTGACGAGACCTGAGCCGACGGGCCGAGCGGGCCGGCCCCGATGCGCTGTCGCTCCCGCGGCCCGTATTCCGGCCGTCGAGTGGCCGCAGGACGTTCCCTTTCGAGTGACTCCGCCGCCCCGGCGCCCACGGAGCCCGTTTCCCGTGTCCGAGGCTTGCACCCGGCCGGACCCGCTCCGGCCGGGTGCCGCAGAACCGCTGGGAGTCCGCCGTGCACATCCTGCTCGTCGCGAGCGCGTTCAACAGCCTCACTCAGCGCGTCCACGCCGAGCTGCGGGACCGCGGCCACAGCGTGGCGGTCGAACTCGCCCTCTCCGAGGGTCATCTGCGGGACGCGGTCCGGCGGTTCGCCCCCGAACTGATCGTGGCTCCGATGCTCAGGACGGCCATCCCGCGGGACGTGTGGTCGGCGCACACGTGCCTCATCGTCCACCCGGGACCTGTCGGCGACCGCGGTCCGTCCTCGCTCGACTGGGCGATCCACGAGGGCGTCAGCCGCTGGGGTGTGACGGTTCTGCAGGCCGACGAGGAGATGGACGCCGGAGACGTCTGGGCATCGGTCGGGTTCTCCGTACCACCGGTCGGCAAGAGCGACCTGTACCGCAACGAGGTCTCCGATGCGGCGCTCACGGCCGTACTGCTCGCCGTCGACCGGTTCGCCTCGGGGACGTACAGCCCCCGACCCCAGGACGGCACACGGGCCACGGGCGGCACCCGGCCGTACTTCCGCCAGGAACTCCGGCGGATCGACTGGCGGTCCGACTCCACGCGGACCGTGCTGCGCAAGTTGCGCGCAGCCGACTCGCACCCCGGTGTACTGGACGAACTGCTCGGCGGCGAGTGGTTCCTGCACGGGGGACACCCCGAGGACCGGCTGCGCGGCCGCCCCGGAGAGCTGCTCGCCACGCGGGCCGGTGCGATCTGCCGGGCGACGCCCGACGGCGCCGTATGGATCCCGGAGCTTCGGGCCAGGCGGCGGCCGGGAGGGCCCGCCCCACTCAAACTCCCCGCTGTCCTGGCGCTCGGCGACCGATTGCCTTCGCTGCCCGAGGACCCGGTCCCGCCGGACGCACCCGGGCGCCGCGGAACCTGGACCGACATCCGCTACGAGGAGACCGGCGCCGTCGGGCATCTCACGTTCTCGTTCCCCGGCGGGGCGATGAGCACCGCACACTGCACGCGCCTCCTGGACGCCTACCGGACCGCCTGCTCCCGGCCCACCTCGGTCCTGGTGCTGGGCAGCGGCCGGGACTTCTTCTCCAACGGCATCCACCTGGGCGTCATCGAGGCGGCGGCCGACCCCGCCGAGGAGTCCTGGGCCAACATCAACGCCATGAACGACCTGGTGCAGGCCGTGCTGACCACCACAGACCGGCTGGTGATCGCCGCCGTGGGCGGCAACGCCGCAGCCGGAGGAGCGATGCTCGCCCTGGCCGCCGACGAGGTCTGGTGCCGCAAGGGATCGGTCCTCAACCCGCACTACCGGCTGATGGGGCTGTCCGGCTCGGAGTACTGGACCCGCACTCTGCCGCACCGAGTGGGCCCCGAGGTCGCCGAACGGCTCGTCCACGAAGCGCTGCCGCTCGGCGCCGAGTCCGCCGAACGGCTCGGCCTGGTGGACCGGACGGTCGCCTGCCCGCCCCGGGACTTCCCCGGCGAGGCCCTCCGACTGGCCGTCCGGCTGGCCTCGTCGACGGACGTACAGGCCCGGATCGCCCAGAAGAAGCCGGCGCTGGAGCGTCAGGAGGCGGTCAAGCCGCTGGCCGTCCACCGGCGGGAGGAACTGGCTGCGATGCGGTCCATCTTCTTCGACCCGGACGCGCCCTACCACTCGCTGCGCCGCGCCTTCGTGCGCAAGGAACCCCCGGCCCGGACTCCGCACCACCTCGGCACCGGCGTTCCCGGCACGCGCATGGCGGATCCTTCCGCCGGCCGGGACCGCAATGTCACCGCAACGGCCGCGCTCGGCGCAGTACCCGGGCCGGCTGGCTGTTAGCTGGACATGAACGCCGAAAAGCGGGCATTCATTGCATAGCTCTCCAAGGAGGCATCCCCATGGGTGCAGCAACAGCGAACACGGTCGGCGCCCGGGCAGAAGGTGCGGCCGCCGACGAGGAGTCCCCGATCCACATCCTCTGGATCAATGCGGGGCTGAGCTGTGACGGCGACTCGGTGTCGCTGACCGCGGCGATGCAGCCCAGCATCGAGGAGATCGTGCTCGGTGTGCTGCCCGGGCTGCCCAAGATCCAGGTCCACTGGCCCCTGATCGACTTCGACAGTGGTCCGGTAGGCGGCGCGGACACCTTCATCGAATGGTTCTTCAAGGGCGAACGCGGCGAGCTCGATCCCTTCGTGCTGGTCATCGAGGGATCCATCCCCAACGAGTCGATCAAGCAGGAGGGTTACTGGTGCGGCTTCGGCGACAACCCCGAGACCGGCCAGCCGATCACCACCAGTGAGTGGATTGACCGGCTGGCGCCGAAGGCCCTGGCGGTCGTCGCCATCGGCACCTGCGCCACCTACGGCGGCATCCATGCGATGGCCGGCAACCCGACCGGCGCCATGGGCGTACCCGACTACCTGGGCTGGGACTGGACCTCGAAGGCCGGTATCCCGATCGTGTGCGTGCCCGGATGCCCGATCCAACCGGACAACTTCTCGGAGACCCTTACCTACCTGCTCTACCAGGCGGTGGGATCCGCGCCGATGATTCCGCTGGACGACAAGCTGCGCCCGGCCTGGCTCTTCGGAGCCACCGTGCACGAGGGGTGCGACCGGGGCGGTTACTACGAGCAGGGCGAGTTCGCCACCACCTACGACTCGCCGAAATGCCTGGTCAAGCTGGGCTGCTGGGGTCCCGTCGTCAAGTGCAACGTACCCAAGCGCGGCTGGATGAACGGCATCGGCGGCTGCCCGAACGTCGGCGGCATCTGTATCGCCTGCACCATGCCCGGATTCCCCGACAAGTTCATGCCGTTCATGGACGAACCGCCCGGCGGCAAGGTCTCCAGCGCCGCCAGCGAAGCGTACGGGGCGGTGGTCCGCAGGCTCCGGTCGATCACGGCGAAGACCGTGGACAAGGAACCGAGGTGGCGTCACAAGGGCTCCAAGCTCACCACCGGATACCGAACGCCCCGGTGACGGGCGCGGCGTCTGCCGGGTGCCCCGCACCCCGCGATCGGTGAACGTCCCGATTCCGCCCAGCTCCCTCCTCCATCAACTCCCACTCCCCAGAAGGGTCATGGCACACACAATGGCACCCACGACGAAGGCGGCCGGCGACGGCAGTGGCCTCGTCGAGATGGCCTGGGATCCGATCACCCGGATCGTAGGCAGTCTCGGCATCCACACGAAGATCGACTTCAAGCAGAAGCAGGTCGCGGAGTGCTACAGCACCTCGTCGGTCTTCCGTGGCTACAGCGTCTTCATGCGGGGCAAGGACCCCCGGGACGCCCACTTCATCACCAGCCGCATCTGTGGGATCTGCGGCGACAACCACGCCACATGTTCCGTGTACACGCAGAACATGGCCTACGGGGTGAAGCCGCCGAACCTCGGTGAGTGGATCATCAACCTGGGTGAGTCGGCGGAGTACATGTTCGACCACAACATCTTCCAGGAGAACCTGGTCGGGGTCGACTACTGCGAGAAGATGGTCCGCGAGACCAACCCCGGAGTCCTGGAGCTCGCCGAGCGCACCGAGTCGCCGCACGCCGGGGAGCACGGCTACCGCACGATCGCCGACATCATGCGCTCCCTCAACCCCATCGAGGGGGAGTTCTACCGCGAGGCCCTTCAAGTGAGCCGCTACACACGGGAGATGTTCTGCCTGATGGAAGGGCGCCATGTGCACCCCTCCACGCTCTACCCGGGCGGCGTCGGAACGGTCGCGTCCGTCCAGCTCTTCACGGACTACCTCAGCCGCCTCATGCGGTACGTGGAGTTCATGAAGCGGGTTGTTCCCCTGCACGACGACCTGTTCGACTTCTTCTACGAGGCGCTGCCCGGGTACGAGGAGGTCGGCCGCCGGCGGGTTCTGCTCGGTTGCTGGGGAGCGCTCAATGACCCGGAACACTGCGACTTCACGTACGCCAACATGACCGACTGGGGACGGAAGATGTTCGTCACCCCCGGCGTGATCGTGGACGGCAAACTGGTCACCAACGACCTCACCGAGATCAACCTCGGCATCCGGATCCTGCTCGGCAGTTCGTACTACGACGACTGGGAGGGCAAGGAGCAGTTCGTCACCCACGACCCGCTGGGCAACCCGGTGGACCCCCGCCATCCGTGGAACCAGCACACGATCCCCGCCCCGCAGAAGCGGAACTTCGACGACAAGTACAGCTGGGTGATGTCGCCCCGCTGGTTCGACGGCAAGGACCACCTGCCCCTGGACACCGGTGGCGGCCCCCTCGCCCGACTCTGGTCCACCGCGTTGTCCGGGCTTGTCGACGTCGGCTATGTGAAGGCCACCGGTCACAGCGTCGTCATCAACCTGCCGCGCACCATGACCAAGCCCGAGACCACCTTCGAGTGGAAGATCCCGAAGTGGAGCAACGCGCTGGAACGCAACCGCGCTCGCACCTACTTCCAGGCGTACGCCGCCGCGATCGCGCTGCACTGTGCCGAGAAGGGGCTCGAGGAGGTCCGTGCCGGACGCACCCAGACCTGGGAGAAGTTCGACGTGCCGGACGAGAGCATCGGTGTCGGCTTCACGGAGGCCGTACGCGGCGTGCTCTCCCATCACATGGTGATCAGGGACGGCAAGATCGCCAACTACCACCCCTACCCGCCCACCCCGTGGAACGCCAGCACGCGGGACACGTTCGGCACCCCCGGCCCCTACGAGGACGCGGTGCAGAACACACCGATCTTCGAGGAGAACACCCCGGAGAATTTCAAGGGCATCGACATCATGCGGACCGTCCGCAGCTTCGACCCCTGCCTGCCGTGCGGCGTCCACATGTATGTGGGCGACGGCAAGACCGTCAAGCAGATGCACGTCCCCACCGGGCTGAGCGGACTGGCCGGATGAGCGCCGCAGCGATGGCCGTCGCACCGCCGAGGGCCCTCGACGCCGTGCAGGCCGGGCAGCGGGTCGAGGACCTGCTCGACCGCCTGAGCGCCAACGGCGACCAGGAAGTGTGCGCCGCAGCAGAGGAGTTGGTGCGGGTCCTGATGGACTTCTACGGCGCCGGCCTGGCCCGGATCGTGGGCCGCCTCGGCACCCCGGCGGACCGCGGAACCGGCGACGGACCGCTTGCCGCGCTGCTCGACGACGAACTCGTGTCGAGCCTGCTGGCCCTGCATGATCTGCACCCGGAGGACACCGGCAAGCGCATCGCGCGCGCCCTGGACTCCGTACGTGACCCCGTCGAGGTCGTCGGCTTCGACGAGGAGACCGGCATCCTGCGGCTGCGCTCCTCGGCCGGGGCCGGTGACGGTGGTGGCTGCGGCTGCCCGAGCACGGGCGCGGCGACGCAGCGCAGCGTCGAGGACGCGCTGGCCTGCTTCGTACCGGAAGTGGAGCAGGTGGTGATGGAGCCGGTGACCGTCGACCGGGAGCCACCCCTGCTCCAGATCGGCACCCGCCCGCCGGCCGGAACTGCCGGAGCCGGCACGACCGTTGCCGCGACGGCACCGTGAACGCCCCCCCGACCAGGGCCGAGCGTCGCCCGGCGCCCGCTGCCCGCACCCGAGGCCTGCGCAGATTCGCCGCGCCGCCGGGACCCCGGCAGGAACGGTGCGAGCTGTGCGGCGTGCCCGTGACCGAGGGCGGTCACCGGCATCTCGTGGACACCGAGAAGCGTGCGCTGGCCTGTGCGTGTACCCCGTGCGCCCTGCTGTTCGAGCGGCCCGGCGCAGCCCACGGACGCTTCAGAACGGTCCCGGACCGCTATCTGTCCGATGCGGACCACCGTCTCGACGACGGTGCGTGGGAGCTTCTGCAGATCCCGGTCGGCGTCGCGTTCTTCTTCCGCAATGCGGCGCTGGACCGGCTGGTCGCGCTCTACCCGAGCCCGGCCGGAGCCACCGAGAGCGAACTCGACCCGGAGACCTGGCAGACCGTGCTGGGCGCCAGTCGCCTCGCCACCCTCCTCGAACCCGATGTCGAGGCCCTGCTGATGCGCCGCACGGAGGGCCGGGCCGAGTGCTACCTCGTACCGATCGACATCTGTTACGAGCTGGTGGGACGCATGCGCCTGCTGTGGCAGGGCTTCGACGGCGGCGCTGAAGCGAGAGCCGATCTCCAGGCGTTCTTCGCGCACGTCGAGGGACGGGCCCGGGCCCAGAGGAAGGGGCACCCGCGGTGACGGAATTCGCCTTCACCTGCGCCGGAGTCCGCACCGACCCGTACGCGGCGGGCCCCACGCTGGTCTTCCGGCTGCGCATCACCGCGTCCGCAGAAGCGCGGGTGCACGCCCTCGCGCTGCGCTGCCAGATCCGTGTCGAACCGGCCCGGCGGGGCTACGAGCAGGGCGAGGCGGACGGACTGCACGACCTCTTCGGCGACCGTTCACGCTGGGGAAATACGCTCCAGCCGCTGCAGTTCGCCCAGGTCTCCCTCACGGTTCCGTCCTTCACCACGGAGACCGAGGTGGACCTCGTCGTGCCCTGCACCTACGACCTGGACATCGCCGCGACCCGGTACTTCGACGCGCTCCAGGACGGTGAGGTGCCGCTCCTCCTGCTCTTCTCCGGCACCGCCTTCACCGGGGACGGCGGCTTCCACGTCGAGCCGATTCCCTGGGACCGCGAGGCGCCCTTCCGGATGCCGGTGGCGGTGTGGAAGGACATGATCGAGCAGCACTTCCCGGGCTGCGGCTGGATCCGGCTGCCGCGCGACACCATGAACGCGCTGCTCGCATTCCGCTCGCGGCAGGCCCTGCCGTCCTGGGAGGCGACCGTCCAGGCCCTGATCGACCTGGCCGGAGCCGCAGGTACTCCACCCTCGCGGTCCCCTGAGCGCCCGGTGCACCGGGCCGTACTGCCCCGCGTCACCGAGAGGACGGCGCCTTGACCTCATCCCTCCTCACGCCCGCACTGGAGTCCCGGTTCGCCACCGCACGGCAGGTGGCCGACACCGTCCTCTTCGAGGGCTATGTGCTCTACCCGTACCGGGCCTCCGCAGCCAAGAACCGGCTCCGCTGGCAGTTCGGGGTGCTCGTGCCCCCCGGCTGGGGCACGGACCGCGAGGAGCACGACTTCCAGCACACCGAGTGCCTGATGGAGCCGAAGCCCGGTGCGACGCTCGCCGTCGAAGCACGGTTTCTGCACGCCCAGCGGCGCACGGTTCAACAGGCCCGCGACGACGGCACGTTCGAGGACGTGGCTGAACTCGAGCTCGCCGACCGGGTGCTGGTCCCCTGGGACGAGGGCGCCGAGGAACGCGTCGAAGTGGTCGTCGACGTCGCCGAACTGGCCGGGGACGGTGTCACTGTGCCCTTCACCAGGCCCGCCCGCGAGGAGACGGAACCCGTCCTGGACGCGGACGGGCGGACGGTGGGACGCCTGGTCCGTCGCTGCGAGGTGATCAGCGGCGTGGTGCGGCTGTCCGCCCGCGAACTCGACGGACCCTACCGGGTCGTGCGGCTCACCGCCGTGGTCGAGAACACCAGCACCTGGACGCCCGACTCCGCCGAGGCCGACCGGGACGCCGCGCTCCCACGGTCGCTGGTCGCCTCCCACCTCCTGATGGGGATCAGCGCGGGCTCGTTCCTGTCGATGACGGACCCGCCCGAGTGGGCGAAGGGCGCGGTCGCGGCCTGCCGCAACCTGCACACCTGGCCGGTGCTCGCCGGGGAACCCGGGCGCGCGGACCTGATGCTGTCGTCCCCGATCATCCTGGAGGACCATCCGGCCATCGCCCCCGAGAGCCCGGGAGCGCTGTACGACGCCACCGAGATCGACGAGATCCTCGCCCTGCGCACGGCAGCCCTGACCGACCAGGAGAAGCGCGAGGCCCGAGGCACCGACGCCCGGGCTGCCGCGGTCGTCGACCTGGCCGATTCGATGCCCCCCGAGGTCCTGGAGCGGCTGCACGGCGCGGTGCGGGCCCTGCGCGAGATCACCGGACCCGACCCGTCTCCGCCCGCCGTCCAGACCACCCTCCCGGAAGACGTCGACCTCATCGACGTCCGCGGTGTGCTCCGCCCCGACACCCCGTGGTGGGACCCCGCGAGCGACGACACGGCCGACCCGGCCCGGGACCGGATCCTGGTGGACGGCCGGTCCGTGGGCGTGGGCAGCCGCGTCCTTCTGCGACCGGGACTGCGGCGCACCGACGCCCAGGACCTGTTCCTCAAGGGCCGCAGCGCACAGGTCGAAGCAGTGCTCCACGACGTCGACGGGGGAGTGCACCTCGCGGTCACCGTCGAAGGCGACCCGGGCGCGGACATCCGCCGTGAGCAGGGGCGCTTCCTGTACTTCCAGCCGGACGAGATCACCCCCCTGGAGGATGCGTGAACGCCCCCGCGCAGGAACGTCCGAGAACCCTGATCGCCGGGATCGGGAACATCTTCCTCGGCGACGACGGCTTCGGCGTCGAGGCGGTGCGCGCACTGTCCTCGCACCGCCTCCCGGACCACCTCGAGGTGGTCGACATCGGCGTACGGGGGGTGCACCTCGCCTACCAGGTCCTCGACGGATACGACACGCTCGTCCTGATCGACGCCACGGAGCGCGGCGGCGCCCCCGGAACCCTGTACCTGATCGAGGTCGACGAACCGGGCGCCGTCGAGCCGCAGAACGCACTGCTCGACGGCCACCGGATGTCCCCCGACGCCGTCCTGGCACTCCTCGGCACCCTGTGCGCGGGCACCGGAGCCGTACCGCCGAGGCGCACGCTCGTCATCGGCTGCGAACCCGACAACGTCGACGAAGGGATCGGACTGAGCGCCCCCGCTGCCGCAGCAGTGCCACAGGCCGTACGGATGGTCCTGGACCTCGTACAGGAAGAAGACCACGAGGCCGCCGCCCAGCGGGCGCCGGCCGGTCCCGTCATGAACTGAGCAGAAGGAACTCACCCCCATGAAAAAGACCCTCATCCTCGGCCTGACCGCCGCCGCTCTCGTCGCCGTCGCCGCGCAGGTCCTGCCCGACGTCAAGCGCTATCTGCGGATGCGCTGCATGTGACGGCGCCCGCCGCCCGGTACCGGCCCCTGGCTGCACCGAATGGTGTATGTGCCGTACGGGTACCGGCGAGCCGGTCCGCCGGCCCCCGTCACCCGCCGCTGTAATGACGCACGGCAGGACGGAGACGCAATGCATGAGATGTCGATCGCCATGGCCGTCGTCGACCAGGTGGAGGAGGCGGCTCGGGCAGGCGGAGCCGCCTCGGTCGAGTCCGTCCGGCTTCAGGTCGGCGAACTGGCCGGAGTCGTTCCCGACGCCCTGTCCTTCTGCTTCGGACTCGCCTGCGCCGGGACCGTTCTGGAAGGCGCCGAACTCGTCGTCGAACCGGTGGCGGCCCGCGCGCGGTGCGAGCCCTGCGCGGACGAGTGGGCGGTCGGCATGCCACCCCGGCTGTGCTGTCCGGCCTGCGGCGAGCCGACCGCCGAACTCCTGTCGGGGCGCGAGCTGCAGATCGTCAGCGTGCACTGGCAGGACGGACCCGAACACGAACACACCCGCGAAACGATCTCCCAGGAGCGCTGAACGATGTGCCGTGAAGTCGACCTGCAGCAGGCGGTACTCGCCAAGAACGACGCGACGGCACGCAGCCTGCGAGCCGCGCTCACGGCGCGCGGCACCATCGTCGTCAACCTGCTCTCCAGCCCCGGCAGCGGCAAGACCGAACTGCTGGAACGCGAACTCGGCCGGGCCCGGGAGAGGGGAGTGCCGGTCGCCGCGCTCACCGCCGACCTCGCCACCGAGAACGACGCGGTCCGCCTGGCCCGGTCAGGAGTCCCGGTCAAGCAGGTGCTGACCGACGGACTCTGCCATCTGGAGGCCGGGATGCTGGGCCGTCACATCGACGACTGGCTGCCCGACGGGACCCGGATCCTCTTTGTCGAGAACGTCGGCAACCTGGTCTGCCCCGCTTCGTACGACCTCGGGGAGACGCTCAGGGTGGTCCTCGCCTCCGTGACGGAAGGCGAGGACAAGCCGCTGAAGTACCCCACCGCGTTCGGACTGGCCCAGCTTGTCGTGGTCACCAAGACCGACATCGCGCAGGCCGTCGGATTCGACGAGGCCGCCTTCCGCGCCCATGTCGAGCAGGTCAACCCCGGTGTGGACGTGGTGCTCACCGCCGCCCGCCGCGGTGAGGGGGTGGGCACGCTCCTCGACCGGGCCCTGGCCGCCGGGGAAGGCGCCGCGGTCCACACACCGGTGATGGCCCGGCAGCACCCGTCCCACCAGCACACGCACGGAAGCCAGCACACCCACACCCACACGCATACGGGCGTGCATACGCACACGCATCCGGACCTCGGAACCCACGATCACCCGCACACCGGCCCGCACGTCCACGCGCACCCCGACGAGCCGCTCGTCGTGACGACAGCACCCGCCCCCGCGGCGCAGCAGCGCCCGTGACGACCCCACAGCCCGGGACCGCCGTCGGTGGAGCCGTGCAACGGAGGCGGGTCGTCGTCCGCGGCGTCGTGCAGGGCGTGGGCTTCCGGCCCTACCTGTACGCCCGCGCCACCGGGCTCGGGTTGGCCGGGCACGTCACCAACACCACCGAAGGCGTCGTCGCCGAGGTCGAGGGCGCCCCGGCCGCGGTGGCCCTGTTCTGCGACCGGATCGCGGCGGACGCCCCACCGCTCGCCCTGGTGGATTCCGTCGACCACAGGGAAGTCCCCGCCGCCGGCGGATCCCGCTTCAGCATCGAGGACTCCAGGACCGGCGGACCGGCCCGCACACTGGTATCCCCGGACGTGGCCACCTGTGCCGACTGCCTCACCGAACTGGCCGATCCGGCCGACCGGCGCCACCGCCACCCCTTCATCACCTGTACGCACTGCGGGCCCCGCTTCACCATCGTCACCGGAGTGCCGTACGACCGCGCACACACGACCATGGCCCGCTTCCCGATGTGCGCCGACTGCGCCCGCGAGTACGCCGACCCCGCCGACCGGCGCTTCCATGCACAGCCGGTCGCCTGCCCCGACTGCGGCCCCCGGCTGCGACTGCTCGTCGGGCAGCCGGACCGCGCACTGCCGGCACAGCCCACAACCGGACGCGACCCGGTCGCGGAAGCCCGTCGGCTGCTGTCCGACGGCGCTGTCCTCGCGATCAAGGGACTCGGCGGCTACCACCTCGCGTGCGATGCCGAGAACTCCGCCGCGGTGTCCCTGCTGCGCCGCCGCAAGGCCCGCGGCGACAAGCCGTTCGCCATGATGGCCCGCGGCATCGACGACATTGCGCACCTCGTGCAGCTGGGCGGCGAGGAGCGAGCCCTGCTCGTCGGTGCTGTCCGGCCCGTCGTCCTGCTGCGACGCCACGCCGACGCCCGCCCGGGCCCCGGCACCCCGTGGCCGTCCGACGCGGTCGCCCCGGGCAGCCCCGACCTCGGGGTCATGCTCCCGTACACCCCGCTGCACCACCTCCTGCTGGGCCTGCCCGGTGACCCGCCGGGACCGCGCCTTCTGGTCATGACCAGCGGCAACGTGGCGGGTGAACCGATCGTCACGGATGACGACGAGGCGCTGGAGCGACTGGCCCACCTCGCCGACGCGTGGCTCACGCACGACCGCCCGATCCATGTGCCGTGCGACGACTCCGTCGTGCGCGTCTGCGACGGGGAGCGGCTGATCGTACGGCGCTCACGCGGCTATGCCCCGCTGCCGCTCGCCCTGCCGCATCCGGTACCGGCGACCCTCGCCACCGGCGGCGACCTGAAGAACACCTTCTGCCTCGCCGAGGAACACCGGGCTTGGCTGTCCGCCCATGTCGGCGACATGGACGACCTCGCCACCCAGCACGCCTTCGAACGTGCCGAACGGCACGTGGAGACCCTCACCGGAGTGCGCCCCGGCATCCTGGCCACCGACCGGCATCCCCGCTATCGCACCGGCCAGTGGGCCCTGCGCCGGGCCGACGGCCGGCCGGTCGTCCGCGTACAGCACCACCACGCGCATATCGCGGCCGCGATGGCCGAGCACGGAAGGGACGGCAGCCGCCGAGTGATCGGCGTCGCCTTCGACGGTACCGGTTACGGGGACGACGGTGCGGTGTGGGGCGGCGAGATCATGCTGGCCGACTATGAGACGTACCACCGCTTCGCGCACCTCTCGTACGTTCCGCTGCCCGGCGGCGATGCCGCCGTGCACCGGCCCTACCGGATGGCGCTTGCTCATCTTTACGCGGCCGGCATCGGCGCGGCGGAGGATCTGCCCTGCACGGCAGCCTGCCCGCCGGACGAACGGCGCGTGGTGCTGCGTCAGTTGGAGCGAAACCTCAACTGCGTCCCCACCTCCAGCATGGGCCGGCTGTTCGACGCCGTCTCCTCGCTGGCCGGCGTCTGCCACCGGGCCGGGTACGAGGCCCAGGCCGCTGTCGAACTGGAGGCCGCCGCGGTCGGCGCCGCCGTGGATCTCGGACCCGGTTACGGCTTCGCGCTGCGCCCGGCGGGCACGGCCGACGGGCAGCGGTTGATCATGGACCCGTCGCCGGTAATGGCAGCCGTCGTCGACGACGTGCGCGCCGGCACTGCGCCGACGCTTGTCGCCGCACGCTTCCACCGGGCCGTCGCGGACCTCGTGCTTCAGGTGTGCACCTCGGCCCGCGAACAGCACGGCCTGCACGAAGTCGCCCTGACCGGTGGCGTGTTCGCCAACACCCTTCTCTCCTCCTGGTGCGCCAGGACGCTGAGCGAGAACGACTTCACCGTCCTGCGCCACCGGAAGGTCCCCCCGAACGACGGCGGACTGGCGCTCGGCCAGCTCATGGTGGCCGCCCGCACCGGAGCGGCGCACATGAGCGCCGCCGACTGACGTCCTGCCCGGCGGAGCCGGGCAACGCCCCCACAGCAAGGAGCAGCCATGTGCCTGGCGGTACCCGGCAGAGTGATGGACATCGAGGAACGCGACGGTACCCGGATGGCCACCGTCGACTTCGGCGGCGTGGTCAAGGAAGTGTGTCTGGAATATCTGCCGGACCTCCAGGTCGGTGAATACGCCATCGTCCATGTGGGGTTCGCCCTGCAGCGACTCGACGAGGAGTCGGCGCGGAAGACGCTCACCCTCTTCACCGAACTCGGTCTGCTTCAGGAAGAGTTCGGAGATCCGTGGGAACTGGCGGCAGAGGCCGGCGGAACGTCCCCGACCGGTGGCGCCGAGGCGCCGCAGGAGGTTCAGCAGTGAAGTACATCGAAGAATTCCAGAACCCGGACCTGGCGCGCCGACTGCTGGACGACATCCACTCCATCGTGACCCGTCCGTGGGCGCTGATGGAGGTCTGTGGCGGACAGACGCACACCATCATCCGGCACGGCATCGACCAACTCCTGCCGGAGCAGGTCGAACTGATCCATGGTCCGGGCTGTCCCGTCTGCGTCACACCGCTGGAGGTCATCGACAAGGCACTGGAGATCGCCTCCCGCCCCGAGGTGATTTTTTGCTCGTTCGGGGACATGCTCCGGGTCCCCGGAACCGGCCGTGACCTGTTCCGGGTTCGCAGCGAGGGCGGCGACGTGCGGATCGTGTACTCGCCGCTCGACGCCCTGAAGGTCGCCCAGCAGAACCCCGACCGTGAGGTGGTCTTCTTCGGGATCGGATTCGAGACCACCGCACCGCCCAATGCCATGACGGTGTATCAGGCGCGCAGGCTCGGCATCCCGAACTTCAGCCTGCTGGTGTCCCATGTACGGGTTCCCCCGGCCATCGAGGCGATCATGCAGTCGCCGAGCTGCCGGGTGCAGGGGTTCCTGGCCGCCGGCCATGTGTGCAGTGTGATGGGCATGCGGGAGTACCCGGAGCTGGCCGAACGGTTCCAGGTCCCCATTGTGGTCACCGGTTTCGAGCCGCTGGACATCCTCGAAGGCGTACGGCGGACCGTCCTGCAGCTGGAACGCGGTGAGCACACCGTGGAAAACGCGTACCCGCGCGCCGTGCACCCGGACGGGAACCCCGCGGCGCTCACCATGCTGGACGACGTCTTCGAAGTCACCGACCGCGCCTGGCGCGGCATCGGCACCATCCCCGACAGCGGCTGGCGGCTCTCCACCCGCTACCGGGACTACGACGCCGAGTACCGCTTCTCCGTCACCGGCATCGACACCAAGGAGCCCGCCGAATGCCGCAGCGGTGAAGTCCTGCAAGGACTGCTGAAGCCCCACGAGTGCGAGGCGTTCGGCACCACCTGCACCCCGCGAAACCCGCTCGGGGCCACCATGGTCTCCAGCGAGGGCGCCTGCGCCGCGTACTACCTCTACCGGCGCCTGGACATCAGGACCGCACCCAGGGAGACGAGCCCCGTTGCCTGAGACCACCGAAGCACTGAACACCGCCGTCACCGCGACCGCGGGCGGCCCCGGCGAGGCGCCCGTACTCGACCTCACGGCGTGGACCTGCCCCGCACCGCTGCGCGACCAGCCGCGGGTGGTGATGGGCCACGGCGGCGGCGGCGCACTCTCGGCCGAACTGGTCCAGCACGTCTTCGCGCCCGCCTACGGGGGCGGCGTGCTTGCGCAACTGGCCGACTCAGCCGTGGTGTCGCTGGGCGGCGCCCGGCTGGCCTTCTCCACGGACTCGTACGTCGTGCGGCCACTGTTCTTCCCCGGCGGCAGCATCGGCGACCTCGCGGTCAACGGCACGGTCAACGACCTGGCCATGAGCGGTGCCAGGGCCGCCTACCTCTCCTGCGGGTTCATTCTGGAGGAGGGCGTCGAGCTTTCGGTCGTCGCGCGCGTGGCCGACGCGCTGGGTGCAGCGGCGCGCACCGCGGGCGTCGAGGTGGTGACCGGCGACACCAAGGTCGTGGACGCCGGTCATGGCGACGGCATCTTCATCAACACCGCCGGGATCGGCCTCGTCCCGGCCGGCGTCGATCTGTGTCCCCAGCGAGTGGTCC
This sequence comes from Streptomyces sp. NPDC056231, assembly GCF_048270745.1. NCBI lineage: Bacteria > Bacillati > Actinomycetota > Actinomycetes > Kitasatosporales > Streptomycetaceae > Streptomyces > Streptomyces sp. NPDC056231. The sequence continues at coordinate 91,760 of NZ_JBLVKW010000015.1, read as the reverse complement.
CGGGCGACGTCGTGATCGCGAGCGGGGCGATCGGCGCGCACGGCGTGGCGATCATGAGTGTGCGCGAGGGTCTCGAGTTCGGGGTGGAGATCGAGAGCGACTGCGCGGCGCTGGGCGGGCTGGTGGAGACCATGCTCGCGGTCACCCCGGACCTCCATGTCCTGCGCGACCCCACACGTGGCGGACTGGCCGCGGCGCTCAATGAGATCGCGGTGGCCTCCGGCACCGGTGTCGTTGTTCAGGAGCGCAACGTTCCCGTCCCGCCGGCCGTGGCCAACGCCTGCGCCGTCCTGGGCCTGGACCCGATGTACGTGGCCAACGAGGGCAAACTCGTCGCGTTCGTCCCCCGTGAGCACGCCGAAGCCGTTCTGGAGGCGATGCGGGCGCATCCACTGGGAGCGGAGGCGACCGTGATCGGCGAGGCCGTGGAGGCGCATCCTGGCATGGTCGTGGCCCGCACCGGGCTCGGCGGGACGCGCGTGGTCGACCTGCCGATCGGGGAGCAGCTGCCCCGGATCTGCTGATCCGACGGTCCTGCGGACGGCTTGCGCGGATGCGGGACCGGCGCTGTGTGGCGACCCTGGAGAGGTGGGGGTGACTCGCTGAGGAGGACCCATGTCCATGATGGACAAGATCAAGCACATGCTGAAGGGCCATGAGGACAAGGCGGAAAAGGGCATCGACAAGGCGGGCGACGCCATCGACACCAAGACGCAGGGAAAGTACACCGGCCAGGTCGACACGGCCCAGGACAAGCTCAAGGACGAGCTCGGTTCTGAGCGGGGCGAGGACCGGCCGCCGCAGCCCTGACCACGCCGCTGTGCTCCTGCGGATCGCGCAGACGCCCCACGATCACACGGCCCCTTGTATTCCCGTGCCCGTTGCCGTTGAGGATGCGTACGAGTCGTGCGCGGGCGCCGGCTCCAGGGCGACGACGCCGCATCGGGCTCGCACGAGCCCGATGCGGCCTGCCGTCATGCGCCCGGACGCCGAGTGAAGCCGGTGGCCGGGCGTTCCAACCGCTCGCCGTCCACGATGATGTCGACGGCTTCGTTGTAGAACGCGATGAGATCCTTGACCGCACCTGCGGCCGGGACGGGGTCGGGGTAGCTCCACGCCACGTGCGCCGGTGAATCGCTGTCCGGGTCGGTCAGGGACCAGTATGCGGCCGTCCCCTTGTACGGGCATCCCGTACGCAGGTCGGTCGGGGTGAACAGGTCAAGGCGGACGTCCTCGCGGGGGATGTAGTAGCGGACAGGCAGGCGCGTCTCGAAGAGAAGTACCGGGCTTCGGGTGTCCGCGACGAGCGTTCCGTCGATCTCGATCTGCACGTGCCGAGAGCTGCGGAGCGCGTCCACCCGTGAGTACGGGTCGCGGGGATGGACAAAGATCTCTTCGTCCTCCTCGTACCAGTGATCGGGACCTACGCCGACGCGTCCGAACCACTCGAAGGCGATGTGTCCGGCGAGCTCGGCGCCCGGAAAGGTCCATGCGGCGTTGGGCTCCGCGACGCCGTCCACGACGAGGTCGTAGAAGACCGTGGAGCCCGAGTGCGCGCCCATGGCGGGGTCGGCCGCCGGGCGGAGCAGATCGGTGCGGACGTCGTCCCGGGGGAAGGCGTAGAGCGGTACGGCATGGCCGGGTTCCCACACGAGGACCGGGCGGCGGCTGTCGACGACGACGGTCGTGCCCTTCTTGCCGCGTACTCGGCGCTCGCTCGGCTCCCAGGTGAGGGTGGCGTCCGGCACCGGGTGACGGCGCTCGACGGCAGGGGCGGGTGGAGTGGTCACGAAGTCCTCCTGCGCGAGGGTGCTGATCGAGGTGTCCGTCAGGACCTCTGCGGCGGTCCACCGGGCGAGGCTCCAAGGATCCATGCGTCCCCCGGTCCGGTTCACCGGCCGGGCCGGTGGAGGACCGTCACCTTGCACCCGTAGCCCAGCCGATACCGGACCGGTCTGTCTCAGCGTACGTCCGCACGCGGGCCGGAGTACCGGATGACATCCCCGTACCGAGGACGGGCACGGGCCGTTTCGTCCGGCCCACCACACCGGCCCTCTCGGCACGCCGCCTGATGAAGAGGTTCGGCGGTGCGGGCACCGGGTGGGAAAGCAGTGGTCGGGACGTCCGGCACGGGGGAGAGGCATGAACGGCCCGCGACCGTCCTCGCCGCCGCGGTGATCCTCTGCGGACTGCTCACAGTCGGACTCGTCCACCCCACCCCGGCTGCCGCGCACGACGCCACCACCACCGCGTACGCCGAGGTCGCGCCAGGATTCGGTGCCGCGACCGGAAGCCGCTCCTCCCATTCATGTACTCGCCGCGCAGTTGTTGCCGCTGAGGCCCAGCTTCTCCCCACTTGCCGCAGCTAGCTTGCAGTTGGTCCCCCGACGCTCGTCCTCCGCGGAGAATTTCATGTGCAGCCCGCTCCACCAGCCCGACGGTCCGCTCCTGCCTGCCGCCGCGCGCCGTACGTTTCTGCGCGCCACCGCGGTCGGCGGCGCCGCGATCGCCACCGCAGGTCTCGCGGGCGCCGGCCCCGCTGCAGCCCTGCCACACCAGAACACCGCTGCCGGCAGCAGGTGGCGCCCTGACCCGGACGACGCGAGATTCACCGTCGTCGTCATGCCGGACACCCAGTACCTCTTCGACGGGGCCAGCATCAACAGGGCCCCGGTCGAGGCCTCGTTGCGTTACGTCCTCGATCACGGGCGCGACGAGAACATCGTATTTCTGTCCCATCTTGGCGACTTGACCGAAAGTGGCCACCCGGACGAATTCGGGCCCATCGGCGAGGCGTTCGCCCTTCTCGACCGGCAACACGTGGGTTATAGCGTCGTCGCGGGCAACCATGACATCAAGTCCTCCACCGACGACCGACGCGGCCGCACCCCGTACCTGGACACCTTCGGCCCCCAACGCATGCGACGCCTAACGACGTTCGGCGGCGCAACGCCGGACGGCTACAACACGTACCACCTGTTCCGCGCCGCGGGGCGCGAGTGGCTGGTGCTGGCGCTCGACTGGCGGCCGTCGACAGCCGGGCTCGCCTGGGCGAGGGACGTCATCGCGGGACATCCGAACACGCCGGTCATCCTCACTACGCATGAACTGGTGTACGCGAACGCGGACGGCGACGAGGCCGAATTCTCCGGTCACGGAAAGCATCTGTGGGACGAGCTGATAGCAGGGCACGACCAGATCTTCCTCACCCTCAACGGCCACTACTGGCCCGCCGGGCGCACCATTCGCAAGAACATCGCGGGCAACGACGTCCATCTGCACATCACCAACTACCAGAACCGCTACTACGGTGGCAGCGCGATGATCCGTCTCTACCGCTTCGACCTCGCCAGGAACACCATCGACGTAGAGACGATCTCCCCGTGGATCCTCGGTCGTGCCGGCGGAAAGCTCAACGACCTGGAACGCGCCGAGATCGAACTGACCGGCCCGCAGGACCGCTTCAGCATCCCCCTCGACTTCGAGCGCAGATTCGCCGGCTTCGCACCCGTCCCCGCACGTCAACCCCGCCCCGCCGAGCAACTACTGATACCCGGCACTGTCGCATACTGGCGCTTCGATTCCCCGACGCACCCGGACGGCTCCGCCGCCGACGCGGCCCTGCGCGTCCCCGACCTGTCCGGAGGCCGCAACGACCTGCTGCGCCGGACCGTTGCCGGCAGCGAGCCGGACACACTGCGCTGGTCGGACGACCACCACCCGGACCAACCGGGTCACGGCAGCCTCTACTTCGGCGGAGAGAAGGGACCACTCCGCGGCTCATACCTGTCCACGGAGAACAACGCCCCCCTCAACACCAAGACATTCCGCTCCGGATACACCATTGAGGCCTTCCTCCGGCTGCCTGCTGACTGGGATGCCGGACGCCACGCCTGGGGCGGTGTCCTGGGCCGACGGGGCACGCTCGGCTCCGCAGGCAAGACGACCGGCGACCCGGACGAGCCTGTGGCCACTCTGTCCTTGTCGGACGGGCCCGGGCTGCAATGGGCAGCCGCGCCACTGAACCAGCCGGGGGTCGTCACCAACTGGAGCCATGAACTGCAGCGTGAACGGTGGTGGCACGTCGCCGTCGTCAACGACGGATCGCACACCACGATGTACATCGACGGGTGCGTCGTCGCTCGTAACCCCGACACCCGGACCGTTGGGCTGGCCACGGCCGGCTTGCCGTGGTTGCTCGGCGCGTACGAGTACGGCGGCGCTCTCGATCAGCTGATGCACGGCTGGATCGGCGACGTACGGATCGTCGAACGCGCACTACGGGTCAAGGAGTTCATGATCGCTTGACCCGTCGGGAACGCCGGGAGGACCGGGGTGAGGGCTGCTGTGTCCCCGCCCAGGCCTTCGTGGTGCTCTTCCCCGTCCCGCGGCCGTGCCCGCATATCGGTTTCCGGACCTACCCGCCTCGCGAGGCAATGGGCGGCGGAAGCCGGCCAGGCGAATACAGGCATACGCCAGGCCATGTCTGCTGTCTGCCTTCCTATATCCGATCGTGCCGGCGTGAGCAACCTGGTCGGGACCTGCCCGCGAGCGCGGCATCGCGCACACGATCCCCGAGGAGAGCGACCAACCGCGTCACCGGCGAAAGCGCGGTCGACGTGGCGGGCGGCCACCAAGCCTTGACCGGGAGACCTACCGCCGACGTACTCCGGGAGTTTCGCGGCAACCCCGCCGGCGACCACATTTCGCGCCGTCCGGGATGCGGCGTGCGCGCCTTCCGGGGAACGTGAGGGAGTGGTGCAGCAGAGTAGAGCCCTGTGGATCCCGGCCTGTGTCATCGTGCTGGCCGTGGTGATCGACCTGGCGACGCCGCCCGATGTGACGTCCGCCCCGCTTCTGATGGTGGCGCCGGTCTCGGCCGCTCCGCTTCTGATGCCCGGGGGCATTGTCGCAGTGGGACTCGTGTCGATGGCGGTACACGCCGGGCTGGCGAGAGTGGACGGCACCCTCGGCTGGCACCACGGCGTTCCCAACCAGGTCACTCTCCTGGCTGTCACCGTGCTCGCCGTCCTCATCAACCGCACCCTGCACCGTCAGCACGCCAGGACCAGGCGCGCACTCCACGTCGCGGCCGTGGCACAGCGGGCAGTAATGCCCCGCCCACCGTCACGGCTGGACGGTCTGGAGATTGCGGCACGCTATGTGCCCGCCGAGAACGAGGCCCTGATCGGCGGGGATCTGTACGTCGTGCAGAGCACCCCGCACGGCACCCGACTCATGGTCGGAGACGTGCGCGGTAAGGGGCTGGGCGCGGTGAATGCGGTCTGCGCGGACATCGGCGCCTTCCGGTACGCCGCGGACGAGGCCGAGGATCTCGCGCAGCTCGTGCTTGCGCTGGAACGGGCCCTGCTGCGCGAGGGAGGACGGCGCGGGGGCCTGGAACAACAGGAGGGCTTCACCACCGCCCTGGTCGCGGAGTTCTCCACCGACCTGAATGTCGTACGGATGGTGAACCGCGGCCACCCGCCGCCGTTGCTCCTCGACGTGCACGGGACCGCGACAGTCCTGGAACCCTCGCAGGAAGCGCCTCCCCTGGGGATGATCGCGCTGGGGGACTGGGTCTTCCCGGTCGACAGCTTCTCGTTCCCGCCCGGCTCGACCCTGCTCTGCTACACGGACGGAATCACCGAGTCCAGGGATGCCACCGGCACGTTCTACGACGCAGCCGCCCGTCTGCCCGTCCTGCTCCGGCACGGCGCGCGAGCCGGGACACGTGCCACGCCGTCACAGACCCTCGACGCACTGGTCGGCGACGTACGACGTCATGCGGGCGGCAAACGCCAGGACGACCAGGCGCTTCTGGCCCTGCACCGCCCATCGGAGTGACGTACGTCGTCGGCGAGCCGCAGACCGACGACGGGGCGCTACCGGCAGGGGACGCCCAGCGAGCCTTTCGGCGCGTCTCGGAGGAGCCGGACCACTGTCCAGGGAGACTCTCGTCATGACCAACGCAACGAAGGCAGTCCTTGAGGGCGGCCCTGACGACCTCCCCCAGCGCATCGTTCCCCTCACCACGCCCGGATCGGACCTCAAGATCCCGTTCCGCGGCGGGTACGAGCACTTCAAGGCAACGACGCGCCACCAGGAGACCGCGGAGGGGGAAATGCCCGTCTACGAATGGTGGGAACGCACGGAAATCCCAGGGTAAGCACCACACGGGTACGGCCTTCGCGCCCGCCCGATACGAAACACACGGTTCCGTTCGGCCGACGGTACGCATTCCCGCTCGGCTCCCGCACTGCCAAGTGGATGCTGCCGGCCGACGGCGACGAGGTGGAGTACGACCGGCTGCTCATCGCGACCCGCCTGCGACGCGGGATGCCGGGCCTTCGACTTCCGTCCGGGACCGCCAGTCACCGCGACGTGCAGATCCGCCACGCCCTCACTCGGTTGGTCAACTGGGCGGGGCGTGTCGGTGTCGCCGCGATCGGCATCGAAGACCTCGACTTCACCACCGAGAAGACCCGCGAGAAGCACGGCCGCCGCAAGCGGTTCCGGCAGCTCATCTCCGGCATCCCGACCGGCAGGCTCAAGGCCCGGCTGGTCTCCATGGCCGCCGAACACGGCCTGACCATTGTCACGGTCGACCCCGCCGGCACCTCGCAGTGGGGTGTCCAGCACTGGCAGGAACCGCTGGTAACCACCCCCACCGCGCCATGTCCCGTCACAATGTCGCCGATATCGCGATCGGGCGACGCACCCTCGGGTACCCGGTCCGGCGACGGGTGGCACCGCCCCCGCACGACCGGAGCGATCGTGCGTGCCAGACGCCGCCCGGCAGGCGGGACTTTCGAAACACGCCCTGGGCCGGACCAGGTGACCAGGGGCGTGAGGAAACCCGCCGGCCCGCGAGGGACCAGGCCCCTGGAGGCGTGCCGCCGAGCGGGAAGCGAAAGCGGGAACCCGGTGCATCCAACACCGTTCGGCATGCGCCCAGTACGCAGCAGTGGGTCCCGGACTCACTCACGCACACTGGTGAGGAACGGGTTCGAGAGCAGACTGGAAGAGGAAGGGCATGGTGTCGTACGGATCGGCCGGTCCTTTTGGCCGTTGTCCGTGCGTTGGAATGCAATGACGGCCTTGCCGCGGAGAGGGGGCACGACCGGGCCGGTCGGGGCGCGGTGCTGTTGGCATCCGGCGCCTCTGGTGTTGAGCATCGCCACAAGGAGAGGTATCCATGTCGACGTATCTGGTCAATCACCTGCGCATCCCCGGCGTGCCGGAGGAGGAGAACCTGGCCTATCTGGAGCAGGTCGAGGCCACCACTGCGCTCTACGGAGGCAAGTGGCTCGCAATTGACGGCGAGGTGCAGGTCCTCGAGGGCGCATGGCCGGGCTCGGTAGTACTGATCGAGTTCCCCGACATGGAGACGGCGCAGGCGTGGTACAACTCGCCGGAGTATCAGAAGATCATTCACCTGCGCACCGGTCGGACCATCAGTGATCTGGTCCTGGTCGACGGCGTAAGCTCGGACTTCACGGCTGTCGGCTACGCGCAGCAGCTCCGTGCGACGATTGCGGCCGCCGAGTGCGGCAGCTGATCCGGCCGGCGCCGCACTGAGTTGAGAGACGGGCGAGTTCACCTGCGGTACCCCGGCCGCGCGCCGATCTCAATGGTTTCTGCACGTGTGCGTCGACGGAGCGATGCGACCCTATGTCGGGCGGGCCCGTCGGTCTGGGGGCGACACGAGGGTTCGCTTGGAGGATGTTGCGCTTCACCGCTGTAGCGATCCGTGACACACCGTTGAGGTGAGCAGCGATCCCCGGTGAGGAGTAGGCGAAATGACGACCCTGCTGGAGTGCTTTCTCGCAGCCTGCGGTAGGCGTGATCGCTGGAGCGGCAATTTCCGTATGCGAAATTCCAGGGTGCCTCGAGCAGATGGAGACGGTGAGATTTTCTCCGGAGCAGAGCATCGGTGGCGGACCGGTGGGGCAGGCGCTCATTGGGGATTCGCCCGAGCCGCCTATGCCAGCAGCCATGAAACCTGGGGATACGTGGCTGAGCCGTATCTCTTCGCGTGGCCTGGCATCGTTTTTTCCGTTCCCCCGCCTCAAGGTTCCGGGATTCCGGACGAACGTCACCCTGCCGGTTCGCCAGAGCGCTCCGGAAGAGTCCATCTGCCTGCTCCGCGGCGCGGACACCGTACGGCTGCTCGATCGGCTCCTGCAGCACCTCGCCACCCCCGGCGCGGATGCGCTCGAGGGTGGCGTCGCGGTCGTCGGTCCTGAAGAGGACAGCGAGCAGCAAGGCCTTCGTCGGCAGGGCCGTCCGACTGTCCGGAAGCGATCGATATCGGGTACCGAGTGGGGCGAGTTCACACAGGTGAGAGAACTCGTCTCAGGGTGTCCGCGAGGGCCTCGGTCAGGTGCCGACGTAGGCCGCGAGGTGCTCGCCGGTGAGGGTGGAACGGTCGGCGACGAGGTCGGCGGGTGTGCCCTCGAAGACGATCCGTCCGCCGTCGTGGCCGGCGCCGGGGCCGAGGTCGATGATCCAGTCGGCGTGCGCCATGACCGCCTGGTGGTGCTCGACGACGATGACCGACTTGCCGGAGTCGACGAGTCGGTCAAGCAGGCCGAGCAAGTGCTCGACGTCGGCGAGGTGCAGGCCGGTGGTCGGCTCGTCGAGGATGTAGACACCGCCCTTCTCAGCCATGTGGGTGGCCAGCTTGAGCCGCTGCCGCTCGCCGCCGGACAGCGTGGTGAGTGGCTGGCCGAGGCTGAGGTACCCGAGCCCGACGTCGGCGAGCCGGCCGAGGACGCGGTGCGCGGCCGGCGTGTGTGCCTCTCCGGCGCCGAAGAACTCCTCGGCCTCGGTCACCGACATTGCCAGCACCTCGCTGATGTCGCGGCCGCCGAGGTGGTAGTCCAGCACCGATGCCTGGTACCGCTTCCCCTCGCACTCCTCGCAGGTGGTGGCGACGCCGGCCATCATCGCCAGGTCGGTGTAGATGACGCCGGCGCCGTTACAGCTGGGGCAGGCGCCCTCGGAGTTGGCGCTGAACAGCGCCGGCTTCACGCCGTTGGCCTTCGCGAACGCCTTGCGGATCGGGTCGAGCAGTCCGGTGTACGTAGCCGGGTTGCTCCGTCGCGAGCCGCGGATGGCGCTCTGGTCGATCGAGACCACACCCGCGCCGGCGGGGATCGACCCGTGCACGAGTGAGCTTTTTCCGGAGCCGGCGACGCCGGTGACGACAGTGAGTACCCCGAGCGGGATGTCGACGTCGACGCCCTGCAGGTTGTGCGCTGTCGCGCCGCGGATCTCCAGCGTGCCGGTGGGTGTCCGCACCGTGTCCTTGAGGGCGGCCCGGTCGTCGAGATGGCGGCCGGTGATGGTGCCGCCGGCCCGCAGCCCCTCGACGGTGCCCTCGAAGCAGACGCTGCCGCCCCCACTACCGGCGCCGGGGCCGAGGTCGACGACGTGGTCGGCGATCGCGATCGTCTCCGGCTTGTGCTCCACTACGAGCACCGTGTTGCCCTTGTCCCGCAGCCGCAGCAGCAAGTTGTTCATCCGCTGGATGTCATGGGGGTGCAGGCCGATGGTGGGCTCGTCGAAGACGTAGGTGACGTCGGTAAGCGAGGAGCCGAGGTGGCGGATCATCTTGACGCGTTGAGCCTCGCCCCCTGACAGCGTGCCCGACGGCCGGTCGAGTGAGAGGTAGCCGAGGCCGATCTCCACGAACGAGTCGAGAGTGTGCCGCAGCGCGGCGAGCAGCGGCGCCACCGACGGCTCGTCGAGGTCGCTGACCCAATCGGCCAGGTCGCTGATCTGCATCGCGCAGGCATCGGCGATGCTGATCCGCTTGATCTTCGAGGACCGGGCACCCTCGCTGAGCCGGGTGCCGTCGCACTCAGGACAGGTGGTGAAAGTGACCGCGCGCTCCACGAACGCCCGGATGTGCGGTTGCAGGGCCTCCTTGTCCTTGGACAGGAACGACTTCTGGATCTTGGGGATCAGCCCCTCGTAGGTGAGGTTCACGCCCTCGACCTTCACCTTGGTCGGCTCCCGGTAGAGGAAGTCCTGCATCTCCTTCTTGGTGTACTTGCAGATCGGCTTGTTCGGGTCGAGGAGGCCCGACTCGGCGTAGACCCGCACGGTCCAGAAGCTGTCCGACTTCCAGCCGGGGATGGTGAACGCGCCCTCGGCGATCGACTTGGAGTCGTCGTAGAGCTGGGTGAGGTCGATGTCGGAAACCGTGCCCCGGCCTTCGCAGCGCGTGCACATGCCGCCCGTGCGGGTGAAGGTCGCTTTCACCGCTTTCTTGGCGCCGCGCTCGACGGTGATCGCACCGCTCGCCCGGACCGAGGGGACGTTGAAGGCGTACGCGCTGGGTGGGCCGATGTGCGGATCGGCGAGTCGGCTGAAGAGGATGCGCAGCATCGCGTTGGCGTCGGTGGCGGTGCCGACCGTGGAGCGGGGGTCAGCACCCATCCGCTGCTGGTCGACGACGATCGCGGTCGTCAGCCCTTCGAGTACGTCGACTTCGGGCCGCGCCAGCGTCGGCATGAAGCCCTGCACGAAGGCGCTGTATGTCTCATTGATCAGCCGCTGCGACTCCGCGGCGATCGTGTCGAACACCAGAGAACTCTTGCCCGAGCCGGAGACGCCGGTGAACACCGTCAACCGGCGCTTCGGGATCTCGATGCTGACGTCCTTGAGGTTGTTCTCGCGCGCGCCGTGTACGCGGATCAGATCGTGGCTGTCCGCACCGTGCAGCGCAGTCGACCGCGTGTCCGTCCTCTTGGCCATGCTTATCGTGTCTCCATCTGTTGGGTGGTGGGGCCGCCTTTGCGGTCTCCAGCGGCGTCGCCTGCCTCGATCTGACCAGCTGCGAGGAGTACTCCTGGTTCTCCTTCGTCGGCGCGGTTGCGGCAATGGTGCGTTGTCCACCAGACCGGCGGCGTCGGCCGGGGTCGCGCTCGGCGCAAGAGCCAAGGCATCCACGCCGCTTCGGCCAGCGGCGCCTCTGGGTCTCGGCCAGGCGGCGCGCCCGGCCGAGGCGTCAGACTATCCAGCGACCGTCGCGCATCACCTCGAGTTCGGGTATCTCGTTCACCTCGCGCTCAAGGGCTGTGCCGACATCCCTGGCGGAACCGCGTGGCGTCGGATGCGCTGCGTCGCCAGGCGGAGGGCGTCCGCATACCGGGTGTATTCGGATGTTCCGACAATGCGGCGAGGTGCCGCAGTTGTCGTCGCTTGCCGTCAGGGATCACGGGACAGCCCTTGGCCTGGATGCCGCGCGGGGTTCGCTGCAGGTAGCGCCCGGTTCGCGGGGCCGGAGTTCACTGCCTGCGAGGCTGGCTGAAGCGCAGCATGTTGCCGGCCGGGTCGCGGAAGGCGCAGTCACGGACGCCGTACGGCTGGTCGATCGGCTCCTGCAGCACCTCGCCACCCGCGGCGCGAATGCGCTCGAAGGCGGCGTCGCAGTCGTCGGTCCTGAAAATGACACCGCGCAGCAGGCCCTTCGACAGCAGTTCCGCCATGGCCTTCTTGTCGGCGGGCGAGGCGTTCGGGTCCGCGAGCGGCGGCTCGAGGACGATCTCCACGTCCGGCTGCGACGGCGCGCCGACGGTCACCCAGCGCATCCCCTCGAACCCGACGTCGTTGCGCACCTCCAGGCCGAGAACGTCCTGGTAGAAGGCGAGCGCCTTGTCGTGATCGTCAACGGCGATGAAGCACTGTGAAAGCTTGATATCCATGCGCTTCACGCTACGGACGGGGTGCAGGTTTCGCTTCTCCATTCCTGACCGGTCGCATGGGGATCTCGGCGACGCAGGCCGGGATGGCGGCGGCCTCGCCTCAGGCCTGTCCCGTAATCCCTGGCGGGCGCACGACGACAGCTGCGGCACCTCGCTGCGTTGTCGGAACACCCGAATACACCCAGTGTGAGGACGCCCCTCCGCCTTGCGATGCACCACATCCGACGGCGGGCGCTGATCCACCACGGATGACGTGACCGCCCTTCGCCGTGGAGCTTGGAGGGCAGGCGGTACTTTCGAAACACGCCCTGGTACGTGCCGGTCCGGTACCGGCTCCGGCCGCCATCCTGGGGGCGTTTCGGTGCAGCCCGCACCACCCGGCGGCTACGTCCTGCGCGTCACCTTCTTGACCAGCCGGGCAAGACCAGAGGATCCGCTACCGCTGGGCTCGGCCGCGTTCAGGGCCTTCTCCAACTGGGCGAAGTGGTCCTTGCGGGTCCGGCTCAGGTATTCGTTCGAGGTCAGCGGCTTGGCTATCTTCCAGGCGCGGCGGTGGTCACCCTCGTAGTGGGCGACATAGGCCTTGGCGAGTTCGATCACGGCTTTGAACGGGATCCCGTCGGTGTAGTCCCGGTCGACGGCATCCTGGACGTCCGACATCAGCTTCAGCTTCTCGTCGGTGTCGAAGGCGTCCTCGGCTAGGGCCCGCAGCACGTCCTGCGGGATCGGCTTGATCACCTCGAAGGCCAGTGTGGAGCGGATGGGCGGCCCGGCGATCTCGATGTACGGCAGCAGCAACCCGGTGCTGTAGTGCAGCCACGGCAGCCGGGGGCTGGCGAAGTCCTGGTGCAGCAGAACGGCCCCTGGCTCCAGGCGCGGCAGGAAGCGCTCAGCCACACAGCGGAAGACCCGTGCCGTCTTGGCGATGTCGACGTGCAGGAACTCGATGGGGGTGTGGTCCTCGGGGTCAGAGGTCTGCCAGATGTCGCCGGGGTGCAGCTCGATGAAGTCGATGAACGGCTTCAGCTTGTCCTTGAAATCGTCGAGAAAGGAGTTGGTGTCCTCGGGGGCGGTCCCGGCCGAGAAGAATTTCTCGGAGGCGAAGGTGCCCTTCCCGACCCGGAAGAAATCGTACGCGTGCAGCTTTTTGGTCTTCGTGTCGAAGTCCGGGTTCTCCTGCAGACCGAGTGCGAGCGCGTACGTCGATCCGCCGCCGCCCGACCCGAGCTCGATCACCTTGCCCGCTCCAGTCAGCCGATGACGTCCCAACAGGTAGAGAAAGCGCAATTCCCATGCGCTTACCTGGGAGTAAGGAATCACGTCCGGAAGTTCGACGTCGTCGAGCTGGAGATAGAGCTTGCTGAGGGGCGCCACGGGTACCTCGCGGTCTCAATCGGATGGACGGGTCGCGAGTTTAACGTCGTGCGCCGGAGATCCGTCGGCGAAACTCTGTGATGGATTCGAGGATTTCCCCGGCTGTCACGGTCCGGATGAACGGTGTTGGTTCGACGTTTCCCTTCTGGATCCGAGCGCGGATGGTCTCGACTTCGAGTGACCGCGTTGCGAGCACCGTACTTGCGTATAACGGCAGCCCGCGCACAAGCAGCCCACCGCCCCTGACCAGGCATTACCCCTCGGGTTCCAGTTCGCCGACCACGACCAAGGGCGGGCCCCGGTGAACCGGGAGTTGTATCTGCCCAGGTCCTGGACGGAGGATCCCGGCCGCTGCAAAGCCGTCCGGGTTCCTGGGGAACTGACCTTCACGCCCCAGGGCGAGCCGGCCACCGCACGTCCACCACTGGGCCGCGGCCACACTGCCCGCCACCGTCGTCTTCGACCCGGACCCGCCCGCCCACGCGGGCGGGGGCGTGCAGGCGGGCGATGCAGAACACCGCCAGCTGATCGCCCGTCCCCTGGCCGGGAATCAGCGGAGAAAGCCTTCGTAATCGTGCTGCTGGAGCTGGCTGTTGATCTGCTTTACCGTTTCCAGACCCACGCCCACGATGATGAGGATGCTTGTTCCGCTGAGGCTGCTGGCACCGCCATAACTCGCGAAGGCGACTGTTGGTACCAGTGCGATCACGCCCAGGTAAAGAGCTCCCGGCCACGTCATCCGGTTGAGGACATAGCCCAGATACCGTGCGGTGGGTCGACCGGCTCGGATTCCGGGAATGAAGCCACCGTATTTCGTCATGTTATCCGCGACTTCTTCGGGGTTGAACGTGATCGACACGTAAAAGAATGCGAAGAAGACCGTCAGCAGGAAATACGTGGCTACGTAGTAGGGGTCGTCACCCTTGACGAAGTTGCTTTCGATCCACGCCTTCCACCCCGAGGTCGAACTGGCGAACTGTGCAATGAGCTGTGGAATGTACAGCAGCGACGATGCGAAAATGACAGGAACTACACCCGCCTGGTTGACTTTTAGTGGGATGTATGTGGACGCGTGACCGTAGGACTTCCGGCCGATCACCCGCTTTGTGTACTGCACCGGGATGCGGCGCTGGGCCTGCTCGACGAAGACGACCAGGCCCACCATGACGAATCCGACGGCAATGACGCTGCCGAAATTGATCCAGCCACCGGCGATCTTGCCGTTCTGTTTGATGGCCCACAGCGTGCCGGGCAAAGTGGCTGCGGTCGAGACGAATACCAGGATCGACATGCCGTTGCCTACACCGCGGTCCGTGATCAGCTCGCCGAGCCACATCACGCACGCTGTTCCTGCGGCGATCGTGAGCACCATGGTGGCGGTGATGAAGATCGACTTGTCCGGCACGATGTCCGAGGCGACTGGACAGCCGCTGAACAGGGCGCCGCTCCGGGCGGTTGCGACCAGGCCTGTGCCCTGCAGTACGGCGAGCGCGATCGTGAGGTAGCGGGTGTACTGGGTGATCTTCGCCTGCCCCGCCGAGCCCTCTCTCTTGAGCGCCTCCAGCTTCGGGATGACGACGGTCAGCAATTGAAGAATGATGCTGGCTGTGATGTACGGCAGAATGCCGAGCGCGAACACTGCGATATGCAGCAGTGCCCCGCCGCTGAACAAGTTCAACAGACCGAGTAGACGGCTGTTGGCGGCCTGTGCTGTGCAGGTCTGGACGTTTCCGTAGTTCACCCCGGGGATCGGGACGTGTGCGCCGAAGCGGTACAGGAGGATCATACCGAGCGTGAAGAGCAACTTATTGCGCAGTTCGGGTGTCCGGAGAACGCGGACGATCGCGGTGGGCAAAGCGCCTCCTTCGCCTCTGCGCCGGTGATCAGAGATGACGGTGGTGAGGGATGGTCGCATTGGCAACTTGCGACCGAGGAACGCCCTCGCCGGAATGGCAGATGGCTGCGTCAGTGCGAAGCGTGCCACGATCACAAACTCGGCACCACTTGAGCGGAACTCGACGTGCGCAAGCCAGTGACGGCCTCAAAGGCGTGGGATGGCAGCAAGGGGTTGCACATCACATCGCGCAACTCGAGGGCTTCGTCAGGGCGATGTGGGCTCCCCGCACCGCTCCGTGTTCTGCGCGCATGCGCCGGACCGCACGATGGGCGGCTGAGACCTCACGTGCGTCGTGTCAGGAGGGTCTGACGGTTCCGGCCCCGGCGCGATCACCACGGAGCCAAGGGCTGTCCCCGTCGACGAACTCCTTTGTGATGAGCGACGGCGCGGTCGATTGCCTTCAACGATCGACTGATCCCTCTTGGCCCGGAACTCCTGCGAATCGCTTGTAGGTTCTGGTACGAACGGCTGACACGCTGTGGTTCAGCGGTGAGGGGAGACGGCCACTCCAGGTCGCGATCAATAACCGTCGACTTCGACGACCGATTCGACGAATTCTTTCGGCGCTTCCTGTGGCACGTTGTGGCCGATGCCCTTCAGGGTCCGGTGGGCATACGGGCCGGTGAAATGGCTGCGATAACTGGCGCCGCCCCCGGGAGGAGTGAAGGGATCCAACTCGCCGTCAAGGGTGATCGTGGGCAGCGAGATGGCGGGGCTCTGGGCAAGTCGTTCTTCGAGCCGATCGTATTGGGGATCGCCCTTGGCCAGGCCAAGTCGCCAGCGATAGTTGTGGATCACGATCGGGACCCAATCCGAATTATCGAAGGCCGCCGCAGTGCGTTCGAATGTTGCGTCATCGAAATGCCACGTCGGGGAGACGTTCTGCCAGATCAGTTTCGCGAAATCATGCCTGTACTGCGCAAGGCCGAGCCGGCCCCTTTCTGTGGCGAAATAGTACTGATACCACCACGCCCACTCGGCCTTCGGCGGCAGCGGCTTTTTGTTGGTTTCGCGGTTGGTGATCAGATAGCCGCTCACCGAGACCAGCGCCTTGCAGCGTTCGGGCCAGAGCGCCGCGATGATGTCAGCCGTCCGTGATCCCCAGTCGAAGCCGGCCATGATCGCCTTGTTGATCTTCAGTGCATCCATCAGCGCGATGAGGTCGACGGCAAACACCGACTGCTGAGCATTCAGGAACGTCTTGCTGGAGAGGAAGCGCGTTGTGCCATGGCCGCGCAGATACGGGACGATCACCCGGTAGCCCCGGGCGGCCAACAAAGGCGCCACGTCGACATAACTGTGAATGTCGTACGGCCAGCCGTGCAGGAGGATGACCACGGGACCCTTGGCGGGGCCGGCCTCGGCGTATCCAATGTTCAGGACCCCGGCATTGATCTGCTTCACTGATTCGAAGGGCGTGTTCCCCGGCTTGCCCATGAGGTGCGCCATCGGCTCTTCCCGGCCGGGTGCCGAGGCCGATGTTGCCGTGAGCGCCGACAGCGATGCTCCGGCTGTTCCTGCAGCGAGAATCTTGGAAAATGTCCGCCTGTCGATGTTCGTCACCTCCCAGAAGGCTTTTATACGCTCATGTATGACGAACGAACGGCAAAAACGGACGTGGCGGGTGAATCATTTTTTGGGATCCGCGCGTTGGCGTCATGTGTCCATGAACCCGTCGGCCAATAGGGTTTCGTCGCCCGTGCGCCAGCGCAGCAACCACGTGTTGTAGCGTCAATGCGTGGTGTTCCTGCTAAGAGCTGTCCCGTAATCCCTGGCGGGCGCACGACGACAGCTACGGCACCTCGCTGCGCTGTCGGAACGCCCGAATACGCCGAGCGGACGAACTGTGCTTCCTGATCATCTGAGTGTGAAACGGAGTGCTGCCCGGGGCCTTCGGTGCCGGACGCCGTCGTCCTTGGACGAGGCAGTGCGGCTCGCCAGAGAATTCTCCCCGGACGAGTCGCCGGCCCTCGTCAATGGCCCGCCGGCCTGGCTCGAGGAGTTCAGGCCGCTCCTGCGGGTGGGCTGGGCTGTTTCGGGAAGTCATTAGTCTGCCCGTCGGCCGTCCGGGGGAGCTCTACAGGGTGGCCGACGGTCTGCGATCCGGTCGCCGAGAAGCGGCCGTGCCGCTGGCCTCGCACTGACAGCACACGGGCACGGTCGACGCCGCCGCACGCGATCCAAACCCCTTACCTCGCACCGCACTACCCAGTGGCGCGCACAGAGATGTCGCATATATTCCGTTTTATGGGCGGTCGTGCGGCTGGCGGTTCTTCGAGCGCTGGTTGGGAACTGCCGCCTGCGGTCGTGCCCCGCTGGGCAGGCCTGCGCACGGAATCCGATCGCGGCAAGAGCGTACGGCTTGCCACCTGGCTCGTGACTGAGGGGGAACGATGGCTGACGAGACGTCCGCGACCCTGGAGGAAGGATGGAGCGGCGAAGGGTGTCCGGCGAGCGCGTTTGCCCGGCGGTCGTTTCTTCACGGTGCTGCCGCGGGCCTGGCCGGAGCGGCGGGCGGGGTCGCCTTGGGCAGCGGTGCGGCGCGCGCCGACACAGTGGCTGTTCCCAAGATGGGACCGGCATCTCGTGCGATTCCCTTCCACGGATATCACCAGGCGGGCATCGCCACTCTGCCCCAGCAGGCCGCGATTCTCGTCTCGTTCGACGTGACCGCCTCCAACCGGGCAAAACTCACCGACCTATTCCGCACGCTGACCTCGCGAGCCCGTTTCCTCACGGCGGGCGGCAGACCACCGAAGGTGGCCCCGACCGCACCGTCGACGGACAACGGCATCCTGGGACCCACGGTCGTGGCGGATGGTCTCACCCTGACCGTCGGAGTGGGCGCATCCCTCTTCGACGACCGCTACGGACTCAGCGCGCGCAAGCCGGTCCAGCTCGTCAAGATGACACCCTTCCGCCATGACGACCTGGACCCGGCGCTGAGCCAGGGGGACCTGCTGATCCAGATCTGCGCCGATCACCGCGACACGACGGTGCACGCACTGATCGACATCCTGACCCACACCAAGTCCGCGATGAAGCTGCGCTGGCGTATCGACGGCCAGCGCAATCCGGAGCGTCCGGTCGGTGTCCCGCGCGACTGGTTCGGTTTCAAGAACGGCATCTCCAACCCGTCCGTCTCCGACGACGCCCAGATGAATCAGGTGGTCTGGGTCCAGCCGAAGAGCGCCGAACCGGCCTGGGCAGCGGGTGGCACGTACCACGTGGTGCGTATTGTGCATTTCGCTATCGAGGCGTGGCAGAAGGTGCCCGTTGCCCAACAAGAGCGGATCTTCGGCCGTCGTAAGGCGAGCGGCGCCCCCATGTATGCAGTGGCTGAGAACGCCCCAGATAGTCTCGACCCCATCTACACCAACGATCCGCTGGGTCTGATCACCCCGCTGAACTCTCACATCCGCCTGGCCAATCCCCAGACTCCGCAGACCGCGGCGACCAGCACCATCCTGCGTCGCAGTTACGACTACGACCGGAGCCCCAACCTGCCTGAACTGGACATGGGGCATGCGTTCGTCTGCTTCCAGCAAAAACTCAACACCTACATCGCCATGCAGACCCGGCTGCAAGGCGAAGCACTGGTGCCGTACATCAGCCCACGGGGCGGGGGCTACTTCTTCGCACTTCCGGGCGTCCAGGACGAGAAGGACTACTACGCCCGCCGGCTCCTGACCTGATCCGACCCCGCTGCCGGGCAGCCGGCGGCGGGATGCCGCCCGGTCCTGGACCGAACCATCGCAATGCGTACAGGAGGCGAGATGTTCTCTGCCCTGCGGACCCGAGCCGGCGGCGGCCACTGGCGACCCGGCAGGATGCTCCGGCCGGCACTCGCCGTGGGCATGGGGATCCTGTTGATCTCCTGTACGCCCAGCCCCTCGGCCAAAAAGGAATCGGGTCCTGCACCGATTGCACCGATTGCGCCGACTGCGCCCATTACCGGTGCCAGTGGCCGCGTATATGTCACGAACCAGCAGGACAACACACTCTCGGTGATCGACGCCCGTACCTACAAGGTCGTCGCAACCGTGCCGGCCGGCACGGCACCGGAAGGCGTCGCGGTCACCAAGGACGGCAGGCGCGTGTACATCGCCAACAGCGGCTCGGCCCGGGTCTCGGTCCTCGACACCCGGAACAACAAGATCGTCAAAACCGTGCCGGTCGGAAAGAGCCCCACCGGTGTCGGCCTCAGCCCCGATGGTAAATCCCTCTATGTCACCAACGGCAAGTCCAACACCGTTTCGGTGATCGACACCCGAACCAGTCGGGTGGCCGCGACCATCCGGGTCGGAAAATCACCGCTGAATGTGGCGTTCAGTCCAGACGGCGGAAGTGCCTATGTGGCGAACGCCGGGTCGGGCAAACTGTCGGTCATCGACACCCGCACGCGCCGGGTCGCGCGGCAACTTTCCGCAGGGCGCTCCCCGGTGGGCGTCGCCCTCACGCCGGACGGCGAGTCGGCCTACGTCGCCGACGAAGTGGGACAGCAGGTCCTTGCCGTCGCAACCCGTACCGGCAAGGCGACTGCCGTGTCTGTCGGCGAGGGCCCCTTCGACGTGGCCATTGGGCCCGATGGCCTCTTCGCCTACTCCGCCGATCTCGGCCCGGGCAACGTATCCGTGATCGACACCGGCAGCCATCGCGTCGCGGCGACCATTGCCGTGGGCCCTCCAGGAACCGACCCGTTCAACCTGGAAGTCACCAGCCACGCTGTCTACGTCACGAACCAGGGAGCGGGCACCCTCACAATCATCGACCCGACATCCCACAAGGTCGTCGCCACTGTCACTGTCGGCGCCAGCCCCTACGGCGTGGCAGTGAGCTGAACCCGCGACGCGGACGGCACGTCCCAAGGGAGAGGGGCCGACTTGCCGTCGGCAGGGGTCCGCGGCGGGGTCAGAAGAAGCCGCCGTCGGCCTCGATGGTGCGGCCAGTGATGTAGGAGGCGTCGTCGGAGACCAGGAAGGCTGTCACGGCGGCGATCTCCTCAGGACGGGCCAGGCGGCCAAGGGCGCCGTGCATCTTCTCCCACTCCGGCAGCGGTACGTCGAGCAGCGGGTGCCGGTAGTGGACGGCGTTGGCGGCGGCCATGGCGGTGGCGGTACCGCCCGGGGCGATGGCGTTGATGGTGATCCCGCGCTGTCCCAGTTCGGCGGCCAGGTTGAGCACCATGCTGTTGACCGCCCCCTTGCTCGCCGCGTACAGCGTGTGGTGGAAGACCGAGCGCGTGGCGCTGACTGACGAGGTGAGCACGATCCGGCCGCCCGGGCGGAGGTGACGGGCCGCCTGCTGGGCGGCGAATAGCTGCCCCTTGGTGTTGACGGCGAACACCCGGTCGAAGTCCTCGGGGGTGATTTCCTCCAAGGGGGCGAAGTGCTCGATCCCGGCGTTGCTCACCAGGACGTCGAGCCTGCCGTATGTCTCGACGGTCTGCTCGACCAGACGCTTGGTCTCAGCCAGGTCGGTCACGTCCGCCCGGATCGCAACCGCCTGGCCGCCGCGTTCCTCCAGCTCCGTGACCAGCCGATCGGCATCGGCCGCGCTGCTATGGAAGTTGACCGCCACAGCGGCGCCGTCCTCGGCCAGCCGTAGGGCGACGGCCCTGCCGATGCCTCGGCCGGCCCCGGTGACCAGGGCGACCTTCCCGCTGAGTTTCGTCATGCTCCGCCATCCCATCCGGTAACCGGGCCCTTCGGAGGGCGCACTCCGACAACCATGGCAGCGCGCTGGCGAACCTGCCTCTCCACATCGCCGCATGGGTGCCGGACCGTCGCTGCTTTCGATCACATCCTCCCTGCCCTGGCCGTGGCCGCGGGAGATGGCGGCCGTGCCGTCGGGGCCGGCCGGAGTCGCTGTAGCGTCATCCGGTGGACCGGTTCCAAACCCGCCGGTTCGCCATCTCGGAGATGTAGTCGACGTGCGCCTGCAGTAGCCAGTACATGCGTTTTCAGTCGCCGATGACCATGGACGCGATCATCACGTCCATCACTCCAGTGCCGCCTCCGCTGCCGCTGTTGCCCATGTGCGGGACGCCGGTGTCCGGGTTCTGGATGCCGCCGGAGCGGCGCGCGCCGACGACGGCCAGAGGTCACTCTTGGTGTGCGGCTCCAGGGTAAGCAGCACGTCACGGAGAAGGGCTGACGGATATGCAGGCAATGTGGCACGCACTGTCGATCACCGGGTCCATGACCTGGGAGATCACCTGGGCACTGATCCTCGGCTTCGCCCTGTCCGCCGTTGTCCAGGCCGTGGTACGCAAGTCCACCGTTGTGCGGATGCTGGGCGACGACCGCCCGCGGACCCTGGCCGTCGCCGCCGGCCTGGGGGCTGCCTCCTCCTCCTGCTCCTACGCCGCCGTGGCCCTGGCCCGCTCTCTGTTTCGCAGGGGCGCCAACTTCACCGCCGCGATGGCCTTCGAGATCGCCTCGACCAACCTGGTGGTCGAACTCGGGGTGATTCTGGCGCTGCTCATGGGATGGCAGTTCACCGCCGCGGAATTCGTCGGCGGCCCCATCATGATCATTCTTCTTGCGGTGCTGTTCCGGCTGTTCCTGCGCGACGAACTGCTGCGCGACGCACGCGAACAGGCCGACCGCGGTCTGGCGGGATCCATGGAAGGGCACGCGGCTATGGACATGTCCGTCCAGCGCGAAGGCTCCTTCGGGCGGCGGCTGCTGTCTCGCCAGGGCTTCACCTCGGTCGCCCACGTCTTCGTCATGGAGTGGGCGGCGATCCTGCGCGACCTGGTCATCGGGCTGCTCATCGCCGGCGCCGTGGCCGCCTGGGTGCCCGACTCCTTCTGGCGCACCTTCTTCTTCGACGGCCACCCCCTGGCGTCCAAGCTTTGGGGGCCGCTGATCGGCCCGCTGGTGGCCATCGCCTCGTTCGTCTGTTCCATCGGTAACGTGCCACTGGCCGTCGTTCTGTGGAAGGGCGGCATCAGCTTCGGCGGCGTCGTGGCGTTCGTCTTCGCCGACCTGCTGATCCTGCCGATCCTCAACATCTACCGGAAGTACTACGGCGCGAAGATGACCCTCTTCCTCCTCGGCAGCTTTTACGCGGCCATAGCCACCGCCGGATACATCGTCGAGTTGGCCTTCAGCGGCCTCGGCCTCATCCCCGACCGCGCCGACGCCACAATCCCGATGAACGGCGTCACCTGGAATTACACCACCTGGCTCAACTTCGCATTCCTCCTACTGGCCGCCGCCCTCCTGGTGAGGTTCTTCCGCACCGGTGGCCTGCGCATGCTCCGCATGATGGGCGGCTCACCCGACACCGCCCACGACCACACCGGCCACCGTGACGGCCAAGGCGCCATGCAGCACGGACACGAGACCGGGCACCCACCCGGCAACCACCACCACTAGGGCGTGTATCGAAAGCCCCGTCTGCCAGGCGGCGTCTGGCACGGCGACCCTCCGCCCTGCGATCGCACGCACCAGACGCCGCGAGCTGATCGGACTCCCGTTTTGTTGCTTCTCTATGCGTACAGCCGATCCCGTGGAGCTGGCCCGTCTAACCTCGGGCTTTCACGTGGCCGGGTGTCCGATGCGTGATCGAAAACGCGAAGAGTGCTCCTGACCTGCAACGATGGGACTTGTCTAGGGTCCGGGTCGTCGCATGAAAGAAGCACTCCTCAGGTGAAGAAGCGTATCGGGTCCTATCCGCGTGTCCGCATCGAGGGCGGCGGGAGGGGGGTGGTCTCGCAGGCCGGCGGGGTGCTGCTGGTCGAGACCGCCCGTAAGACCCGCCTGGATAGCGCGATATCGGCGGCGCTGACGCCGTGGCGGCGGCCTCGGGCGGTGCACGATCCGGGCAAGATCCTGCTGGATGTGGCTCTCGCGGTCGCGCTGGGCGGGGACTGCCTGGCCGATGCAGGAATGTTGCGGGCCGAGCCGGCTGTGTTCGGGCCGGTGGCCTCCGACCCAACGGTCTCCCGGCTGATCGACGCCCTCGCCGCGGCCGGGGACAAGGCCCTGACCGCGATCCGCTCGGCGCGGGCCGAAGTACGCAAGTAAGTCTGGGTGTTGGCCAAGGACGCTTCTCCGGATGCGGGCGGCCAGGTGATCGTGGACCTGGATGGAGTGCTGGTCCTGGCCCACTCCGACAAGCAGGACGCGGCCGCGACCTGGAAGAAATCGTTTGGACATCACCCACTGATGGGCTTCGTCGACCACGGAAGTGGTGGCACCGGGGAGCCGGTGGCAGCCCTGCTACGACCCGGGAACGCGGGATCCAACACCGCCGCCGACCACATCACCGCCACCCAAATCGCCCTGGCCCAGCTCCCCAAACGCCACCGGCGCGGCCGGTCCACACTGATCCGTACCGACTCCGCGGGCGGCACCCATGAGTTCCTCGCCTGGCTCACAAAACGGGGCCGGTGGCTGTCGTACTCGGTCGGGATGACCATCACTGAGCAGATTCATCAGGCCGTGTTGAAGGTCCCGGCCTCCGCCTGGAGTCCGGCGGTCGAGCCGGGCGGTGAGATCCGCGACGGCGCTTGGACCGCCGAACTCGGCGGCGACGTGCTCAAGGGCTGGCCGAAGGGGATCCGGCTGATCGTCCGCAAGGAACGACCCCACCCCGGCGCCCAGTTGCGGTTCACAGACGCTGACGGACTGCGACTCACCTGCTTCGCCACCAATACGACTGGCGGGAAGATCACAGACCTGGAACTGAGGCACCGCCGACGGGCCAGGGCAGAGGACCGCATTCGCAACGCGCGGGCCACCGGTCTGCGGATGCCCCTGCACGAGACCGCGCAGAACTGGATCTGGCTGGAGATCGTCCAGCTCGCCCTCGACTTGCTCGCCTGGATGCCGATGCTCGCCCTGACCGGCAAACCCCGACTCTGGGAGCCCCGTCGTCTGCGGTTGCGGCTGTTCTCCGCCGCTGCCCAAATCATCACCACCGCCCGCCAACGACACCTGCGATTCGCCGGACACTGGCCATGGACCGACGTGATCACAGACGCGATCAGACGGCTCGACACCCTCCCGAACCCAGGCTGACCAGCAACGACCCGCCCCGACGAGGAGAAGAGCCACCGACCGGAACCGTGGAACCCGGCGCCCACCCGATGCGACGATCGGGCCCCCTGCATGCCCGCACACACTCCACAACGACGAATTGGCCGCCAGTCGAAGCTGACGACCAATCACGAAAGATCAAGGCTAAGCTCCCGGCATGCGAGATGACTCGATAGGTCTGGTCTGGAAAGGCATCAACTACGACACCGGCACCAACTACGCTGAAAGCGGCTTGTCACGCAAGTCCGTGCCCGGCGGCCTGATCCGTCAGCACATGGCGGTCATCCAAAACGATCTGAATTGCACCTCGGTCAACCTCTTCGGCACCGATATCAGGCGGCTGACCGAGACCGCCGGTGCCGCCCTGGACCTGGGATTGCACGTCAGCCTGCAGCCCCGACTCATAGAAGCCGAGCCGGACGCGATGCTGCAACATCTCGCTGCAGCCGCCACGGCCGCCGAAGAACTGCGGGAGCGGTACGGCCGGGTCATCCTCAATGTTGGCTGCGAGTTGACGGTCTTCGGCTCTGGAATCATACCCGGCGGCACTCACGCGGACCGGTCCGCCAAGCTGGCCGACCCACAGTGGTGGCCGCGTTTCCCGGAGTTCAACGAGGAGCTGAACGACCTACTCGGACGCGCTCGTGATGTGGCCCGGGCGCACTTTGGCGGCCACCTGACCTATGGAGCAGGTCTGTGGGAAGAGGTGGACTGGGACGGCTTCGACATGGTGGGGCTGAATTACTACCGGATGGCCTACAACGACGCCGACTACGCCACCAACCTCCGGCGATTCCATCAATACGGCAAGCCCATAGTGATCACCGAGTTCGGCTGCTGCTCCTTTGACGGCGCCGCCGAGATGGGCCCAGCCGGTTACGGCATCATCGACTGGACGGCCAATCCCCCCAGACTGGCAGGCTCATTCACCCGCAATGAGCAGGTTCAGGCGGACTACCTGTCACAACAACTGGAGCTCTTCGCGGACGAGAAGGTCTACGGGGCGTACGTGTTCGAGTTCATCGCGCCAAAGCCCCACTCACCCGACGCGCGCTACGACTTGGACATGGCCAGCTTCGGCGTGGTCAGGGCGATGGGGGATGGCTGGGAACCGAAGGCCGCGTTCCACGAACTGGCCAGGCTCTACAACTCCCACTGAACCCACAGCCACCTCGCTGAGAAAGGCAGGTACTCCCAGCTGTGCACTCACCCCTTGGACTAGATCATCTAGGCCCAATGCCGTTCGGTTAGGGGTTTGATCGGCGGCGCAACTCTTGACGTTTCGGCTGGTGATGTGGGTGCAGCCCTTGTAGTGGTTCTCGGGTCCGCCAAGACTCGTGTTCCTCCACAAGGGCTGCAGTATCCGATTCTGTCATTACGCATGCTCCCGGCGTGTTGGCCGTGGGGCACCTGGGCGAATTGACCCAGGTCGTTCTCCCGGCGGTGCCCCGAATGCGGGCACACCCACACAAGAGAATTTCCACTGCGTCTCGTGCGGCCACACCGCGCACGCAGACACAGTCGGGGCTCTCAACGTTCTACGGGCCGGGCTGGTCCGTCGCGAAGCCCAACCGGCATAGCGAGAAGCCCCCTCAATTTATGAGGGGGAGGAGTCACGAGGCGTTGCGGATCCCCCATTTGGCCAGCGGCAAGACAGACGTGCTCTGTCAGGTTCCCTACCTCGGACGCGCTGGCCAGCAGCCGCGCATCGTGCCAGCGAGTTGCCCGCTACCAGCGGATTGCCGTTGGGGCGAGTGTGAGACACCAACCCGCTGAGACACGTTTACAGGTTACAAAACGCTGTTCAGCCCGGTACCGACAGGCAGTTGGTCGAGGGTCGCCTGTCGGATCCCTGAGCGTCTCTTGGAACCACGGCAGTCCCGGCCTCTCGCAGGGCGGTCAGGCGCCGTTCGTTGCAGATCGCGCTCGCTGAAGTAGGCGGGCGTGAGCAGTTCGTCCAAGCGCTGCGAGTAGAGGCCGAAGACGGCCATCCGTGATCTTGCGTGGGTATCCCCGGCTTCAGCCGGGGAGGGAAACGCATCCTCGGCCCGGAGGCGCGAAGCGCCGGAGTTCGCTGCGTTGTCAGTGGCCTGCACTATGTTGATCACGACAGCCGAAGGGGGGTGGGCCGGATGATCCGTGCGTACAAGTTCCTCATGCGGCCCACTGCGGGCCAGGCGATCGCGCTCGCCGAGATGCTGCGTGATCACTGCTCGCTCTACAACGGAGCGTTGCAGGAGCGCCGGGACGCCTATCGGCACGGCTCGAGGACGACGGTTCGGTACGGGCAGCAGTCCGCGCAGCTCAAGGACATCCGGGCGTTCGACCTGGAGCGTCAGGGCCGTTGGTCGTTCTCTTCGCAGCAGGCGACGTTGCGGCGGCTGGACAAGGCGTTCGCGGCGTTCTTCCGCCGGGTGAAGGCCGGGGAGGCGCCGGGGTATCCGCGTTTTCGTTCGGGCAAGCGGTTCGACACCGTGGATTTCCCGAAGGACGGCGACGGCTGCCGCTGGGACTCGACTCCGCATGATCCCGTCACCCGCGTCCGCCTCCAGGGCGTCGGGCACGTCAAGGTGCACCGGCACCGTCCCGTGGTCGGCAAGGTCAAGACGGTCAGCGTCAAGCGTGAAGGGCGGCGCTGGTACGTCATCCTGACCGCCGAGCAGACCGCGCCTGAGCCGCTTCCCCGGACCGGCTCCGTGGTCGGCATCGACATGGGGATAACGAACTTCCTCGCCGACTCGGGCGGCGAGTTCGTGCCCAACCCCCGTCACGGGGCGAAGGCCGCCGCCAGGCTCGACGCCGCGCAGCAGGCCCTCGCCCGGTGCAGGCGGGGCAGCAGGCGCCGTCGTAAGGCCGTGGAGACGGTGGCGCGGCTGCACCGCAAGGTCCGCCGTCAGCGCCTGGACCACGCGCACAAGACCGCGCTGAACCTGGTGCGTGACCACGATTTCATCGCGCACGAAGACCTCAGCATCCGCAACATGAGCAAGGCCCCGGCCCCGAAGCCGGACCCCGCCACGCCGGGCAGCTTCCTGCCCAACGGGGCCGCCGCCAAGGCCGGGCTGAACCGTTCGATCGCTGATGCCGGATGGGGGGTGTTCCTGACGATCCTCACCGCCAAGGCAGAATGCGCCGGACGGGAAGTGATGGCCGTGGACCCCCGCAACACCTCCCGGCGGTGCCCTCGGTGCGGGCACACCGCCAAGGAGAACCGGCCCACCCAGGAGAAGTTCCACTGCGTCTCGTGCGGCCACCACGCGCATGCGGACACAGTGGGCGCCCTGAACGTCCTACGGGCCGGGCTGGTCCGTCGCGAAGCCCGACCGGCATAGCGAGAAGCCTCCTCGTTTACGAGGGGGAGGAGTCACGAAGGCGGCGTCGCTCGTGGGCATCTCCACCGATGCCAAGCCCCGCACAGCCGAGCCGCTGACACGATCCAGCGCCGACACACTCCCCGGGGCGGGCCGTGATTCAGGGCCCCTTCACCTGGCGTCGTCGCGCAGTGCCTTGTCGATCTCGCTCAGCGCGCCGGTGAGCCGGGCATAGTCGTCGGCTGTCAGCGGTTTGACGAAGAACTGCTCCACCACTCGGGCATGGACGGCCGCGCCGCGCAGGAAGGCCGTGCGGCCCTCGGCGGTCGGTTCCACCAGAACCACCCTCCGGTCCCCGGGAGACGGTGCGCGGCGGACCAGGCCGGCCTCCTCCATGCGGTCGATCAGGCGGGTGGTGCCGCTGCTGGTGAGGGTGAGGTCGTCGGCCAGTTGCCGCTGGGAGACCACTTCTCCGGGCTTCTGGCAGAGCCGGATGAGTACTTCCAGCATGGTGTGGCTGATCCCGCACTCCCGACGGAGGGCGGCGTCGATCCGCTGTTCCAGGCGGGTGGCGGACTTGAGCAGCAGCCCGAAGTCGCGCACGACCCGGCTGTTGGCTGCACGGGCAGCGGCTTCGTCGTCGCCCTGTCGGCGTGTGGCGTTCACCTGCGCGATTTTACTGTCATCTCACCTACTGCTGTCTCAATTGCTGAGCAAGCAATTGCTGACTAGTCAGCTAAATTGTACGCTGGGCGTCCGCGTCACAGGAGAGGGAGAACAGTGGATCTGCAGCACTGGCTCGGCCGAGCCACCCACGCGATACAGGACTGGGCCGACACCTTCGGCCCCTACCGGACCCACCCTTCCCTCCTGGTGGACGACGACCGCTTCGCCGCCGCCTTCGGGGAGCTCACAGGAAGGCTGAAGGACAACTACCCCTTCTTCCACCCGCACTACGCGGGCCAGATGCTCAAGCCCCCGCACCCCGCCGCCGTGGTCGGCTACGTCACCGCGATGCTGATCAACCCCAACAACCACGCCCTGGACGGCGGCCCCGCCACCGCGGCGATGGAACGCGAGGCCGTCGCCCGGCTCGCCGCGATGTTCGGTTACGACACCCACCTCGGCCATCTCACGACCAGCGGCACGATCGCCAACCTCGAAGCCCTCTTCGTCGCCCGCGAACTCCACCCCGGCCGGGGCATCGCCTACAGCGAGGACGCCCACTACACCCACAGCCGCATGTGCCACGTCCTGGGCTTGAAGGGGCACGCCGTGCCCACCGACGGCCAGGGCCGCATGGACCTCGACGCGCTGGAAGACCTCCTGCGCACCGGGGAGGTCGGCACCGTCGTCCTCACCACCGGCACCACCGGACTGGGCGCCGTCGACCCTGTCCACCTGGCCCTGCCGATCGCCGAGCGCCACGGCGTCCGTGTCCACATCGATGCCGCGTACGGCGGGTTCTTCACCCTTCTCGCCGGCGCCGACGGACCCGAGGGGCTGCCGGCGGAGCCCTGGCGGGCCATCGCGCGATGCGACTCGGTCGTGGTCGACCCGCACAAGCACGGCCTCCAGCCCTACGGCTGCGGCGCGGTCCTCTTCCGCGATCCCGAGGTTGGCCGTTTCTACCTCCACGACTCGCCCTACACCTACTTCACCTCCGTCGAACTTCACCTCGGCGAGATCAGCCTGGAGTGCTCGCGTGCCGGCGCGTCCGCCGCCGCCCTGTGGCTCACCTTCCAGCTCCTCCCGCCCACCCCCGACGGTCTCGGCCAGGTTCTGGCGGCCGGCCGGCGCGCGGCGCTGAAGTGGGCGGACCTCATCGACGCATCCGGGCACTTGGCGCTCTACCAGCAGCCCGAGCTGGACATCGTCAGCTACTTCCCCGCCGTCGAACCGGCAGCCCTGACCGGCATCGACGCGGCCTCCGCCCGCATCCTGGACGACGGCATGACCAGTCCCGAGCCGGTGTTCCTGAGCACTCTCAGGGCCAGCCGCGAGGCATTCACCGCTCGCCACCCCCAGGTCACCGCGGACACCGACGGCGCCCGGATCCTCCGGAGTGTGCTGATGAAGCCGGAGTCCGAGCACCACGTCGAGCACCTGCACGACCGGGTCGAACAGCTGGCCCGGGTTCGTTGATCACGGACATCGGCGGTACGACAGAACTCGCACGACGAACGGAGCCCCCGTGAAGATCCTCCTCAGCGGCATCACGGGCGTGATCGGCTCCAGCGTCGCCGCCGAAGCTACGAGACACGACAGACAATAAGAGGTCGCGCAGATAGGCGCGGGTGGGGCTGGTTGCGGACGGGACAGGCACAGGTTCCGCGATCATGGAGTTGCGACGCTCTGTGATCATGGGAGACCTGTGCCTGCGCTGCCATCACGGCTGACCGAACCACTGTGGGACCGATTCGCCGCCCTGCTACCGCAGCGCCCGGAGTTCGATCCGACCCACCCGCTGGGCTGCCACCGACGCCAGATCAGTGACCGAATCGTCTTCGACAAGCTGCTGCAGGTCCTGCGGTTCGGCTGCTCCTACGAGGCGATCGCGGACTCCGTCTGCTCGGCCACCACGATCCGCAACCGCCGCGACGAGTGGATACGCCTGGGCCTGTTCGCCCGACTGAAGCAGATCGCACTGGGCGCCTACGACCGCATCGTCGGTCTCGCCCTGGACCAGATCGCCGTGGACGGCGCCATCACCAAGGCCCCCGGCGGCGGCGAGGCGGCCGGACGTTCACCAGTCGACCGGGGCAAGCAGGGCCTGAAACGGTCGGGCATGACCGATGGCTACGGCATCCCGCTCGGCCGCGTCCTGGCCGGCGCCAACTGCCACGACTCGCCACTTCTGGCTCCAACACTGGATCTTCTGTACGAACTTGGGCCCCTTCCTGATGAGATCACCGTGCACCTAGACGTCGGCTACGACTCGGCGAAGTCCCGCACCGTGCTCGCCGAGCGCGGGCTGCACGGCCGGATCGCCCAGAAGGGAACCAGGGCGTCGGTCCAGGCCACCCAGTGGTGGCAGGTCGAGCGCACCCACGCCTGGCGGATCGCCTTCCACCGGCTCGCCCGCTGCGCGGCACCGACGATCTCATCGTCTCCGACACCTCGCTCTTCGACCTCGCCCACCTCGGTGCACTCGGCGCCGTCTCCGGCTGGCCGGGCACCTACCACTGCCATGCCCAACCCATGCTCGCCCAGACCCGCCACGCACTCGATCACTACGCCGCGGGCGGCCACGTCCGCGAATCGGCCATCCCCGACGCCGGCCACGCCGTACACATCGGCAAACCCAAGGAGTTCATCGCCGCCCTCCTGAAGACCCTCACCGTGGGCCGGTGAAGCGGCCTGGCGCAAGGCCACCACCAGCATCGACATCTTGACGTCAGTTCCCGGCCCGTAACCTCGCGGCCTTGACCTACAGCCCAAGGCCGCGCAGGGCCCGAAGCCGGTGTTCACCGCCGACCGGGCGGCGGTGCCCTCGGCGATGCCGACCGCCAGATCTCCCGCCCGCGGTCCCGAGCACGACAGAACCGCGGGCCACTCAGCAGGGGTTGGGTTCGGTGCCGCCGGGGCGGCGGAGGTAGGCCAGGACGGCGCGGACCCGGCGGTGGCCGCTGTCGCCGGCCGACAGGCCGAGTTTGAGGAAGACGCTGCCGATGTGTTTGTGGACGGCGTTTTCGGTGATGAAAAGCCGCTGGGCGATGGTGGCGTTGTTGTGTCCTTCGGCCATCAGAGCCAGGACCTCGCGTTCGCGGGGGGTGAGGGCGTTGACGGGATCGCTGCGGACGGCGAGGAGCTGGGCGATGACCTCGGGGTCCATGGCGGTGCCGCCGGCGGCCACCCGGCGCAGTGCGTCGGTGAACTCTGCGATACGGCTCACCCGGTCCTTGAGCAGATAGCCGATGCCGCCGCGCGCGTCGGAGAGGAGGCGGCCGGCGTACTCCTGCTCGACGTACTGGGACAGGACCAGGACGGGAAGCCCGGGGCGGTCGCGGCGAGCCCGGAGGGCGGCGCGGATACCCTCGTCGCGGAAGGTCGGGGGTAGCCGCACGTCGACGATGGTGACGTCCGGGCGGTGGGTCTCGACGGCGGCGAGGAAGCCAGGGGCGTCATCCGTGATCGCGGCGACCTCGAAGCCCTGGGATCCCAGCAGGAGTTCGAGTCCGGAGGACAGCAGGACGTTGTCCTCGGCGATGACTACACGCACGGCAACTCCACGGTGAGGGTGGTCGGCCCGCCAGACGGGCTGCTGATCTTCATAGTGCCGTCCAGGGCGGCGGCGCGGCGACGAATTCCGTCCAGGCCGCTGCCTCGAGATGCGTTCGCCCCGCCGGTCCCGTCGTCGGTGATCTCTGCGGAAAGCATCGCGCCGTCGCGGGTGACGCGGACGGCGGCCGTGGTGGCTCGGCTGTGCCGGGCGATGTTCGCCAGTGCCTCGGTGACAGCGAAGTAGGCGACCACTTCGACCGCGGCAGGGACCTCGCCGAGCTCGCCGATGTCGATACGGGTCGGCACGCCGGACCTGGTGGCCAGGGTGCTGAGCGCGCCGACGAGGCCCTGATCGGCAAGGACCGGAGGGTAGATGGTGCGGATGACGGAGCGCAGCTCGGTCATGGCCTCCTCGGTCTCGGTTTGGGCCTGCCGTACGAGCGCAGCGGCCGCGTCGGGGTCCTGGCGAAGGCTCTCCCCGGCCACGGCGAGCCGCATGGCGATGGCCACCAGCCGGGCCTGGGTGCCGTCGTGCAAGTCGCGTTCGATCCGGCGGAGTTCCGCGCCGTGCGCCTGCAGGACGTCTGCGCGCGTCTGGGTGAGCTCGGTGACGCGCGCGGCCAGTTGTTCCGCAGGGGACGGTGCCAGGACTGCCAGGCAGCACCGCGCGTGCACCCGGGCGAGCGGTGGCAGGGCGATGGTCGCCAGCGCCGCAAGAAGCAGGAATTGTGCGAG
Source organism: Streptomyces sp. NPDC056231 (assembly GCF_048270745.1). Lineage (NCBI taxonomy): Bacteria > Bacillati > Actinomycetota > Actinomycetes > Kitasatosporales > Streptomycetaceae > Streptomyces > Streptomyces sp. NPDC056231. Next base: position 59,452 of record NZ_JBLVKW010000015.1, on the reverse strand, counting down.
GTTGATCGTCAGCGCGGGGGCCCAGCTGTCGATACGGACACCGAGCAGCGGCAGCCGTGGCGGATCCGACGTGGGAAAGGCCCACCACCCCACGGTGACGACAAGGGTGAGGAGCAGGTTGCCCAGGCACAGCAGGGCGATTATGCCAGCGGGCAGGCCGGTGGCTAGCTGGGTCACGAGCCACGCAAGGTCGCGGCGGAGGGCGCGCGGGCGTGGCTTCACCGGTCGGCCCAGCAGCGCCCCGGCGCGCCGGCGGTGGCGCTCGGCCCAGGGAGCTGCCAGCGACGGTACGCACAGCAGTGGCGCCGCCACGAGCGTCACCGTCGCGGTCATCAGGGTGCCGAGTAGGTAGCGCCCGCTACGCCTGGTCTGGATCAACCGTATGCGGGCCTCGCCGATCACGCCGTGCACTGGATTCGCTTTCGTCTGTCGTAAGGGACCGGTCGCGGCCCTCAGACGCGCCACTGTATGTGCCGGCCGCCCCTGCGGCACTACAGCCACCTGTAGGTTTCCATCGGCTGCCTGTGGTAGCGACATGCAACTCGACGCTTACCTAGCGTGGGATTCATGAGATCCACAACCCCGGCCTCCGCGCCGCGCCACCGCCCGTCCCAGCAGCGTCAACGCCGGATCGGCCGAGGGTGGCTGGCCGTCGCGGCGGCCGCACTCGGCACAGCGAGTGTGGCCATAGCTGTCCAGCCCTCGGACGGCTCGGCCGCGAAGTCCGCGCCCGGCTACCAGCAGGACGACCTGCGCCTGGGCACCGATGCCATCCAGGCGCTGGGGGTCACCGGCGTCCAGGCGCGGGTGACCACCGCCTCCGGCCGGGATCTGGTCGCCACCTCCGGCGTCGCAGTGGTGGGCACGAAGCGTCCGGTGCCCCGCGACGGCTACTTCCGGATAGCCAGCACCGGCAAGGCGTTCATGGCCGCTGTCATCCTGCAGTTGGTCGACGAGGGCAAGCTGTCACTGGACGACACGGTGGACCGCCGGCTACCCGGTGTGATCGATGGCAACGGTAACGACGGACGGAACATCACCGTGCGTCAGCTTCTGCAGAACACCAGCGGCCTCCACGACGACCTTCCCGGCTTCGACACCCCGCAGGAGTACTACCAGCACCGCTACGACACCTACACCCCCGAACAGATCGTCGCCCGGGCGATGAAGCATCACCCGGACTTCCGGCCCGGCACCGGCTGGAGCTACTCCAACACCGGCTACGTCGTCCTCGGCATGATCGTCGAAAAGGCCGCTGGTCGCCCATGGCAGGAGGAGGTCGAGAGCCGGATCCTGAAACCGCTCGGCATGAACCACACCTACCTGGCGGGCACCACGTCCACCCTTCGTCGCCCGCACGCCGACGGCTACCAGGTCTTCGCCTCCGGCGAACGGACCGACGTCACTGAACAGATCGTCCCCGACCTCGGCGGCTATGTCTCCACCACGGCGGACGTCAACCGTTTCTTCCAGGGACTGCTGGGCGGCAAGCTGCTGTCCGAGGCGCGCATGGCCGAGATGCAGGACACCGTCCCGGTCGACAAGCGGATCGAGGCAATCTGGCCCGGCGGACGCTACGGCCTCGGCTTGGTCAGCCGCCCCCTGACCTGCGGCGGCAGCTACTGGAGCCACGAAGGAGGCGAAGCCGGCTACATCACCCTGAACGGTGCCACCGACGACGGCAGCCGCACCGTCACCGTCTCCATGTCCACCAGCGTCAACGACTTCGATGAAACGCTCCGGCAACACAAGGCCGCCAGCGACCTCGTCGACCGCGCGCTGTGCGACACCTCCAGCAACAGCTAGGGAAATTGGCCGCCCGGGGCGTTCGTGACGGCTCCGGGCCACCACAGGCTGCTCCCTGCAACGGCACCGGCTGGCGCGGGCGGTCGTTCAAGAGGCCGTCCTCCTGACCGGCACCAGCGACCAGGGCCATGATCCGCTCGACGCTCTCCGCCGTCAGCCGCGCCGAGATCCGTGCCGGCACGTCGTCGACCACGCACGTCATGCGCGGGCACGTCACATTCCGCGGGGCTGTCTCGTCTGAGATACGGGGAACTTGCAAAGACCTCCTCGGACGGGATCAGCCGTCGTCGCGCGGAGGATGTGGGAGAGAGGAGAGGTGTGCCTCGCATGAGTGCACAGGAATCGACCGCCAGGGTCGGCAGTGGAGCAAAAACTGCCAGCATATCCGTCCGGGACAGCAAGGGTGTCCGCCTCGCCGACGCGCTCGATGAGAGATTGGGGATCTACCGGCTCGGCGGAAAGTACATCCGGAAGGTTTTTCCGGACCACTGGTCCTTCATGCTGGGTGAGGTCGCGCTCTACAGCTTCATCACGCTGTTGTTGACCGGCGTCTACCTGACGTTGTTCTTCCATCCCAGCGCACAGGAGGTCGTCTACAACGGCTCCCACGTGCCGCTGAAGGGTGTTCACATGTCCCAGGCGTACGCCTCGACGCTGGACATCAGCTTCGACGTCCGCGGCGGATTGTTGATCCGTCAGGTCCATCACTGGGCGGCTCTGATCTTCATCGCGGCCTTGTTCGTGCACATGTTCCGACACTTCTTCACCGGATCGTTCCGCAAACCGCGCGAGATCAACTGGCTCTTCGGGTTTCTTCTGCTGGTGCTGGCGATGCTCAACGGCTTCGCCGGGTACTCGCTCCCCGACGACCTGCTCTCCGGCACCGGTCTGCGCATCGCTGACGGCGTTGTCCTTGCGATCCCCCTGGTCGGGACCTATCTCCAATTCTTCCTCTTCGGCGGGCAGTTCCCGGGCGACGACGTCATCCCGCGGCTGTTCACCGTGCACGTCCTGCTGGTGCCGGCCCTCATGGTCGGTCTGGTGACGGTCCACCTCATTTACGTCTTCTACCACAAGCACACGCAGTTCCCCGGACCTGGGCGCACCGAACGCAACGTCGTCGGCCAGCCGCTCATGCCGGTCTACGTCGCCAAGGCGGGCGGCTTCTTCTTCCTCATCTTCGGCACCACCGCCGTGCTCGGTGGCCTGGCCCAGATCAACCCGATCTGGGCGTACGGGCCGTACAGAGCGGAGCGGGTCGCCGCGGGATCCCAACCCGACTGGTACCTCGGGTTCCTGGAGGGATCCCTGCGCATCATGCCCGCGTGGGAATGGAGCGCATTCGGCCACACCATCAGCTTCAGCCTCCTGATCCCTGCCTTGATCGTCCCGGGCATCCTGTTCACCCTGCTCGGTGCGTACCCGTGGATCGAGGCGTGGATCACCGGCGACACACGCGAACACCATCTGCTGGACAGGCCGCGGAACGTGCCGGTCCGCACCGGACTCGGGGCCGCCTGGATCGCGGCCTACGGCGTGCTGTGGGCGTGCGGCGGCAACGACATCCTCGCCACCCACCTCCACCTGTCGATCAACACGATCACCTGGGCGGGACGCGTCGCCTTCTTCGTCGCTCCGGTACTCGCCTATACGGTTACCGTGCGCTGGTGCAAGGGCTTGCAACTCCGCGACCGCGACAAGGTCCTCCACGGTCGAGAAACCGGCATCATCAAGAAAACCCCGAGCGGCGGGTTCGTCGAACGCCACGAACCCCTGGACCCCGCGGCGCGCCACATCCTGACCGCCCACGAGCAGTACGAGCCCCTCGAACTCCCACCGCCCGTAGACGACAACGGCGTCACCCGCAGAGCCACCCCCGGACAGCGGCTGCGTGTCCGCCTGTCCCGCTGGTACTTCGCCGACCAGATCCGCAAGCCGACCGCTGCACAGGCCCTGGTCGGCGCCCCGGCCCCGGACCACCGCGGCGAGACCTCCGCCGAACACGGGCCGCACGCATGAGACGCGACCGGGAAGGCCTCGACATACGCTCGATCGCGCCCAGGGGTCCACGCGACGACGGTCCTGCCGGTGATCCGCGAATCGACCTCCTGCTGGTCCACGCCGTCCACGACGCCCTGCGCAGAGATGTGGACCGACTCGTCACCTGGTCGCGCACCTGCCTCCCGGTCGTCACCTCGGGCTGGATCGACTTCATGCGCTACCTCACCACCTACCTCGACGCCGACGCCGACCTGCTGCGGCAGGTCCTCCTCGGCAGGAACCTTTCCGGTCCCGGCCTCGAGCGCGCCGCGGCCAAGATGGCACAGGCGCGTCGCCGCGTCACTCTCCATGCGGCGACCGTCGACGACTGTCTGACCGGCCGTGGGCCCGGGAGCCGTACGGCCGAGTACATGACCCGGCTGGACACCGCGCTGACGGCATACCTCGACTACGAGCAGTCGGTCGTCCTGCCGCTTGTCGCGACCTCCATCACCACCAGTGAATGGGCGGATTTCGACGCCGCCCAACGCCACCCCCTCGGACTCAGAAGCGGAGTGGCACTGTGCGCCTGGCTCATCGACGGCGCACCGCCCGACCGGCAGCAGGCGATCCGTCAGCTGTTCCCACCCGCTGTCCGGCTCGCCCACCGGTGGTTCGGAGCCCGCCACACACGTCGGATCCGCTGGGGTGAACCGGTACCGGTCACAAGTTCACAGCTCGGGCACGCAAGACGCCTGGCTCGCTGAGCGGAGGGCCGCGGCGCCGCGCCCTTGCCGACTTCGTACGGCGTGGGCGCGGCGGGCGGACCCCGGCCGACGGCGCCCCTACGGGTCCGGACAAGGACCACGCCGAGAACTCGATGCTCGCCCGGCACCTCTTCCAGTCGAGTCTCGTGCACATCGATTCAGGTATCGCTCCGGCGGCAGAACTTCGCCTGAAGCAGATCGGTGAAGATGCCGATGGGGTCGTCCCAGCCGCTCTTGCTCCAATCGCCGTTGACGTTGGTGGTGACCATCTGTTCGCCATTGCGAGCGCCGTAGGTGTAGGACCACGATCCGAAGAGCGCACCCCCCATGCCCCAGACCGTTTCCCCGCAGGGCGGTCAGCGTCCGGTGCCAACGGCGGCGCCGGACGCAAAGTTGACGGCTCCGCGGCCGGCCGGCACGTAGCAAGGGCGCCTTGAGGCTTACGGCCGGCCCAGCTGATCCAGCGCGTCGCGCAGGGCGGCCCGGGTCGTGACGCCCAACTTCGGGAAGAGCTGGTAGAGATGCGTCGAGACGGTTCGAGGAGACAGTAAGAGTCTTTCCCCGATCTGCTTGTTGGTCAGGCCTGTGGCCGCCAGGCGAGCGATCTCCCACTGCTGCGGTGTCAGAGCGGCGCCACCAGGCAGGGTACGTGCGTGCACCGGGATGCCGCAGGCGCGCAGCTCCTTGTTGGCCCGCTCCGTCCACGGGTGGGCGCCGAGCCGCCCGAAGGCTTCCACGGCGGCACTCAAGTGCTTGCGGGCCCGGGCCGGCGCTTTGCCGCGGCGAAGCCGCTCGCCGAAGTACAGCTGTATGCGGGCGTGGTCGAAGGGCCAGTGTTCGGCCCCCTCGACGGCCAGGGCTTCGCCGAACCCGAGCGCGGCCTCCTCGTCGCCTTCTGCGGCTAGAGCGGCCGAGGCGAGCAGGACCATCTTCAACCGCGGTGACACCGCTTCAAGGCCGGCGTCCCTGGCTGCCCTGACGTGGTCGACAGCCTTCCCGCGGCGATCCGTGCGCACGGTGGCCTCCACCTGATCCAGGATCGCCCACAGCGCGTGCCCGGCGAAAGGCGCGAACGTTCCGGCCGGCGTGATCCTGCACGCATGTCGGTAGGCCGCTTCGAAGTCACCCTGCGACAGGGAGATCAGCGTCCTGGCATGGGCGGCGTAGCAACCGACGGCATGGCCTCGGCGGGACCCTGCCCACTGGTGCATCTGATCGGCGAACCCGCGGGCAGTCCGGTAGTCGCCGCAGACCGCGGACACGCAGGCCAGCACGAACTTGCCGGTCCAGGAACGCAGCGGATAGTCGAGTTCCTCACACCAGCGCAGACCCTGCTGGGCCACCTGGCGAAGCTCCGGCCACTGGCCGGTGAACCAGGCATGACTGCTCCACAGGAAGGACGCCTGGATGGCGGGGAAGATGTTCTGTCCGCTCAGTCCGCCCCGAGCCGTGAGCCGTAGCGGCTCTTCCATCGCACCGAGGCGGTCCGCGTAGGCACCGGCCGTGGCGATCCGTACGATCCGCACCGGATCCGACGTGCCGTGAAGCGTCCGGGCGGCGGCATCGAGCCGGGCCCAGTCGGCTGGGCGGGCCCGCGCCGGATCGGCGAAGGTGGTTCGCAACAGCTGCAGGGTGTCCGGAACCGACGTGCACTTCGACAGTGCCGCGTCGAAGTCCGACCACAGCTCGCGTCGGCCGCCGTGGATGCACACCATCAGCAGGGTGGACAGCGCTTCGAGCAGAGTGGGGTCGGTGAGGTCATAGGGCTCGGGCTGCAGGGTGATTGCGCCGGACAGCAGGCGATGGGCCGTGTCGATGTCCCCGTAGCTGTTCAGCAGGTACAACGCAGCGGCCACCGCGACCGCCGGGGCCTCCGCATCGGGAGCGCCCTGTCGCGCGTCGTAGAGCAGCCGCGGCACATCACGCACGTCCCCGGTGAGGTTCGCGCCGACGTACGCCGCCTTCGCCAGCCGCCGAGCGTACGCGGACCCCGCCGGGCTCAGCTCGGCGGCGCGCACCAGCGCCGCCACCGCGTTCGGCCCGTCGCCGCGGCGGGCGCTGACATCGGCGGCTTCCTCGAGCAGGGCGGCGATCTGTTCGTCGGGCTCGACCGTGGCCTGCGCCAGATGCCAGGCCCGCTGCTCCGGGACCGCGATCCACGCCTCCGCGAGTGCGCGGTGCGCGCTGCGTCGTTGGTCGCTGGTCGACAGATCCACCACTGCGGAGCGTATGAGCGAGTGCCGGAATCCCAGCCGCCCGGTCGTGTCGTCGACGCGGACGAGCTGCATGCGCTCCGCCGGAGCCAGGTGCTTCAGACTGCACCGGTCGGCCACCGCGCGGCGCACGATCAGCATGCTGCCACTGCCCTCCAACGCGGCAACCAGCAGCAGGTGCCGCGTGGCTGCCGGTAAAGTCCCGATGCGGGAGGCGAAAGTCGACTGCAGCCGCTGGGTCAACGGGAAGCGCTGCGGCAGGGCTTGGGACGCGGTCCGCTGGGACTCGGTCAGAGCGGCCGGGAGTTCCAACAGCGCCAGTGGATTGCCTTCGGCATCGACGATCAGACGCCGGCGAACCCGCGGGGCGAGCGCCGGGAAGTGACGGCGGAGCAACTCCTCGGAAGCCGCCTCGCTGAGCGGACCCAGTTCATGTACAGGAAGCCCGCTGTGGTCGAAGAAGGTCTCTTCCCCGAGCCTGACCGTGCACACCAACCCCGTGCCGGTACCCGGAAGCCGGCGCGCCACCTGACCCAGGACGACGGCACTCGCCCGGTCCAGCCACTGTGCGTCATCCAGCGCCAGGAGTACGGGCGTGTCGCGGGACAGGCCGGCGGCCAGCGACACCACGGCCTCGGCGACCGCGTCGTGTCCGGGTGCCGCGCCGCGGCCGAAGCCAAGCGCTCCGGCAAGGGCAGGTATCCTCGTCGCCTTTGAGTGGATCTCGGGCACCGATGTCAGCAGTTGCTGCAGGGCGCCGTAACTGGCCTGTGCCCGATACTGCACACCCACGGCACGCAGCACCCGCATCCCTGCAGCCTCGGCTTCCTGGATGGCTGCGGCAATCAGCGCCGTCTTTCCTGCTCCCGGCTCTCCCGCCAGTGTCAGCGATCCGCCATGCTGCGGGATGCTGGCCAGGAAGACGCCGAGCCGTTCCATGTCGGCTTCCCGGCCGACCAGGAAGCCGTCCTTTTCGTCGGTGGACCGGTCGACCATGATCGCCCCCTACCGCGCCCGGAGCGGGCAGCAGCTCCCACGGGACGCACGGTCGATGCAGCACGAGATGTCCCTTGATGCTAGCCCTCGCCGACCTGACTCGCGCAGGCAGCGCGACTCTCCGACGAGGTCTTGAGGAAATCCGCGAGCGGCGGCCGCCGGCGCCTCGGCAGGCCGCCGTCACCGAAATACGTCACATGACTGAATCGACGACTTCTGCCCGGCTTCTAGCGTTCTCCGCGTGACCTCATCCGTCGAGAGGGGGTGTGCTCCATCATTGGACGTCCTGGATTTGGAGAGGTGTTGCGCGGTCATCGGCGCGCGGCACGTCTGACGCTGGAGCGGTTGGCCGAGGTGTCGGGGGTCAGTGCTCGGACTCTGTCGGACATGGAGCGTGGACGGAGCAGGGGACCTCAGCAGCGGACCGTGACCGCTTTGGCGGATGCGCTTGCGCTGAAGGGGGATGCCCGCGAGCAGTTTGTCGAGTTGGCGCGCGACGGCCGACTGCGGGACCACTGGGCGCGTTCCCATGGTCTGGGCGAACTGCCCCGGTCGGGCGAGGACTTCACCGGTCGTGCCGCGGAACTGGTCTGGGTGAGCGAGCTCGTGTACGCCGAGAGCTCGCCGGGTGTCGGTGTGGTGGGTTTGATCACCAGCTCGGCGGGTCTGGGCAAGACCACGTTCGCGGTCCGTGCCGCTCATGCCGTGCGGCCGAGCTTTCCCGACGGGGTGTTCTTCCTTGATCTGTTCGGCATGTCCCAGCATCCTCTGGCCGCCGACGACGCTCTGCGGTTGCTGCTTCGGGCGCTCGGCGTCGCAGACCAGCGGATCCCCGGCGATATCGAGGGGCGCGCCTCCTTGTACCGGTCGCTGCTGCGGGACAAGCGCGTCCTGGTCGTTCTCGACGATGCCGCGTCGGAGGAGCAGGTGCGCCCGCTGCTGCCAGGAGGAGGTGCGTGCAGGGTGCTGATCACCACGCGGCGACTGCTGGCGGGGCTGGAGGGTGTCCGCAGGCTCGTCCTCGGGCCCCTGCCGTTGCCGGAGGCCAAGGAACTGCTGACCGGGATTCTGGGCGAGCGTTCCGCCTCCGACGAGGAATCGGCGCTCACTCTGCTCGCCGAGCTGTGCGGGGGTCTGCCGCTCGCGCTGCGGATCATCGGAAACCGGCTGGTCAGCCGGCCTGGATGGGACGCTGCCGAGCTCGCTGCCCGGCTGGCGGACGAGGAGCGCCGTCTCGATCAGTTCAAGGCCGGCGATCTCAAGATCGCCAACGCGTTCGGAATGTCGTACGAACAACTCGCGGACTGTGCACGGCTGGTGTTCCGGCGACTCGCCGCGGTTCCCGGCCGGGACTTCGACGCCACCCTCGCGGCCGTGGCCGGCGGTCTGCCGATCGAGGACACCTGGGACGCTCTCGACGACCTCGTCGACCTCGGCCTGCTGCAGGACAGCACCGCGGGCCGTTACCGCTTCCACGACCTGGTCCGCCTGTTCGCCCGTGAGCGCCTCCGGGAGGAAGAGTCCGCAGCCGAGCGTGAGGCACTGACAGGAAGGGTGATGCCGTGGCTGCTGCGGATGGCCACGATGGCCGGGCGGTGGTTCGAACCCGGCTACGGCCGCCCCGACCGGCCCGATCCCGATCTCGCCGTCCTCTCCTCGGCAGACAAGGCCGAGCGGTGGCTGCGCATGAATGTGGACAACTGGCTGGGTGTGATGCGGGCTGCGGCGAGCAGCGGCCGACACGCCCTCGTTCTGGACTGTGCGGAGTCGATGCACTGGTTCTCCGACCGGTGGCCGCACAATCCGCACTGGCACGAGGTCTTCACGCTGGGAGCGGAGGCCGCCGCCGCCCTTGGTGACCTGGTGCAGCAGGCGACTCAGCTGAACTACCTCGCCTGGGTTCACTGGGTGCCGCCCAGCGATCCGCAGACCATGCTGCGGTGCACGGCCGCGGCGTTGGACTTGGCCACCCGGAGCCGTGCTACGGCTCAGGTCGCCTGGTCACACCAGTACACGGCGCAGGCGCTGCATCGGCTCGGCCGGCTCGACGACGCGATGGCGTCGGCATCCCGGGCGGCGGAGACGTTCAAGACCATCGGCGACACCGACTCCTATGTCCAGAGTCTCGCCATCGTCGGCAACTGCCTTCGTGACGAGGGACGTTACGCCGAGGCGCTGGAGCAGTTCCTCGAGGCGCGCGCTCTGATGGACGACGAGGGGACCGGCATGACACCGAGCATCGCGGCTTACAGCCGATCCTTGGCGTTGATCCGCATCGGCCAGTGCCTGGGATACCTGGGCCGCCGTAAAGAAGCGATCACCACCCTCACCGAGGCGATCGACCTCAGAGGGCTGTCATCCGACTTCTGGCAGGCCGACGCATTGAGAACGCTGGCCGCTCTGCTGGCCGATGAAGGCCGGAGTGGCGAGAGCCGTCGTGCATACGCGCGGGCGGCGGAGGTGTTCGAGGCGATCGGTGACACCGAGGCAAGCAGCCGCTGTCGGACCCTGACGACCGCCTCCTCCTGACCTCGCCGAAGTCCCTGCCCACGGAGATCCTCAGGTACTTCTGCATGCTGTTCTGCATGGTCCGGCCGTTTCCCAACGGCTTGACTGGCGTGCAGCGGGACGGCCGTCAGGGCCTGTCCCTCCAGGTCAGGAGTGACCATGACAACCATCAGGAACATCGTGCTCGTGCACGGTGGTTTCGTCGACGGCTCGGGCTGGCTGGGAGTGTACGACCATCTGACGGCCGATGGCTACCGGGTGGCCGTCGTGCAGAACCCGACCCTGTCGCTTGCCGGTGACGTCGCTGCCACCCACCAGATCCTCGACGGCCTCGACGGTCCGGCCGTGCTGGTGGGCCACTCCTACGGTGGCGTCGTCATCACCGAGGCCGGCAACCACCCCAACGCTGCGGCGCTCGCCTACATCGCCGCGTTCGCACCGGACAAGGGCGAGTCGGTCAGCTCCCTGATCGCCGACCCGCCGCCCGGGGCGCCGGTCCCGCCGATCCTGCCGCCCCAGGACGGTTTCCTGTTCCTGGACCGGGACAGGTTCGCGGCCTCCTTCGCCGCCGACGTGCCCGAGAAGTCGGCAGCGTTCATGGCCGACTCCCAGGTCCCCTGGGGTGTCGACGCGCTGAACGGGGCGGTCACCGTACCGGCCTGGCAGACCAAGCCGTCCTGGTACCTGGTCGCCACGGATGACCACATGATCCCGCCGCCCGCGCAGCGTGCGATGTCCGAGCGGGCCAAAGGGACCGTCACCGAGACCCCCGGCAGCCACGCCGTCTACGTGTCCCGCCCGGCCGTCGTGGCCGCCGTCATCGCGCAGGCAGCCCGAGGGCTGGGCGGCCAGTCCTAGGGAGTGTTTCGAAAGGAGCGTCGTCCGCCTGTTGGGCGGGGCCGGACGCCGCCCGGCAGACGGCGCTTTCGAAGCACGCCCTAGCAGCGACCGCGCAGCCGCACCGCACGCCGGCAGGTCCAGCTCGGCTGCAGGCTGGGCGGGTCCTACGTCCATCCCGACCCGTGACGCAGCCAAGGCCACTACCTGACCCCGGCCGCCAGCCCCGGTTCGCCCAATGACGGGCCGGGACACGGTCGTCCAAGCCGCGCGCAAGCCACGCCGCCACGGCGTGCCCGCCCTTGCCGCAACGCCGCGCTCTCGTGCCGGCCGCCAACCTTTCCCGATGACCTGCTCCTGCAGGTTGGTGTGCCGGGCCTGTGTCTCGGTGTGTGCCTGAAGTGTTGCCGCAGTGAGGTCCAGGACCAAGGCGTCGAGGAGCAACAGTGCGCTGCCGAGGGTCTTCCACTGCACCCGGCGCGAGCCGGTGGGCGTCTGCGCAACGCAGCTGTGGGACAGGGGCAAGCGATACATGTCGCTCGTACTCCAGCCGGTCATCGACGCCCTCTCCGCGTGTGAGCGGACCCTGCTCGGTGACAGCAAGTACGGTGCGCGGCCGCTCCGCTGCCGACTACCTGGGCGCGTTCCTCGACGCGCAGGAACAGCCCGGCGAGGATGCCGGGTGGGACGAGCGGCTCGGCGCGGACGTCGAACAGCAGGCGCGGGAGCGCCATGACCGGGGTGAGACCACCTGGCATGGCATGCTCGGCACGGTCCCCGTCTGGTACCGCGTCGTCACCCGCGCAGTGCAGATCCCGAGCCGTGGTCACCGTGTGCGGGGCCTTTCACCTCCGATACCGCTGTGCCACTGCCGCGAAGGCGGCCTTGGGTTCCCATTCCATGTCGGGGTAGGTCTGCCCCCGGCGCCCTTCGAGGAGTTTGACGATGCCCAGGCCGGCCCGGTCCAAGTCTTCCCTGGGGTCGCCGTCCGGACGATGCGGGTAGCCGGGCAAGGCGAACAAGAACACGAACGCGCTGTCCACGCCCTCGGTCTCGAAGATCTCACCGCAGCTGGCGCGGAGACGACCGCACTCGCCGATCTCATACGCGGCTTCTCCGCCCTGCTGAGACCGACTGAGGGGAATGACGTGAATCTCACCGAGTGGATCGGGGTCGTCCGACCGGTCCGCGGCGGAAGCCGGCCTCACCCTGCCTTACCGCAACGGCCGCACCGAAGGTGTGATTGCGGAGGTGAGCCACGGCGATGGCTTTGAGTACGCGCGCGGAGCTGAGCCGGATCACCGGCGCCAAGGCTCCCTCTGGCACCCCACTCGACGGCGGGCCCGCCGTCCCCCGACCCAAGAACACCAACGCTCCCTTCCGCGGCCTCGGCACCGGCAAGGACACCTCCCGCTCCGCCGGCAGCAAGTCCCGAAAGCCCGACGAGGCCCGCAAGCTCGCCGAGGCCCGCAAGGCCGCCCTCGTGCGTCGCGACGGCTGAGAGCCGTTGCCCTGGCAGTGAATGTCCTGGCTACGGGCTCGAACCCTCGGCCCGGCCCGAAGCCCGTCCGGTGCCCCCACCTGCGAAGCGAACGTCCTCGACCACGAGAGAGATACCCGCCGCAACGGAGCAGGATGATGTTGCCGACGCCCCGTACTGCGCCCGGCATGACAAGCTGTGCTTGCCCACCCCCGAACCGAGGAGGTCACCATGACCGCAGAGCCCGTATCTACGGAAGGTTCGGAGCCGGCTGCCCCGGAGACGTCCCCTCTGACGCCGGACAGCGACGGCGACTACGACCTCAAGCGCAAGTTCCGCGAAGCACTGGCGCGCAAGCGCGGTGCGCAGGCGGACGCCGCCGATGCTGCCGCCAACCCCAATGCGTCGAAAGTGCGTGCGGCGCACGGTCCGGCTGCGAGCCAGCGGTCGTTCAGGCGCAAGAGCGGCGGCTGAGTCGATCAGTTCCGGGATCCGGCCGCTTTACCAGCACTCTGAGCGCTACCAACACGCGCCCCGTGCAGCGGCCCACAACGTGCGCATACCCCTGTGAACGTAGCGGGCGAGGCGTCGCCGGCGCTCGTGTAGCGGGCGCCGATGCGTGGCCACTGCGTCTCACCCGGGGACGTCCGGGACTCCGGTGCGGGCGAACGCCGCCCAGCGGCGCTTCATGTCGTTGCTGAGCGTGGTCTGTTCCGCGGTGAGCGGTCGGTCCCTCATGGTGACGTCATGCAGGTAGGTGAGTTCGGCGTTGTGAGCGTTCGCCATGTCGACACCCGGGACCTGGGATCCGAACAGGGTGGAGAAGTGCTGGCGGACAATCCTTGCAGTGGCGTCCAGGAGCCGGAATGCGGCCGCGAGAAGGTGGTCATCACCTCACGCACCTATGTGAAGGTGGCGCCGACTGTCGCTGACGATGATCTCGGGCTTGAGATCGCATGGCAGGGTTCGGTTTGCGCAACGGTGAGGCCCGGGCAGTGGACGTCAACAACGGCGTAGCGGACGATGTCTACCCCCGTGCCCGATCAGATCTGCTTCACATGGGCCAGCCCGGAAAGCGCGCAGAAGGCCCCGGACACGCGAGCTCGTGCGACTGGCGCCCCGTCAGAGAGGTCAGCGATAGGGCAGTGTGAGTCCTCAAGTACCCGGCAACAGCTGACCACACATGCGTAACGTTGTAACCTCCGAACATTGCCCTTGACCTGCAAAAGCAGGCAGGGAGCAGATAAATCGGGAGTTTCTTCATGTTTCGCACAGTATTCAAGTCCAAGATCCACCGTGCCACCGTGACCCAGGCCGACCTGCACTACGTCGGTTCCGTCACCGTCGATGCCGCACTCATGGAAGCCGCGGATCTTCTGCCCGGTGAGCTCGTGCACATCGTCGACATCGACAACGGTGCCCGGCTGGAGACATACGTCATAGAGGGCGAACGCGGCTCCGGCGTCATCGGTATCAATGGCGCCGCCGCCCACCTCGTCCACCCCGGCGACCTCGTGATCCTGATCAGCTACGCGCAGGTCGACGACGCCGAGGCCCGCACGCTGACCCCGAGCATCGTCCACGTCGACGCGGACAACCGGATCGTCGCGCTCGGCGCCGACGCGTCCGAGCCCGTGCCGGGCACCGCCACCGAGCGGAGCCCGTACGCCGTGCCCGCCACCAACTGATTCTGTACCTGTTCGACGATCGGAGGGGTTGGCGAGTCCGCCGCGCGGGCGCTCGGCGTCCCTGTCCTGCGGGTCGACCGGCCGATGGCGGCAGGCGCCGTCGGCCGCGGGCGCGGCCGCTTCGCCGTACGTGCCGCGCTTACGGAGACCCTGGCACCGACCCCGGCCCTGCCGGCCGAGGAGGCGGGTGATCGGGCCGCGGACATCCGTACGGTCCTGGTCGAGGGGCATGGGCACGGTGTGAAGCAGGCGACCGCGACGGCTGTCTGGAGCTGGTGGCCGTGCCGCCGACCGGGTGACGGACGCCGACGTGATCGTGCCGGCCCCGGCGTCCATGGCCGATGCCGTCACCCGGACGGTCACGCGGATTCCGGCCCTCTCCGGTCCCCGGCCCGGGTTTGCTGCCGCGGCCGCGGCAGCGCGCTGAGCCGCCGTACGGGTTCTCGTCCGGTGGCACGGAACCCGTACGTATGCTGTCGGCAGGCGCGGACGGCTGCTCCGGGAGACGGTGGACAGGAGATCCGCCCGCACTTCTGGAGCCCGAGATGACCAACCCGTATCCCGACCCTGTGCCGCCTCCCGACCCCGTGCCGCCCGCGCCGACGCCCGGACCTATGCCCGGACCTCCCTCGCCGCTGCCGGGGCCGACACCTGCCCCGCCCGTACCCGGTCCGGTGCCGCCCGGTCCTTCGCCGGACCCGATTCCCCAGCCGCCGTCGCCCAACCCCGAACCGGTGCCGGAGCCGGAGCCCACACCCCGCCCTGCCGAATGACGAATGAAGGCCGGACGGCTACTCCGTGTGCTGGGGGCCGATTCCGAGGAGGGAGTCGGCGTGTCCCGCCCCGCTCTCCTCGGCGATCGACTCCAGCGACTGGGCGTCACGCACCGGCGCGAATCGAACGGCTTCCTTGCCCGAGCTGTCGCTCCCGGCGCCGGCCGTGCTGAACCCGTATACGGCGGGCCTCGGCAGACTGTTGTACGACCAAGGGGCCGAGAAGTAGTACGCGCCGGTGTCGTACAGCACCACGAAGTCGCCCTCTCGCAGCTCCGGCAGTTCCCGGGCGTGTGCCACGACGTCCCCGGCGAAACAGCACGGTCCCGCGATGTCCTGGACCAGCGGCGGTCCGTCCTTGGGGCGCCCCTCGGCGTCGAACGCCCCGATCCGCAGCGGCCAGGACTCGGGCATGAAGACGGTACGGGTGGCGATCTGGGCGCCCGCATGAGTGAGCGCGATACGGCGGGAGCCCGCGTCCTTCGTGTACTCCACCAGTGCGCCGATGAAGCCGTTCTTCGCGAGCAGCGACCGGCCGAACTCCGTGACCAGCCCGTACCGGCCGTCGAAGAGCCCCGGCGCCGCTTCGCGCAGCGCCGCCACATAGGCGGAGAAGGTGGGCCGTACGGAATCGTCCTCGAAGTTGACGGGCAGTCCGCCGCCGAGGTCGATGCTGGTGATCTGCCGGGTGCCGAGGGTTTCGTTGATCTCCTCGGCGAGCCGGTACGTCTCCGCGACCCCGGTCGCGATCAGTTCCAACGAACAGCCCTGGGAGCCGACATGGGCGTGCAGCCGGGTCAACCAGGAGTGTTCGGCGAACGCCCGGACGACACTCTCGCGCGCGCCGGGGTCGTGCAGCGCCACGCCGAACTTGGAGGTCGGCGTGGCGGTGCTCATCGCACTGATGGAGCCCCCGCCCACCTGCGGGTTGATGCGCAGTCCGATGACGGAGACCGAGCTCCGGGTCCGCAGCGAGGCGATACGCCGCACCTCGTCGAGGCTGTCGGCATTGAGTGCCACACCGAGCGCGAGCGCCTGGCGGATCTCGTCGCGCGTCTTGGCGGGGGAGTCGAGGACGATCGCCGAGGGTGCGAATCCGGCGTCGAGGGCGAGCCTCAGCTCACCGGGGCTGGCGACCTCGCATCCCATGCCGCAGTCGGCGAGCAGCCTCAGCACGGGGACGAGGGCCGCGGCCTTGGCGGCGAAGGTGTGCAGCACGGGGGCGGGCGTGTCGGCGAACGCGCCATGGAGGGCGGCGACGGAGTTGCGTACCCCGTCGGTGTCGATGAACCCGGCGACGGGCCGGCCCTCGCCGAGCAACCCGGTGCCGACGGCGTGGCGGACCGCGGCGGCGACACGCGCGGAGGACGAAGGGCCCGAAGCGGGCGTGGTGAGAGGCATACGGCGAGAGTCGGTGATGGGAGCCCCGCAAGTCTCTGTCGAGCAGGACAGGATCGGCGCCGGACCTTGGCCGCAGGGCCAACGACCGTACGAATCAGGGACAAATCTAGCCGTTCAGCCGGACGGCGAGGGTGATGAGCAGCCGGGTGTCGGGGTCATCGAGATCGACGCCGTACCGCTCCCGGGCGCGACGCAGCCGGTACCGCAGCGTGTTGGGGTGCAGGACGAGCTGCCGGGCGGCCCGGCCGATGTCGCCAGACGCGTCGAAGTAGGCGGCGAGTGAGCGGACCAGCTCGCCCCCGGTCGCCAGGTCGGACCGTACGAGGTCGTGCACCGGCCCGCGGCCCGCTTCCCAGACCGGCCGTACGGCGTCCAGGACCCGCAGGACGTCCAGGGACGGACCGACATCGGCTGCCCCGGCGTACCGCAGTGGCTCAGGCTCCCCGCCGCGCGCGGCGCGGTTGCGCAGCACCCGTACGACCAGCGTCGCCTCCTCGCAGGAGGCGGCGGCCCGCAGGGCGGTGGGCACGACGGGGCCCGCACCGACCCGGACCGGCGCGGAGCCGTGCATCGACATGGCGAGCGCGTCCAACTCACGTGCGAGGCCGAGCACTTCCTTGTCCCGGCCGCGCTCGACGGGCAGCAGCACCAGCAGTCGGTCCCCGTCGCGCAGCACGTGAGCCGAGGGGCGGTACGAGGATGCGTGCAGGGCGAGTACATCGAGGACGCGGTCGGCCGACGGCCTTGCCGCGCCGTCGCGTTCGGCCACCAGGACCGCACACGGCGCATCCGGTGGCAACCCCAGCGACCAGGCGTGGGTGCGCCGGTCCCCACACCCGTACAGCAGACCGCGCAGCGCATGGTTCCTTCGGCGCGCGGCCCCGCTCGCGCGCAGCCGGTGCTGCACCAGGTGGGGGGCGGCGAGCTCCGCTCCGCGCCGCAGCGCATCCGCTGCCTGCGCGGAGAGCGCGCGCCCGTCCGTGGCCGCCCAGATGGAGCCGAGGACTTCGGAGCCGCTGCGGACCGCGATGATCAGCCGCTCGGGGCTGTCGCCTTCGGCGGCCCGGTGGATGACGTCCCGGGAGGTCCACAGGGCACGGAGGATTCCGCTGCGCCGGAGCTCGGCGACGCGCCACTCGGGAACCCTGCCGCCGAGGATCGTTGACCGGCGGACCCCGTCGGCCTCGGGACGGGTGGCGGAGTGGGCCAGCACCCGGAAGCGGGTGTCCTCGATGGTGATGGAGCCCCCGGTGTTCTCGGCGATGGCCGAGGCGAGGGCCGCCAGCCCGCCGGCTGAGGTGTCCGCCGTGACGGCCGTGTCCGAGGCACGGCCCGTCGCGGCGTAGGAGAGCGCGGAGCGCAGCAGAGTCGCGGTGTCGGTCCAGTCGGCCCAGGCCGCACGGGCGAGCAGGGCGATGCCCGACTCCTCGGCGGCGGCCAGTACTTCGGGCGCCGCGGGCACCCCCTCCGTATCGCGGAGCACTACGGCGCAGGCGCCGCGCCGGGCGGCCTCACGGACCGGGCCCGCTGCATCGGCGGAGGAGGCCGGCGGTCCGACGGCCAGCACGATGCGCTGGTCGAGTGGCTGCGCCTGCCCTTCGTCACCGACGGCCACACCGCGGACGCCGACGACGTGGTCGGCGGGTGCGAGCAACAGACGGAGTATGCCGATGTCGTCGAACGCCAGGATCTCGCGGAGCGTGACCCCGGACTGCGGCTCCCGCTCCGGCTCGGGCACGTCGCGCCTCGTCATGGGAACCGAGCATACGAGCGACCGGCCAATGGCAGGAGTGCGCCCGGCGTCAGGCCGGTGAGGGCCGCCCGATCACGGCTCCCTGAGGGGCGGTTATCCGGATTCGATCACCGGTCACCCGGCTTCCGGGTCTTGTTCCGTGCTTCCCCCGCCCCTAGGTTAAGCGTCGAACTAAGTCGATTTAATTCACTGATAAGCAGCTGGTCGCGTCGTTGCGCGTCCGCTCGACGTCGGAGCCCCTCAAGGAGTTGTACATGCGCATACGCCCGGCCACGCGCCGAACGACCGGATCGGTGGCGGCCCTTGCCCTCGCCGGCCTGCTGGCAGCGACCGCCGCCGCTGCGGTCCCCGCCGCGGCAGCCCCGACCGGGGGCGACCTCAAGGGCAGCCACCGCGTCGAGTACTTCTCGGAACCGGGAGGCGCCGGGAAGACCGTCGAGGTCCCAGCCACCGCGCCCAGGAAGAGCGGCCGCAGCGCGGGCGCGTCCCTGAGCGCCGCCGAGGCCGCCCTGGACGGCGCGGTCGGCAGGCAGCAGGTGACCGGCTCGACCGACGACCGGCTCGACGTCGTGATCATCGGTGACGGCTACACGGCCGACCAGCAGGCCGATTTCCACGCGGATGCCACCGCCAAGTGGGCCGACATCACCACCATCGAGCCGTACCGGAGTTACCGGAACCTGTTCAACGTCTGGACCGTCGACGCCGTCTCCAACGAGTCCGGCGTCAGCGGCGACCCCAGCGCCGGCATCGTCAAGGACACCGCGCTCTCCAGCTACTTCTGGTGCGGGGACATCGAGCGCCTCGTCTGTGCCGACATCGACAAGGTGGCCTCCTACGCCGCCAAGGCGCCCGCCGCCGACCTCGTCGTCGTCATCGCCAACTCCACCAAGTACGGCGGCGCCGGCTACTCCGGTCTGGAGGCCGAGGGCTACCCCTTCGGCGGTGTGTCCACGCTCTCCTCCGACAACTCCAAGTCGAGCATGATCGCCGTTCATGAGATAGGCCACTCGGTGGGCCTCCTGGACGACGAGTACACATACCCCTCGTACGGCACCTGGACCGGCGGCGAGACCGACGGCCCCAACTCCACCACGTACACCCCCGCGCAGCTCGCCGAGAAGCGCGCCAAGTGGTATCGCTGGCTGGGCGAGAGCGACCCGACGGGCTCGACGGTCGGCACGTACGAAGGCAGCGCCTACTACCCGCTCGGCATCTACCGGCCGACCTCGACCTCGCTCATGCGAGAGCTGTCCAGCACCGAGTTCAACCTGCCGGGACGCGAGGCGATGATCGCCGGGTTCTACCGCGCGGGCAACGCACTGAGCAGCACCCTCGACACGGCCGCCGCGATCACGCACGGCAAGCGGATCCAGGTCACCCTCGCCGGCCTGGGAGGCACCGATGGCGAAGGGCGCGGGTCCGGCCCGGCGGCCGGTTTCGCGCGGACGGATCTGCGCTGGTACGTCGACGGTGTCGAGAGGGTCTCCGCCCACCGCCGCACCGCCGTCACCCCGGCCTCGCTCGGCGTGCGCGCGGACGGCCGCAGCCACCGGGTGACCGCCGAGGCCGTGGACCGTACGGACGCCATCCGCGACCCCGCGGTCCGCTCCCTGGCCACCGACACACTCACCTGGACCGTCAAGGCGGCCGGGTAACGGTAGGCAGCAGCCGGGGACCCGGCCCCGGCCGTCAGGCGATGATCGGGACCACGGCTTCCGGCGTCAGCATCCGGAACGTGAACGACTGGTGGAAGTAGAGCCGGATGTGCGTCGCGTCGTGGTCCCGGTAGCCGATGGACAGGTCCTGGCCCAGGCGCAGTTCGAAGTCGCCGCCGCGGGTGGACAGCAGCACACCCCCCGCGACGGCGGGCGCCCAGAGGATCTGGTCGTCCAGCAGCCGAGCGAGATGCGTGGCCACCGGGTAGCCGTGGTCGGACGTCTCGGTCGCCTCGGTGAACGCGTCGGCGCCGAGCAGCAGCCGGTACGGCCCGTCCACACCGGCCAGTCGCAGCTGGGTCAGCGCCTGGCTCACCGTGGCCGGATAGTCGCGCGCATCGGCGGGAAGCGGCAGCGGAGTGTGCGAGGAACCGTCGCGCAGACCGGTGATACCGGCCGCCGCGTAGCCGTCGATGATGGCCATGTCCTCGGCGAACGCACAGGTCCGGGCGGCATCCTTGACGGGCTGCCAGTCACTGTCGTCGGAGCCGCGCTCGACATCGTCCACGGCCGCCCGCGTCACCGTGAACGGCACCCGCCACTCGATCACCGGCACGGAGGTACGGGCCCTGGCGATGACATCCGGCGTCGGCGGGTCGATCTCCCGCAGATGCCCGTCACCGACCGCCGAGAACGACGGTCCCTCGGGATCCGTCACATCGACGACGCGACGGCCCGCCAGATGGCGGCTGAAGGTGCGCCGGGCCTCCTCCTCGATCTGGTCCCAGGCGGCTTCCGTGACGGGGGCGAGTTCGCGGTGGAGGTTGTTCATCACTGGGCGCTTTCTTGCAGGCTGCCGATGTGCAGCGAACCGTCCCGCGTATCCGCCGGAACCGTGATCCGCGCGACCGGCGCGGACGCCGGCTGCGACAGGGATTCGGTCCCGGACAGGACGGGGGCCGGCGGCGGGGCGTCGAAGAAGTCGGCGCTGGGGGCGTAGAAGAGGGTGCCGGTGACGGCGGTCGAGAAGTCGAGGATGCGGTCGTACGTGCCCGGCGGATTGCCGAGGAACATATTGCGGAGCATCTGCTCGGTCACGTCCGGATCGGCGGCATAACCGATGAAGTACGTGCCGAACTCGCCCTGTTCGAAACTGCCGAACGGCATGTTGGCGCGCAGGATCTCGCGCGCGGTGCCGTCCGGCGCGGTGAGGGTGTTCAACGCGACATGGGAGTCATGGGGTTTGACGGCGTCGGGCAGCTCGACGTCGTCCAGCTTGGTGCGGCCGATGACACGCTCCTGCTCCTCCGTGCTCAGCGTGTTCCAGGAGGCCAGGTCGTGGAGATACTTCTGCACGATGACATAGCTGCCGCCCGCGAAGACGGGGTCGGCTGCGGAGCCCACGAGCGCCGCCGACAGCGCACCGGCGCCGATCGGGTTCTCCGTCCCGTCGACGAAACCGAGCAGGTCCCGGTGGTCGAAGTACCGGAACCCCTGCGTCTCGTCGACGACCGTCACCGCCCCGCCGATCCGGTCGAGCAGTCGGGCGGCCCACTCGTAACACACGTCCATCTGCTCGCCCCGGATATGGAACAGCAGATCGCCCGGAGTGGCGGGGGCGTGGTGGCGCGCGCCGTGCAGCTCCCGGAACGGATGGAGCGAGGCCGGCCGGGGCCCCGCGAACAGCCGGTCCCAGGCGTCCGACCCGAACCCGGTCACACAGGCCAGTCCGGCGTCGGGCACCCGGAAGTCGATGGAACGGGTGAACGCCGCCAGGTCCGGCAGTACCTCGCGTACGGCGCTCTCACCACCGGGTTCGATCGTGACGACCAGGATCAGGGCGGCGGTCGTCAGCGGCGCGACGACAGGTTGGGCGGCGGCCGGGTCCGGGACGGCGTCGGGCATGCGGCGGCTCCGAGTGGGTGGTGACGACAGCTCGGCCGGGGCATCCCGGTGCTGCGGGACGCCGACGGTACTCGCTGCTACTTACCCATACGTGCGGCCCCGCCGCATCCCGCGGCGACCCGACCGGGCGACCGGCCGCCCCCGTCAGCCGGTGGAGACCTCCGACCGGTCGCCGCCCCAGAGCGTGTGGAACGAGCCGTCACGGTCGGTGCGCCGATAGGTGTGCGCTCCGAAGAAGTCCCGCTGCCCCTGTGTGAGCGCCGCGGGCAGCCGGTCGGCCCGCACCCCGTCGTAGTACGAGAGCGCGGCGGCGAACCCGGGGGTCGGCACCCCCTGGCGCACCGCCTCGGCGACCACCGTCCGCCAGTCGTCCTGCGCCGCACCGATCTCGGCAGCGAACTGCTGGTCCGAGAGGAGGCTCACCAGCCCGGGACGGGCGTCGTACGCCGCGCGGATCCGGTCCAGGAAGGCGGCCCGGATGATGCATCCGGCCCGCCAGATTGCCGCCACCCCACCGAGATCGATGTTCCAGTCGTACGCCTCGCTGCCCGCCCGGATCTGGTGGAACCCCTGCGTGTAGGAGACGATCTTGGAGGCGTACAGCGCCTGTTCGACCTGGTCGGCGAAGGCTGCCGCCGCTGCTCCGGTGAGGGGGACGGCCGACGGCCCCGGCAACTCCCGTGCGGCCTCACGGAGATCCGCGTGGCCCGACAGGGAGCGGGCGAACACCGCCTCCGCGATACCGGAGACCGGCACCCCCAGATCCAGCGCGATCTGCACGGTCCAGCGGCCCGTCCCCTTCTGCTCGGCGCGGTCCTGCACGATGTCGACGAAGGGCGCGCCCGTCGCCTCGTCCGTATGGGCGAGGACCTCGGCGGTGATCTCGATCAGATACGAGTCGAGGCGGCCGGTGTTCCAGCTGCGGAATGTCTCGGCGATCTGCGCGGGGGAGTAGCCGGCCACCCGGCGCAGCAGGTCGTACGCCTCCGCGATCAGCTGCATGTCCGCGTACTCGATGCCGTTGTGGACCATCTTCACGAAATGCCCGGCGCCGTCGGGGCCGATGTGCATGGTGCACGGGGTGCCGTCCTTCGCCTGTGCGGCGATCCTCTCCAGCAGCGGGCCCAGGGATTCGTACGACTGGGTGGAGCCGCCCGGCATGATGCTCGGCCCGTTCAGCGCCCCCTCCTCGCCGCCGGAGATGCCGACACCGACGAAGTGGATCCCGCGCGCCCGCAGGTCCTTCTCGCGGCGGCGAGTGTCCTCGAAGTGGGCATTGCCCCCGTCGATGATGACGTCGCCCTCCTCGAGCAGCGGGGCGAACTCCTGGATAACGGCGTCGGTCGGATCGCCCGCCTTCACCATGATGACCAGCCGACGAGGTCGCTCCAGCGCCGCCACGAACTCCTCGGGTGTGCGTGCGGCGACGAAGGTGCCCTCGTCGCCGAACTCCTTGACCAGGGCATCGGTCTTTGCGGTCGTACGATTGTGCACCGCCACCGTGAAGCCGTTGCGGGCGAAGTTCCGGGCGAGATTGCGGCCCATCACCGCGAGTCCAGTGACGCCGATCTGCGCAGTGCCGCTCATCTGTGTGCTCCTGCAATCTGTCGAGGATGCCGGGATGGCCAGTATGGATACGGGAAGCGGGCATGGCCTGTTCGCCCCGCCGTGCTCCGTTCACGCAGCAGTGGAACGCCCGTACGGTCGGGTGACGAGCCGGCCGGGCCGGTGGAACAGGGCTCTTCCGCGGGGGACAGGCCTCGCCCGTCCCCTGCCGCTGGACGCGGTGGCCCGGCGGCATCGCTCCGGCTCTGTCGCGGCGGCACCCGGGCGCGGTTGGGTGAGGCGCACGTACGCGCATCGCGGACGGCACCGGCACCCCGGGCGATGCCGGTGCCGTCGTCCATGGCCGGACCATCGGCCGGCGGGACGTACCGTTCGAGCGGCCGGTGCGCGCCGCCGTCGACATGCCCCCGGGCGTCGCCCCCCGTCGATGCACTGTGATCCGAGGCGCCCGTTTCATGCGTGACAGGTGGGTTCTCGGCTGAGCCCTTGTCATCACCCTTTGTATGCCCATAAGTTGACCGCTTGCGACGTGTCATAGAGCCAGTGGGGGAGCCAAGTCATGGCCGCGAACGGACGGCACCGCAAATACCAGCCCAGCCGCATCAACCGTGCCTCGCTGACGGTCACGGCAGGCGGTGCGGGCATCGCGCTCCCGCTCATCAGCGCAGCTTCGGCGGGCGCAGCGTCGACGGATGTCTGGGAGAAGGTCGCCGCCTGCGAGTCCACCGGCAACTGGTACATCAACTCGGGCAACGGATACTTCGGCGGGCTGCAGTTCACCCGGTCGACGTGGGCAGCCTACGGCGGCACCGTCTACGCGCCGCGCGCCGATCTGGCCACCAAGGCAGAGCAGATAGCCATTGCGGAGAAGGTACTGGAGGCGCAGGGCCCCGGTGCGTGGCCGACCTGCTCCACCCGGGCGGGCCTGACTCGGGGCGGCGGCGCCCCCGACGTCAAGCCGCAGGCGGAGCGGACCGGCGGCCCCGTCGACACCTCCTCGAAGGGGACTCCCACCCCGAACAAGGCGAAACCGAAGGCCGATGAGGCGTCCGTACCCGTCACGCCGACCACGGTGCCCGGCAAGCGCGAGTCGTACACCGTTGCGCATGGCGACTCGCTCTCCGCGATCGCGTCGACCGAGCGCGTGAGGGGCGGCTGGCAGCATCTCTACGCGGCCAACCGCAAGGTGGTCGGCGACGACCCGGACCTGATCTTCCCCGGCCAGAGGCTCACCCTGGACGCGGCCCGGACCCCGAAGCCCGCTTCGAAGACCGGCCTCAAGCCGGGCGCATCCACCGGAACACACCTGAAGGCGAAGCCGCGTCGACCGGCGGAACCAAAGCGCGAGCAGGCGGAACCGCAGCACCAGGCGGCAAAACCGCACCACACGACAGAGGCGAAGCCGCACCGGGCGGCAAAGACTCAGCCCAGGAAGACCGAGCGGGCCGAGAAGCACCCCGGGCTCAGCGCCCCGGTGGTGGCGACCCGCATCGGCACCTCCTACCACCAGGCCGGTTCCTGGGCGAGTGGCTATCACACAGGCATCGACTTCCCCGTCCCCACGGGCACTTCGGTCAAAGCGGTGGCCTCCGGCACGGTCGTGTCGGCGGGCTGGGCGGGAGCGTACGGCTACCAGATCGTCATCCGGCACAGCGACGGCAAGTACAGCCAGTACGCGCACCTGTCCGCGCTCCATGTGCGCGAGGGCCAGCACATCAGCGGCGGTCAGCGCATCGCCCGCTCGGGCTCCACGGGCAATGTCACCGGACCGCACCTGCACTTCGAGATCCGTACCGGCCCCGGCTACGGCTCCGACATCGACCCCGTGACCTACCTCAGGGCGGGCGGCGTCAGCGTCTGAACGCCGCCGAGCGGTTGCGCGGAGTCATCCGGCTCGGCGGCCGACGGGGCACGTCGTCCCGAACCGGTGCGCGGCAGCGGCGCGGGGCCGAACCACACCCGACGCGCCCGACGACTCCCCAGCGTCACCGGCAGCGGGAGCAGCGAGGGAATCGAATCGGCAGCGGCCGAGCCGGACACGGCGGGCGTGCCCCGAGGAGGCCCCGCCTGCGGCTGATGCCACGCGAACTCCACCGCACCGGCGGACTTCACCACAGCAGCGGGCTCGGCGGCGCTCTCCGCGCCCTCCAGGGCACCTTCCATGTCCTCCGTGGCAACCCCGGCATCCACCTCCGACACATCCGCGCCGATGCCCTGGACCCGCTGATTCTCACGCTGCTCCGCGCTCATCCGCTCCGTGGTCAGCAGGATCAGCCCGCCCGCGGCCACCACGCCGCACGCGAGTGCCAGCACCGTGCCCGCCGTGCCGTGCCGGAACTCCTCGCCGAACAGCGTGATGCCGACAGCCGCCGCGATCACCGGGTTCACAACGGTCACCGTCGCGAGCGGAGCGGTGAGGCCGGCGCCCCGGTACGCGGCCTGGGCCAGCAGCAGTCCGGCCCCTGCCAGCGCCGCGATCACCAGGAGCGAGGGCAGCCCTGCGCCCACGGCACCCGACGTCCACACCATCGCCACCGTCTTCGTGAACACGGAGGCGATACCGAACGCGACACCCGCCGCCCCGGCCAGCACCATGCTCCGTACCACCGGCTTCTGCATGCCCTTCGAGACCACGAGGAGCAGCGCCACCGCACCGAACGTCACGGCCGCGAGCATGAACTGGTCCGACCCGTCCAGCGTGGGCGACTCGCTGCTGCCGGTGAGCGCGAGCAGACCCGCCAGACCGGCCGTCGCCATGATCGCGCCGCGCCAGGCAGCCGCCCTGGCCCGGCGGCGGACGAAGAGGGCGGCCATCGGCAGGGCGAAGACGATCGTCAGCGCGCCGAGCGGCTGCACCAGGCTGAGCGGGCCGTACGCCAGTGCCAGCACGTGCAGCACGGCACCCACACCGTTCAACGCCACGGCCACCCACCACACGCGGTTGCGCAGAGGGGTGAGCGAGCGGCCGTCTCCGGCCGTGGCGACGCGCTCCTGGACGATTGCCCCGGCCGCGTAGGCGACTGCGGAGACCAGTGACAGCAGCACCGACAGTGCGAGGAAACTCATGTGCACCACGATGGCCCTTCAAAGCCGCCGAGTCGTCGTCCTTGAGACTGCGATCCGACGTACTGCTTTGGTAGTACGGCAGTGGTCCGCGTGTCCTCCTCTCGACGGTAGTCCTCCTCCCGACGGGCCTCAGGACGATCATCCCGCAGCGATACGGTGAACGGCGAGCCGCGGTACCCGGGATGCCCGCGATGTCGCCAGGAGTGATCGATGGAACCCGCGCAGGAACAGCGCTTGGAACAGGCGGACGCCGCCTCGCCGGGCGGCTTCTTCGCCCTGCGCAGCACACCGGTACCCGGTGGCGCACACCGCCCGCTGGCCCGGCTGTACGCGGGAGAGACGGCATCGCTCACAGTCCGTATCGACGCGGTCGCCACCGCGCTCCGTACCCCGGAGCGCAGAGTGGCCGCGTCCGTGGCTCACCTGGGCCTGGCCGCCCGTCTCTGGTCGACCGCCCTGGGGCCGGCGGCCATCAGCGGCGGCTTCCCCGATCTGTCCCCCGGCATGCTCCACTGGGACCCGCAGCGCCCCGCCCCCGACGACCTCTGGCACGAGCCGGTCGCCACGCTGCCGGGTACCGCGGACCGGATCCGCGAGGTCGTCCAGTTCGGTCATCTCGTACCTCTGGCGGAGGCGATCCGCCAGGACGGACACCTCGCTCCGCGGCTGCTGTGGGGCAACGCGGGATCGGCCCTCGCCGGAGCGCTCCGCGAACTGGTCGCCTGGGCGCGGACCCACCACCGCCCGGACGTCGCGCAACGGGCCCGCGCCCTGGTCGCCGAACTCTTCGACCACCCGGATCTGCGCACCACCGGCTCGCCGCACACCCCCGCGTTCCGCAGACGCAGCTGCTGCCTCTACTACCGGTGCCCGGGCGGGGGCCTCTGCGGGGACTGCGTCCTCGACCGCAAACCGGGACCCGCCGCGGAATCCGCTCCCTGGTGATCGACCGCGCGCCGACAGGGACGTCGTGACGGCGTCGCAGGCCGTCGGGCCCCTGGGGCGTGTTTCGAAAGTCCCGTCTGCCGGGCGGCCGCGACGCCCTGTGGCCCCGCTCGGGCAGCCGGCCGCTCGGCGTTCCGTCGGCTGGTCCCAGGCACAGGACCTGAAGGCTGTCCGCCGTTCTACGGTCGGGCTGTGACCGGGTCAGCTGCTGAGCTCGAACTCGGCCCGGATCCGCTTGCCCACCGGCACCCGCTCGGCGGTCAGGCGGTCGCACAGGGCGACGACGATCTCCATGCCGTGACCGCCGAGGCGGGTCGGGTCGGGGGAGAAGAAGACGGGAAGCGTCGTGCTGCTGTCGTAGACCGTGACGCTGACCCGCTGCGCGGTGCCCTCCAGCTCCAGCAGGTAGGGGCCGTGGCTGTAGCGGTCGGCGTTGGTGACCAACTCACTCACGGCCAGCACCAGATCGTTACGGGTGTGCTCGCCGAGCACCGCCAGCCATTCCGTGGTGAGCCGGATCAGAAAGCGGTCGGCCAGTGCGCGTGCCCGGGCGATGCATCCCGGCTCATCACCGAACACTTCCGCGATGAGCAGTGCCTCAGTGGGCCGGTGACCCGGATGCGGGTCGTCCGGCCGGGCGAGGGCGTATTGGTTCATGAGCTCCAGCCAGGGCGCAGCGGGGGAGGTCGTTGACCTATTCTTCGCGGTTCATCTACCCGTGTCATGACATCCCACTCCTGGGAATGACGAGGGTGGTCGGGAGCGTCCCGGCAGTCGTACGACCGTCACGAAGAACTCGTCGATCCGGCGAACGGCGGTGGTGAACCGATCCACGTCGACCGGCTCGGTCCTGGGCGCTGTCGTCGGACTGCCGACGCCGCCCGGGGTCCCCGGCGCCTCCTCCCGCGGCCCGCTGTGCCGCCCTGCGTACCCGGATGGAGCAGCGCGGCGGACATGGCAGACTTGAGCGGGGCGTTCGGCCCGAAGTGCGGCGGCTTCGCGCAAGCCCGCAGCCGGGCCTCAGCCCCGTGGATACCAGTCCTCGTGAGCCCGGTGCGGCAGTGCGCCGGGGCTGCCGAGAGATCCCGGCGGCATGACTGACAGAGGAACGGCAATGACGGTGACAGAGGACAGCGCGGAGTTCGCTCCCGGTATCGAGGAGTTCGGTCCCGGTATCGACCCGGAGCGGCTGGCCGTCTGCCTGAGCGTGCTCGACGAACTCGACACCATCGAGGTCGACCACCCGGACGCCATCGCCGTGCGCCGCGCCACCGCCGGTATTTACCGGACCGTGAAGCAGCGCCGCCGTCAGGAGCGCCGGGCCGCCAAGACCGCGCACGACAAGGCTGTTACCGAGGCCACCGCCACCGGCTCGGCCGACCGCATCGACGACGAGACCCAGGGCGTCCTGCCGTCCTCCTCGGCCACTGCCGAGATCGCCGGGATACTTCAGCGGCCCCGCTCCTGCTACATCTGCAAGACCCGGTACGTCGAGGTGGACGCCTTCTACCACCAGCTCTGCCAGCAGTGCGCCAAGGAGAACCGGGCCCGCCGCGACGCGCGGACCGACCTGACGGGACGCCGGGCGCTGCTCACCGGCGGACGGGCCAAGATTGGCATGTACATCGCGCTGCGGCTGCTGCGTGACGGCGCGCACACCACCATCACCACCCGCTTCCCCAACGACGCGATCCGCCGCTTCAAGGCGATGCCGGACAGTGACGAGTGGATCCACCGGCTGAAGATCGTCGGCATCGACCTGCGCGACCCCGCCCAGGTCGTCGCGCTCGCCGACTCGGTCGCCGCCGAGGGGCCGCTGGACATCCTGATCAACAACGCCGCGCAGACGGTTCGCCGCTCCCCGCAGGCGTACAGCGAACTGCTCGGCGCCGAGTCTGCCCCGCTGCCCGCGGGTGAACTCCCCGCGGCCGAGGTCATCGGCACCTTTGGCAGCGGCTCGGTCGACCGTGTCGCCGCCCTGCCCGCCGCCCGCAAGGAGGGGCTGAGCGCCCAGGACGTCACGGAACTGGCCCTGGTCACCGGATCCGCCTCGCTGGAACGGATCGCTGCGGGCACCGCGATCGACGCGGGCGGTCTCGTGCCGGACCTGCACCACACGAACAGCTGGATCCAGACGGTCGAAGAGGTCGAGCCGATCGAGCTGCTCGAGGTCCAGCTCTGCAACTCCACCGCGCCGTTCATCCTGATCAGCCGGCTCCGTCCCGCGATGGCCGCGACGGCGGCCAAGCGCGCCTACGTGGTCAACGTCTCCGCGATGGAGGGTGTGTTCAGTCGCGGCTACAAGGGTGCGGGCCACCCGCACACCAACATGGCCAAGGCGGCGCTGAACATGCTCACCCGCACCAGCGCCCAGGAGATGTTCGAGAAGGACGGCATCCTGATGACCGCCGTCGACACGGGCTGGATCACCGACGAGCGCCCGCACCCCGACAAGATCCGGCTGGCCGAGGAGGGCTTCCACGCCCCGCTCGACCTGGTCGACGGCGCTGCCCGGGTCTACGACCCGATCGTGCGCGGCGAAGCCGGAGAGGACCTGTTCGGCTGCTTCCTGAAGGACTACGCGCCCGCCGGTTGGTAGAGCGATCCGTTGTCCAAAAGTGACTGAGCGCACATGTTCCATCGAGCGCGAACGCGCTCATTTGGTTAGGCTGAGGTGAACAGACGCCACCCGGGGGTCCACAAAAATCCCCGGGCCGTCCTGGGACAGGCTTGTAACCAGGCCGCCGTTCCGCCCCATGCCCGGCGCCACCGCGACCGAACTGTTCCTGCCCCGCCCCATATGGGCGGTCGATTTCCGGTAATGAGGCCGGAATGTCGGCGACGCCCGGGGTTTCGCGACACGAAGGAGTGCGCGGTGACACCAGAACTGACGAAGCAAGAGAAGCGACCGGCCGAGCGACAGGGAGAGCGGGCCCGT
Organism: Streptomyces sp. NPDC056231; assembly: GCF_048270745.1. Taxonomy (NCBI): domain Bacteria; kingdom Bacillati; phylum Actinomycetota; class Actinomycetes; order Kitasatosporales; family Streptomycetaceae; genus Streptomyces; species Streptomyces sp. NPDC056231. The sequence continues at coordinate 29,172 of NZ_JBLVKW010000015.1, read as the reverse complement.
CGGCCCGAGAAACTCCAGAACCTCGAAGTCTGGGCCAGATCCGCGCCGATCCGGCTGGCCGGCTACGAGGACGATCTCGCCGAGCCGCACATCCTGCCCGGCATCGACTGATCGACGGGCCCGGCTGCGAGCCCGCCCGACGTGCGCGATGTCCGTCAGCCAGGGAGCCCCGGCCCTCCGACACAACGGAGGTCCGGGGCTCCGGCGTGTCCCGGCCGGGTCACCGCACCGGGCGGAATCCGGGGCCCGGGTCCTCTTAAGGGGGTGTGGTCGGGCTGATGCGGGCGGGGGCGAGGGCAACCGGTCTGATGAATTCCCGCACATAGGTGCGGTGCCACCAGTTCCCGGTGGCGCGCAGCTCGCGCCAGGTCGTGTACCGGTAGCGGTACACCCTGGCGCGGAGGTGCGTGGGCGGGGTGCCCGGGAACGGGTTGTGGCGCAGCAGCCGCAGGGTGTCCCGGTCGTTCTCCAGCAGCCGTTCCAGGAAGGGCCCGAACCAGGGATGGGCGTACGCGGGAGAGAGTGCCGCGAACCACATCAGCCAGTCCAGGCGCAGGTGATAGGGAGCGAACTGGCGCGGGAGCCTCCGCGGATCGCCCGGCTTGCCCCGGAAGCCATACTCCTGCCAGACGGTGCCGGGGTGGAGCACCGTCTCGGCGGTGCCCTCGACCGCGATTTCCAGCCGGACCCGGCTGATGCTGCCGAACGCGCCGTACGTGTTGACGAGATGCAGCGGGTCGAACGAGCGGTTCATCACCTGGCGGCGGGAGACCAGATTGCGCGCCGGACGGTAGCTGAGGACGACCACCAGCGCGGTGACGGCGATGACCAGCACCTCGTACCAGAGCGGCGGCGCCGACTGTGCGGGCTGCGCAGCGACCAGTGACCAGTCGACGGCGGACAGGGCGAGAGCGATGGTCACCCAGTTCAGCCAGGCGAAGTTCCCGGAGAGTACCAGCCACAACTGCGTGACGATCATCAGTCCCGCAGCCGCACTCGCCACCGGCTGCGGGGTGAAGAGCAGGATCGGGACAAGGAGTTGGGTGACATGGTTGGCCGCCACCTCCACCCGGTGGACCGGTCGGGGCAGCCGGTGGAAGAACCAGCTCAGCGGTCCCGGCATCGGCTGGGTCTCGTGGTGGAAATACAAACAGGTCAGCTTGCGCCAGCACTCGTCGCCCCGGATCTTGATCAGCCCGGCGCCGAATTCGACCCGGAACAGCACCCAGCGCAGCAGCCACAGCACCAGCACCGGCGGAGCCGTGTCCGCGTTGCCGAGAAAGACGGCGAGGAAGCCCGTCTCCAGGAGCAGCGACTCCCACCCGAAGCTGTACCAGACCTGGCCGACTTGGACGATCGACAGATACAACGCCCAGGGCAGCAACCACATCAGCATGGCGGCCCAGAGCGGAATGTACGAATCCACCCCGGCGATCAGCGCGACCGCGAGCGCGCAGCCGGTCCAGGCGACCATTGCGAAGAACCGGTCGGAGTAGTGGAGCCGGAAGAGACCGGGAGCGAGGCGCCAGTCCGTTCGCCGCAGAAAGTCGGGCACGGGCAGCATGCCCCGTTCGCCGATCAGCGCCCGGAACTGGAGGGCGGCGGCGAGAAACCCGACCAGGTAGATGCAGGCGAGAGCCCGCTGGAAGATCAGCCGGCTGAGCCAGTAGCCATCTGCGGTGAACCATTCCATCACTTCCAGTATCGGCGCTGCGGGGCGGCTGAGCGCTTCAGCCCTCCGACACGATCCGTCCCAGCGCGGTGCCGAGCCGGCGTGCGTACCAGAGCTGGAGCACCGGTACGAGGGGTCCCGCCATCCGGCTGTACCAGCGGGCCGGACGGGAGAACGCCAGCACGGTGAACCACACCGTGCCGTCGTCGGCCAGCTCCACCACGAAGCACTCCTCACCGCGCTCGGGGTGCCGGTGCCGGGTCCCGTACGCGAAGCCGATGCGTTCCTTCTCGTACGCGGTCCAGACGACTTCGCACGGCGCGGTGAACCGGAGCGGACCGAACCCGATCGACACCCGCACGGAGGTTCCGGGCTCGGCGCGAGCCGTCGACGCCCGCACCCGGGCGCCGGAGGTGCGGTGCATGCGCCAGCCGGTGACGGCTGCGCCCGCCGTCTCGAAGTCGGCCCGGCCGCGGCCCACCGCGACCCGGTGGTGGAGATGGTGGTAGCCGTCGGGGAGCGGGCCGAGCCGGGTGGCCCCGATCTCCGGGTACGTGAAGGTGCTCATGACGTCCTGCCTTCGGGGTCGGTGAGAAATGGGTCGGTGAGCAACGGGACGGTGCGGGTCGGGGGAGTACGGGCGGAGCCGGCGCCGTTCCGGAGCCTTTGCCGGGCGAGCACCGAGCAGAGCGCGAAGCCCAGCGCGTTGCCGAGGCCGTGCGTGGCGGCCACCCAGGTCGGCGTGGGGTGAGGCACCCCGTCGCCTCATCGAGTGCCCAGCTCGGCGCGAGCACCGTCGTCGCCACGAGGACGGCGGCCGAGGTGGCTAGTGCCCCTCCCGGCAAGCTTTGCCCCGTCGCACCGTCCAGCACGCCCGCTCGCCGCGTTGGCCAAAAGTCCTGGTAGCTCCGCTACAAGGACTTCCGCCCGCCTTGCGATCGCACGCACTGGACGACGCTCCTCACGGGGCAAACATTGCCGGTCACGGCACTAGCAGCAGCCGGGTGACCCGGCATGCCCGGCATCACGATCGTGCCGACCAGTACGGACATGCCGCATCCCCCGCCTTGAACGCGTTCAAGTAGCTTTCCGTGCCGACTCTAGGGGTTTTCTTGAACGCGTTCAAGACTGCTGTGAGGGGAAGGACCGACAGGGCTCGCCGCCGCAGGCAGGATGTCCCGTATGGAGATCATTCCCGGACGCGGCGTCGACCTCGTCAAGGTCGGTGATCCGCGTAGCCACGACTTCCACGTCGGTTTCGCCGTCCGGTCCATGCACTCACTGAGCGCGGGAGACCTCGATCCGGCAGCCGCGGAGGACGACGAGCGGGCCGTCGCAGGAGGGAGTGTCCGTGGCGCCGTACGCCTGCTTCGACGAGGGACAGCGGGGGCGGGCGAGGACCCTGGGTCAGCGCGGGAGGGCCACCCGGAATGCCGTGTGTCCCGGCCGGCTCACGACATCGGCCGAGCCGCCGTGGGCGGTGACCACCGCGCGGACGATGGCCAGGCCGAGTCCGGTGCTGCCGGTGGCCCTTGAGCGACTGGGGTCGGTGCGGACGAAGCGCCCGAAGATCTCCGGCAGCAGCGCGTCGGGGATGCCCGGCCCGTTGTCCGTGACGGTCAGCCGGACGTCGGCGGCCTCCGCCCGGAGCTGCACCGTCACCTCCGTACCGTCCGGGGTGTGCACCCGGGCGTTGGCGAGGAGATTGCCGATCACCTGCTGGAGACGGTGCGCGTCGCCGGTGACGGTCACGGGCTCCTCGGGGAGGTCGAGGAGCCAGCGGTGGCCGGGGCTCGCGGCCCGTGCGTCGTCGGTCGCGTCGAGCACGAGGAGGGTCAGATCGACCGGTTCGTGGTCGAGTTCGCGCCCCGCGTCGAGGCGGGCGAGCAGCAGCAGATCGTCGACCAGGTGGCTCATCCGCCCGGACTCCGACTGGATGCGCTCCAGGGCGTGCCGGACCCCGGCGGGTACGGGGCCGTGGTGGCGCAGGGCGAGTTCGGCGTGGCCACGGATGTTGGCGACGGGTGTGCGCAGCTCGTGGCTGGCGTCGGCGGCGAAGTGCCGCAGCCGTTCCTCGCTCGCCTGCCGCCGGGCGAGCGCGTCCCCGATGTGTTCGAGCATGCGGTTCAACGCGGTGCCGACCTGGCCGACCTCGGTCCGAGGATCGGTGACAGGCAGCGGGTCGGGCATGGCGACCTCGCCGCCGGCCAGTGGCAGCCTGGCCACGCCGACCGCCTGCTTCGTGACGCGTCGCAGGGGGCGCAGGGAGACCCGCACCCACAGGGCTCCGGCGACCCCGGTGGCGAGCAGGGCCGCGCCGAACACGACCCCCTCGACCGCTTCGAGCCGGTGCAGGGTCTCTTCCACGGGGTGCAGCGGCAGTCCGGTGATCAGCACGTCCCGGTCGTCGCCGGCGACGGCCGCGACCCGGTAGCCGCCGAGTGCGGAGAGCCGTACGCTGCGGCCCTTCCCGTCGTCGGGCACAGCCGCGAGCGTGCGCCGGTCGTCGGCGGTCAACGGCACCTTGCGGACGTTCTGCTCATCGACCACGGCAGCCTCGGTCACCCGGCCGTTCTGCAGCCTTGCGCCGAAGGTGGAGTCGGCCTGGCCCCGCGAGTCGGGGCGGTTGTCGGCGTCCCGCGCGGCTTCGTGTTCCAGGCTGGCGGGGAACCTGCCGCCCGACGCGGTCAGCTGCTGGTCCAGGCGGCGCACCAGGAAGCCCTCGAGGGCGAGGACGGTGGTGAGTCCGACCGCGAGACATGCGGCTGCGAGCAGCAGGACGAGCCCCGCGGTGAGCTGCCCACGCAGCGTGTGCGGCGGCGGCCGTCTCATGACGGATCCGGCTTCAGGACGTACCCCACTCCGCGCACCGTATGGATCATGGGAGCGCGGCCCGCGTCGATCTTTTTGCGGAGATAGCTGATGTACAGCTCGACGACATGGGCGCGGCCGCCGAAATCGTATGCCCACACCCGGTCGAGGATCTGCTCCTTGGACAGCACCCGACGCGGATTGCGCATCAGGAAGCGCAGCAGCTCGAACTCGGTGCGGGACAGCTCGACGACGGCGCCGCCGCGCCGGACCTCCCTGGCCTCCTCGTCCATGGTGAGCTCGCCGACCGTCAGCCGGTGCCGGCCCGGCGCACCGGCCATCCCCGCCCGCCGCAGCAGCCCGCGCAGCCGGGCGAGGACCTCCTCCAGACTGAACGGCTTGGTCACGTAGTCGTCGCCGCCCGCCGTGATCCCGGCGATGCGGTCCTCCACCGCGTCGCGGGCGGTCAGGAACAGCACGCACACCTCACGGGCCTCACGGCGCAGCTCCCGCAGCACGCGCAGCCCGTCCATGTCGGGCAGCATCCAGTCCAGCACGACGGCGTCCGGCCGGAACTCGCGCGCCTCGGCCAGAGCGGAGGCACCGTCCGCGGCAGTACGGACCTGCCAGCCCTCGCCGGTCAGTGCTCCGGCCATCACCTCGGTCAGATCGGGTTCGTCGTCGACGACCAGCACCCGGACCGGGGCCCCGTCGGGGCGGTGCAGGGGCGGCTGTGCGCGGTGATTGTCCATGGTTTGTCCAGCATCCCCCAGTGCGGACGGCGGCGGGCCGCCGGGGACCTCTGAATTCCCTCTGAGTTGTCCCTGCGCTCCCTCTGGAATCCCGGCCGGCCGGGGCGGCCGCCGCCCATTCAGAAGGTACGCAGAGGATGTGCTGCGAGGCTTGCCGCCGTCGGCCGCCCCAGCGGTCCCTTACGAGGGGAGCCCCCATGACCACCACAGCCCCCGCCTCGCCGTACGCGAGCAAGGGCACACGACACCGCCGCCCGCCGCGCAGCGTCGCCCCGCATCTGGTGTCCGCCGTCATCTATGCGGGGGCCGCAGCCGTCCTCGCCCTGTGGTGGAGCGACACAACCGCCGTCGTCGGCGCCGCGGGCCGGCTGACCAACGCAGGGCGCATCACCGGGCTGCTCGCCGGGTACGCCTGCGCGGTCCTGGTGGTTCTGATGGCCCGCGTCCCCCTGCTGGACCACAGCATCGGCACCGACCGGCTGGCGCGCCTGCACGCCGCCGCCGGCCGATGGACCATCTCCATGGTCCTGGCCCACACCCTTCTCGTCATCTGGGGCTACACGCTCAGCGCCCACACGGACGTGGTGAGCCAGACCTCCGACCTGGTCCTGCACTACCCGGACCTCCTCAAGGGAACCGCGGGCTTTCTGCTTCTCCTCCTCACCGGTGCCGTCTCCGCCCGCGCCGCCCGTCGCAGGATGAGCTACGAGACCTGGCACTACCTCCACTTCGCCACCTATCTGGCGATCTTCCTCGCCTTCGGACACCAGCTTTCCGACGGCGCCGACTTCGTCGGCAACCGATCCGCGCAGCTGGCGTGGTACGCCCTCTACCTGGGTGCTGCTGCTTTGGTCGTCTGGTACCGGTTCGCGGTCCCGGTACGCCGCGGCCTGAGGCACCGGCTGACGGTGACCGCCGTCCACACCGAAGCTCCCGGCGTCGTCTCTGTACACCTCACCGGCGAGCGCCTCGACGAGCTGGGGGCCGAGCCGGGACAGTTCTTCCGCTGGCGCTTCCTCACCCGGGGCCTGTGGTGGACCGCCAACCCGTACTCGCTCTCCGCGCCGGCCCACCCCCGCCATCTGCGGATCACCGTCAAGGCCGGCGGCGCCCACAGCGCCGCGCTCGCCCGTCTCGCACCCGGCACCCGAGTCTGGGCCGAGGGACCGTACGGGGGCCTCACCGCGCGCCGCCGTACCGCACACCAGGTGCTCCTGCTGGCGGGCGGAGTCGGCATCACTCCGCTGCGGACCCTGTTCGAGACGCTGCCCGGACCGGTGACACTCGTCTACCGCGCCCGTCGGACCGAGGACCTGGCGCTGCGCGCCGAACTCGATGCCATCGCCGCCCACCGCCGCGCAACGGTCCACTACGTCGTCGACGGAGATGCCCCACTGACCGCACCCGCCCTCAGCCGTCTGGTCCCCGGCCTGGCCGCGCACGACGTCTACCTCTGCGGCCCGCCCGGCATGACCGAGGCTGCGATCCGCGCCCTGCGCGACGCCGGAGTGCCGCGCCGTCGCATCCACCACGAATCGTTCGCGTTCTGATGAGTGCCCCGAGGAGAGTCACCATGCGCCGAGCCGTTCTCGCCACCACCGGCACCAGTGCCCTGGTCGTGGCCCTGCTGTCCCTGAAACCGCACCAGGCTCCAAGTCTCCTCGACGCGGGCAGACGCCCGGCGACCACGGTCTCCCCGCCTACGTCGACCGGCGCAGCCGCCCCGACAGGCACGTTCAACGGTGATCCGGTGGACACCCGGTACGGACCGGTGCAGGTCGCCGCCACCCTCGCCAAGGGGAGGCTCACCGCCGTGCGGGTGCTCCGGGCGCCCGATGAGAACGGCCGTGACCGGGAGATCGCCGCGTTCGCGCTGCCCCGGCTCACCCGCGAGGCGCTCGGTGCCCAGAGCGCGGACATCGACTCCGTCTCCGGAGCCAGCTACACCAGTCAGGGCTATATGGAGTCCCTGCAGAGCGCATTGGACCGGGCCGGTGGCTGATCGCGCGCACTCGCTGCGCCATGTCGAGCACGTGATGGGCACGGTGTTCTCCTTCGACATCAGGGACCGGCCCACCCCTGCGATCCGCCGCGCCCTCGACGATGCGGTGCGCTGGCTGCACCACGTCGACGCGGTGTTCTCCACCTACCGTCCGGACAGCGCCATCAGCCGACTGGGCCGTGGCGAGTCCGGGCCCGGCACCTGGCCTGCGGAGGTCCGTGAGGTCCTCGACCTGTGCGGCGATGTCACCCGGGTCAGCCGCGGCTGGTTCAGCGCCACGCCGGGCGGGGTCCTCGACCCCTCCGGGCTGGTCAAGGGGTGGGCGGTCGAGGCCGCCTCGCAGCTGCTGCACGAGAGCGGCGCGACCAACACCTGCGTGAACGGCGGCGGCGACCTTCAGCTGCGCGGCGAGGCGCGCCCCGGCGTCCCCTGGCGGATCGGTATCGCCCACCCTCTGCGCCGCGGGGCGCTGGCCACCGTCGTGTCCGGATCTGATCTGGCGGTCGCCACCTCCGGAACGGCCGAACGCGGTGCGCACATCCTCGACCCGCACACCGGCACCCCGGCCCTGGGCCTTGTGTCGATCACGGTGGTGGGGCAGGCGCTGACCCTGACGGACGCCTTCGCCACGGCTGCGTTCGCCATGGGCGGTGGGGCGCGCGGCTGGCTGGAGTCGTTGGAGGGGTACGAGGCGCTCGCCATCACACCCGACGGCCGGGAGTGGCGCACCAGTGGGTTCGGCTGGTAGTTCCCCGAAGCGGGCTGATGACCTGGTCATTCAACTGGGACGAGCCCAGGGGGGTGGACGTTCCGCTTCAACGGCATGGCCCTCCGATGAGCGCGTTCGGAGGCATTCCGCCTGCCGTCCGTCGGACGGGATCGTTCGAAGAATCGGACAATCAATGGCAAAGTATCCCCCATGGATGGTCGGGTAGTGGGTGCCCTGTCGCTCCCGGTCGATTGGCCCGCCCACCCGGACCTCAGCCTCGCCCTGAACCGTATGGGCAGCTTCGACTGGGACCTCGACAGCGGATTCATGCACATGGACCGGCCCGCGCTCGACGTGTTCGACCTGCGGTCCGATGAATACGACAACCGGCCGGAGAGCCTCTCCTTCCGCGTGCCGCCGGACGAACGGGTACGCATCGATGCCCTGGTCTCGCAGGCACTCAAGAGCGGAGAGAGCAACTACGGCGCGTACTTCCGGATCCTTCGGCGCGACGGCACGATGCGCTGGACCCACACCCAGGGCTTCATCCGCCGTGACGAGACCGGCCGCCCGCGCCGGATCATCGGCATAGTCAGGGACGCCACCCAGGAGCTGACCGATTCCACCGTCCGCCACGAGCAGGACGAGGCACGGCGCCGGCGCACGACGCTGGTGGAGGGCACCACGGCCGCCCTGGCCCACGCCCGCACCGTCAGGGACGTCATCGGCGTACTCAAGAACTCGCAGGGGCTGGCCCTGCTCGGAGCAACCGGCCTCGTCATGGGGTTGATCGAGGCCGGGCGTATCCATCTGGTGGCCGACGGGCCGGAAGAGGCCTTCGTGTCGGGCACCCGGTACACCCGTACGGACGAGCCGTACCCGATGAGCGAAGTGGTCCGCACCCTCGCGCCCCGCTTCATCGAGTCCGCCGAGGACTTCGCCACCTCGTACCCGATCCTGTGGCCGCACATCGGTGATCTCGGCATCACCTGCGCCGCCTATCTGCCGCTGATCGCCCAGGCCCGCCCCATCGGCGCCCTCGGACTCCTCTACAGCGACAAGGACGGCTTCACCGGCGACGAACGCAATCTGCTGGTCGCCCTCGGCAGCTCCATCGCCCAGAGCCTGCAGCGGGCCATGCTCTACGAGCAGGAGCACGACCTCGCCCAGGGGCTCCAGCAGGCCATGCTGCCGCGCCGGGTCCCGGATGTTCCGGGCGCCCAGATCGCTGTCCGGTACCGCTCGGCGAGGCTGGGACGGGACATCGGGGGCGACTGGTACGACGTCATTACGCTGCCCGGTGGCCGGGTGGGCGCCGTCATCGGCGACGTCCAGGGCCACGACACGGACGCGGCTGCGGTGATGGGACAGCTGCGCATCGTCCTGCGTGCCTACGCCGCCGAGGGGCACAGCCCTGCCACCGTCATGGCCCGCGCCTCCGTCTTCCTCCATGAGCTCGACACCGACCGCTTCGCGACCTGCACCTACGCCGAGGTCGACCTGAGCACCGGGGTGGTGCAGCTCGTTCGGGCGGGGCATGTCGAGCCGCTGGTACGCGACGTCGACGGCAGCTGCCGCAGGCTCCCCGCCGAGGGAGGGCTGCCGTTGGGGCTCTCGGCCGAGTTCGGCCGGCTCGAATACCCGGTCAGCACCGTCGAGCTGGACCCCGGTCAGACGGTGGTGCTCTACACCGACGGCCTGGTGGAGCTGCCGGGGGCCGATCTCGACGAGGGCGTGCAATTGCTGACCTCCGTGATCCGGAACGGGTCGCAGGACCTTCAGCAGCTGGCCGACCAGCTGTGCGAGACGGTCGACGAGCGGGGCGGCGAGGACGACGTGGCGGTCCTGCTGCTGCGCCGCGAAGCCACCCACGCACCGCAGCCGGGCGGCCGGCTCCGGCAGCATGTCGCCCAGAACGATCCCGAGGCGCTGTGTTCGGCCCGGCACATGATCCGGGCGGCGGTGCGGGCCTGGGGCGCGAAGGGCCGGGCGGACGAGGTCGAGCTGGCCGCCGATGAACTGATCACCAATGCGCTGATCCACACCGACGGCGGGGCGATCGTCACCATCCGGGTGCTCGCCGGGCTCGAACGGCGGCTGCGGGTCGACGTCGAGGACCGGTCGAGCGCGCTGCCGCGCCCTCGGGACGCGGGGGAGTCCGGCGTGTCCGGGCGTGGGCTGCTGGTGGTGGACCGGCTGGCGGACGCCTGGGGCGTGGAATCCCGCGGCAGCGGCAAGTGCGTGTGGTGCGAGTTCATCGTCCCGAGACATCGCCATAGTTGACGCCGATGAAGGCGATGCGTACTACCAGGTAGTAACAGAAAGTAACATGTCAGTACTTGACCGTAACGGATCGCGAGCGATTGACTGCGACTGCGGCAGTCGTTGACTCCGGCAATCTTTGCCTTCGATGACATGAGGACCCGTTGGGCACTGAACTACTGGCACCTCTCGATCTGGCTTTCTGGCACCTCGAAACCGATGCGCACCCCATGCACCTCGGTGCACTCGCCGTCTTCTCGCCGGCGCCCGCCCCGGCGCCGGGCGTCACCGCGGACACCGTGGTGGAGCTGCTCGGCGCCCGCGCCGCGGCGATCCCCCGGCTGCGGATGCGCGTACGGGACGTCCTGCTGCCGGTCGGCGGCGCCGCCTGGTCCGTCGACAAGGACTTCGACGTCTGTCGGCACGTCCAGCGCGTGCTGCTGCCCCGGGACGACGAGTCGCCGGACGGCGGCTTCATGGCCGGGGCCACCCGGCTCGCCGGTGAGCTCATGGAGCGGCCGCTCGAGCGGGGGCTGCCGCCCTGGGAGATGTACGTCATCTCCGGCGCGGACGAGGGGCCCTTCGCCGTGCTCGTCAAGCTGCATCACGCGCTCGCCGACGGCATGCGCGCCGTCGCCATCGGTGCCGGGATCTTCGACGAGATCGCCTCCCTCGGAGCCCGCGCCCGCGGCGGTGTGAGCGCCCGCCGGGCGCGCCCGGTCCCGCCCCGCTCGTGGATGCCGGGGCCGCGCCAGGTGGCCGGATTCGCGCTGGGCCGGCTCGAGGACCTATCGCGGGCGTTCGGGGTCGGTGCTTCCGTCGTGTGGGCCAGCCGCCTCGATCTGCGCGGCGCCCCCGCGCTCACCGCGATCTCCAGCGGCACCCGTCGGCTGGCCACCGCGGAGTTGGACGGCGAGTCCGTCCGCCGGATCCGCCGGATCGTGGGCGGGACCACCAACGACGTCCTGCTCGGCGTCGTCGCCGGAGCGCTCCGCCGGTGGATGGTGGAGCGCGGCGAGCGGCTGCCCGTCGCCGACCCGCGCGCCCTCGTCCCGGTCTCCCGGCGCAGGCCTGGCACCGGCGCGACCTCCGGGAACCGGCTCTCCGCCTATCTGCTCGGACTCCCCGTCTCCGAGTCCGACCCGTGGGAGCGACTGCGCACCGTTCGCACTGCCATGGACCGCAACAAGGCCGCAGGACCACTGCGGGGTGCCGGTGCCGTCGCGGTGCTCGCCGATCAACTGCCCTCACTGGCCCACCGATTCGGCGCCCCGCTCGCCGGCAGCGCCGCCAGGATGCTCTTCGACGTGCTGGTCACGAGCGTGCCCCTGCCGCGCTCGGCGCTCTCGCTGGGCGGCTGCCCGCTGCGGGCCGTCTACCCGATGGCGCCGCTGGCGCGCGGGCAGTCACTGGCCATCGCCCTGTCCACGTACGGCGGCCGGGTGCAGATCGGCTTGGTGGCGGACGGCAAGGCGGTCCCCGACCTGGAGCGGCTGGCCCGATGCGCCGAGGACGAGCTGCGCGAGCTGCTCGATCTGCTCCCGGTCGGTCAACCCTCCCAGAGGTCCCGATAGATCGGACAGATTTTAGTGGTCGTGCGGCATTTCGTGAGGCCGAGGGTGTTGACGCGTTCAAGTGATCCGATGAATATTCGTCAGGCAGGAATTAACGATCATCGGTGAGGACGGCAGCGGCATGCGGCGAAACAGGCTGGGAACGAGTGCGGTCGAGGTGACCGAGCTGTCCTTCGGGGCGGCCGCCATCGGCAACCTCTTCCGTGAGGTCGACCCCGCCCAGGCCGCCGCCGCCGTGGACGCCGCCTGGGACGAGGGCATCCGCTACTTCGACACGGCACCGCACTACGGGCTCGGCCTCTCCGAACGCAGGCTGGGCGCGGCCCTGCGTCACCGGCCGCGCGACTCGTACGTGGTCTCCACCAAGGTCGGCCGGCTACTCGATCCCCTCCCGGCCGACCCGATCACGTCGTACGACGGCCTCTCCGAAGGCTTCGCCGTGCCCGCCACCCACCGTCGTCGCTGGGACTTCAGCGCCGACGGTGTACGCCGCAGCATCGAGGACAGCCTCGAACGGCTCGGTCTCGACCGCATCGACATCGCCTATCTGCACGACCCGGACGACCACGCCGAGGCCGCCTTCCGCGAGGCCTATCCGGCCCTGGAGAAGCTGCGCTCGGAAGGCGTCGTCGGAGCCATCGGCGCGGGCATGAACCAGACCGCGATGCTCACCCGCTTCCTCCGCGACACCGATGTGGACACCGTCCTCTGCGCGGGGCGCTACACCCTCCTCGACCAGTCCGCGCTTGCCGAGCTGCTGCCCGAGGCGACCGCACGCGGCCGCAGCGTCGTCGTCGGCGGAGTCTTCAACTCCGGGCTGCTTGCCGACCCGCGCCCCGGTGCGACCTACGACTACACGGCCGCCCCGCTGACCCTTCTCGACCGGGCCCTGCGCATCAAGGCCGTCGCCGAAGGCCACGGCGTGCCACTGCGCGCCGCCGCCCTGCACTACCCGCTCGCCCACCACGCGGTCGCCACGGTGCTCGTCGGCACCCGCTCGCCCGACGAGATACGCGACGCCGCCGAGCTGCTCTCCCGCGAGGTCCCCGCCGCCCTCTGGGACGAACTGCGCGCCGAGGGCCTGCTCACCGAGGACGGACACCGGCCATGAGAATCGCCCTGCACACCAAGGTCCGCGCCGACCGCATCGAGGAGTACGAGGCGGCGCACCGCGAAGTCCCCACGGAGCTCACGGCGGTGATCCGCGCCGCGGGCGCCACCTCCTGGACGATCTGGCGCAGCGGCACCGAGCTGTTCCACGTCATCGAGTGCGAGGACTACGCCCGGCTTCTCGCCGAACTCGAGCAGCTGCCCGTCAACATGGCCTGGCAGGCCCGGATGGACGAACTCCTCGACGTGGCGCACGACTACTCGTCGGACGGCGTCGAAGCCGGTCTCCCCGTCGCCTGGGAGCTGTGACATGACCGGCCCGCAACGGATTGTCGACGCCCACCACCACGTGTGGGACCTGTCGGTACGCGACCAGGAGTGGATCACCGGCGAGGAACTGGCCCCGCTCCGGCGCACCTTCACCCTGGCCGACCTGGAGCCCGAGGCCCGCGCCGCCGGGGTGCACGCCACGGTCCTCGTCCAGACCGTCACCGTCCCCGAGGAGACCCCGGAGTTCCTCGCCCTCGCCGACGGCAACGACCTCGTCGCGGGCGTCGTCGGCTGGACCGACCTCACCGCGCCCGGGATTGCCGACACCCTCGCCGCCCTGCGCGAACTCCCCGGTGGCGACCGGCTCGTAGCCATCCGCCACCAGGTCCAGGGCGAACCCGACCCCGAGTGGCTGCTGCGCCCCGAGGTGCAGCGCGGACTGTCCGCCGTGGCCGCCGCCGGACTCGTCTACGACCTGGTCGTCCAGTCCCACCAGCTGCCCGCCACCGTCAGGGCCGCCGCGCTGCTGCCGGAACTCACCTTCGTGCTCGACCATGCGGGCAAGCCGTCCATCGCCACCCGGAGCCTGCACCCCTGGGCGGAGGACATCCGGGCGCTGGCCGACCGACCCAACACCGTCTGCAAACTCTCCGGCCTGGTGACCGAGGCCGACTGGCGCTCCTGGACGGTCGACGACCTCCGCCCGTACGCCGACACCGTCCTCGACGCCTTCGGGCCCGACCGCCTGATGTTCGGCTCCGACTGGCCGGTCTGCCGGCTCGCGGCGAGCTATGCGGAGGTCGTCGACGCCGCACGCGCCCTCACCGACGGACTGGGCGCGGACGAGCGGTCGGCGGTCTTCGCGACCACCGCGGAGCGGACCTACGGCCTCTGACGGCGGTGGCAGGGGCCGGCGGGCTGCGGCATCCTGGGACCCATGCCCGAACTACCGGAGGTCGAGGCGCTGCGGGTCTTTCTCGACGAGAACCTGACCGGCAAGGAGATCGCCCGCGTCCTGCCGCTCGCGGTCAGCGTGCTGAAGACGTACGACCCACCGCTCACTGCTCTGGAGGGCGGCACCGTCACCGGCATCGCCCGGCGCGGCAAGTTCCTGGACATCGGCGTCGGCCCGCTGCATCTGATCACCCATCTGGCCCGGGCGGGCTGGCTGCACTGGAAGGACAGTTTCCCTGCCGCCCCGCCGCGCCCCGGCAAGGGACCCCTGGCGCTGCGTACCGTACTCACCGGCGGGGACGGCTTCGACCTCACCGAGGCGGGTACGACCAAACGCCTCGCCGTGTACCTCGTGCACGACCCCGCAGAGGTGCCCGGCATCGCCCGCCTCGGACCCGACCCGCTCGACGCCTCCTTCGACCGGGACACGTTCGCCGCGCTGCTCGCCGGGGAGCGGCGGCGGATCAAGGGCGCCCTCCGCGACCAGTCCCTGATCGCGGGCATCGGCAACGCCTACAGCGACGAGATCCTGCACGCCGCGAAGATGTCCCCGTTCACACTCGCCGCGACCCTCACCGACGACGACATCACCCGGCTGTACACGGCCCTGCGCACCGTCCTCCCCGACGCCGTCGCACGCTCCAGCGGAGTGGCGGCGGGCAAGCTCAAGGCGGAGAAGAAGAGCGGGCTGCGTGTCCACGGCCGCACGGGCGAACCGTGCCCCGTCTGCGGGGACATCATCCGGGAGGTCTCGTTCAGCGACTTCTCGCTCCAGTACTGCCCGACCTGTCAGACCGGCGGCAGGCCACTGGCCGACCGTCGTCTCTCCCGACTTCTCAAATAGGGCAGTTCAGCGGGTGAGTTCCAGCAGCTGCCGCCCGTCCGCCGCGCGTATCTCGAACAGAACTCGCCCGTGAATCACCCCCACCCCCCGCATGTGCCGGTCGGTCTCAAGCCAACACCTCCGGACACGCTCTACACTCCGGCCTCATGCTGCGCGTACTCGCCGTCGACGACGAAGCACCCGCCCTGGAGGAGCTGCTCTACCTCCTGCGCGCCGACCCCCGCATCCGCAGCGCCGAAGGCGCCACCGGGGCCACCGAGGCGCTGCGCCGCATCGGCAGCGCCGTCGACGCCGGTCCGGACGACCCGTCCGCCATCGACGTCGTCTTCCTCGACATTCACATGGCGGGCCTCACCGGCCTCGATGTCGCCCAGCTGCTGGCCGGGTTCGCAGCGCCCCCGCTCATCGTCTTCGTCACGGCCCACGAAGGGTTCGCCGTCCACGCCTTCGACCTCAAGGCCGTGGACTACGTCCTCAAGCCCGTCCGCCGCGAACGCCTCGCCGAAGCCGTCCGCCGGGTCGCCGAACAGGTCGGCGGCCGCTCCGCTTCCCTCCAGGACACCGCAGCCGACCAGATAGCCGTCGAACTGGGCGGAGTGATCCGGTTCATCCCGGTCGACGACATCGCGTACGCGGAGGCGCAGGGCGACTACGCCCGGCTGCACACCGCGGGCGGCAGCCATCTCGTCCGGATTCCCCTCACCACCCTCGAAGAACGCTGGCGCTCGCGCGGCTTCGTACGCATTCACCGCCGCCACCTCGTCGCCCTCGGCCGGATCGACGAACTGCGGCTCGACGCGGGCAGCATGAGCGTCCGCATCGGCACCGCATCGCTTGCCGTGAGCCGCCGCCACGCCCGCGCCCTGCGCGATCTGCTCATGCGGCAGACCGGCCGCTGACCAGGGACTACCCAGGTCCGAAACCTTCCCAGAGAGGTTCCCGGCTGCGTACACTCCGAGCCCATGTCCGCAGAGTCGACGCCCCGGCGTGAAGTGGTGACGGGGGAGCCCCGGCGTGTGCGCCCGCTGCCCCGCTACCGCACCCAGTCGGAGATCGACGAGCAGACCGCGCTCGGCGGCGCCTACGTCCGCTCGCTCATGCGTAGCCAGCTGCGGGCCGGACTCACCGCGTTCACCGTCCTCGCCGTCGTCGCCGGCACGCTGCCGCTGGTCTTCGCGGCGTTGCACAGCGCCGCCGTGGTCTGGACGGTCCTCGGCTTCGCCGCCTACCCGCCGCTGACTCTGATCGCCTGGTGGTACGTGCGGCGGGCCGAGCGCAACGAGCGCGACTTCGCCCGGCTCGTGGAAGGCCGCCCCGCACAGTGAGCCGCACGTACGCGGTGGTGTCCGTCGCCGCCGTCGTTCTCGCCACCGCCCTCGTCGGCGGTTTCGGACTGCGCATCTCCCGTACCACCTCGGACTTCTACGTCGCCTCCCGCACCGTACGCCCGCGGCTCAACGCCGCCGCGATCAGCGGCGAGTACCTCTCCGCGGCCTCCTTCCTCGGCATTGCCGGCCTGGTGCTCGTGCACGGCCCCGACATGCTCTGGTACCCGGTCGGCTACACCGCCGGCTATCTGGTGCTGCTGGTCTTCGTCGCTGCGCCGCTGCGCCGCTCGGGTGCGTACACCCTGCCCGACTTCGCGGAGGGGCGGCTCGAATCGCGGCAGGTGCGCAGGCTGGTGAGCGTGCTCGTCGTGGGGGCGGGCTGGCTCTACCTCGTACCGCAGCTCCAGGGTGCCGGGCTCACCCTGAAGATCCTGACCGGGGCGCCCGGCTGGCTCGGCGATGTGCTCGTCGCATCCGTCGTCGTGGTCGCCGTCGCGGCGGGCGGCATGCGGTCCATCACCTTCGTCCAGGTCTTCCAGTACTGGCTGAAACTGACGGCGCTTCTGGTCCCTGCGATCTTCCTGGTGCTGGCCTGGCAGGGCGACGGGCGGCCACGGGTCACCTTCGACGAGCAGCTGTCCGTCTTCCGGGCCGACCATCCGCTCTACGCGACCTACGGGCTGATCATCGCGACGTTCCTCGGAACGATGGGGCTGCCGCACGTCGTCGTCCGCTTCTACACCAGCCCGAACGGCCGCGACGCCCGCCGAACCACCGTCGCCGTCCTCGCTCTGATCGGCGTGTTCTACCTGCTGCCGCCCGTCTACGGGGCACTGGGCAGGCTGTACGCCCCCGAGCTGATCCACGGCGGGGACGCGGACGCCGCCGTGCTGCTGCTGCCCGAACGCGTCGTCGGCGGGCTCGGCGGGGACCTGCTCGGCGCACTCATCGCCGGCGGCGCCTTCGCCGCGTTCCTGTCGACCGCATCCGGACTCACGATGGCCGTCGCCGGCGTCATCACCCAGGACGTCCTGCCCTCGCGCGGTGTCCGGCACTTCCGGCTGGCCACCCTTCTCGCCATGTGTGTGCCACTGGCCGGCTCGCTCATGGTCAGCCGGGTGCCGGTGGCGGACTCCGTTGGGATGGCGTTCGCCGTATCGGCATCGTCTTTCTGCCCGCTGCTGGTCCTCGGCATCTGGTGGCGACGCCTCACCCCGCCGGGCGCGATCGCCGGACTGGTGCTCGGCGGCGGCTCCGCGTTCCTGTCCGTCGCGATCACCGTCAGCGGTGCGGTGCGCCCGCCCGGCTGGCCGCACACCCTGCTCGCCTGGCCCGCCGTCTGGTCGGTGCCGGTCGGTTTTCTCGCGATGGTCCTGGTGTCGCTCGCCACGCCCGGTCGCATACCGTCCGGCACGAATGCCGCGATGACCCGCTTCCATCTGCCGGAGGCCTTGATACCCGGGAGACACCGATGACAGGGCCCGCATACGCCGTCCTCGTCCTGCTCGTGCTCCTCCTGCTCGGCACCGGGTTCCTGCTCGGCCGCCGCACCGCCCGTCCCGTCCGCCCCAGCGACGTCGGTACCCCCGTCGAGCACGCCACCTTCGAGACGCTGCACACCGCCTCGCTCGCCGCGCCCCCGCTGCGCGCCGGACTCACCGAGGAGAGCGCCCGCAAGGCAGCCCGCAGACTGCGTTCCCTGCTCGGCACCGACGCACTCTGTCTCACCGACCGGGACCGGGTCCTCGTCTGGGACGGTGAGGGCGACCACCACGGCAGACATGTCATGGACCAGGTGCAGGGGCTTCTCGCCAACGGCCGCGACACCGCCTTCCACAGCGACTGCGACGACCTCGACTGCCCGCTGCGCTGGGCCGTCGCCGTGCCGTTGACCGTGGACCACCGTGTCCTCGGCACCCTGATCGCCTACGCCCCGCGCGAGTCGGCGGTCCTGGCCAGGGCGGCCGGAGAGGTGGCCCGCTGGGTCTGCGTACAGCTCGAACTCGCCGAACTCGACCGGTCCCGCACGCAGCTCATCGAGGCCGAGATCAGGGCCCTGCGTGCCCAGATATCCCCGCACTTCATCTTCAACTCCCTCGCCGCCATCGCCTCGTTCGTCCGCACCGACCCCGAGCAGGCTCGCGAACTGCTGCTGGAGTTCGCCGACTTCACCCGCTACTCGTTCCGCAGCCACGGCGACTTCACCACTCTCGCCGACGAGCTGCACTCCATCGACCAGTATCTGGCCCTCGTCCGGGCCCGCTTCGGTGAGCGGCTCGCTGTCACCCTCCAGGTCGCCCCCGAGGTCCTGCCCGTCGCCCTGCCGTTTCTGTGCCTCCAGCCTCTGGTCGAGAATGCCGTCAAGCACGGACTCGAAGGCGCCGTCACCCGCAGCCGCATCACCATCAGCGCGCTGGACGCGGGCTCGGAGGCAGAAGTCGTCATCGAGGACGACGGCATCGGAATGGACCCGGAACGGCTGCGGCACATCCTGCGCGGCGAAG
The DNA here is from genome assembly GCF_048270745.1 of Streptomyces sp. NPDC056231. Lineage (NCBI taxonomy): Bacteria > Bacillati > Actinomycetota > Actinomycetes > Kitasatosporales > Streptomycetaceae > Streptomyces > Streptomyces sp. NPDC056231. Next base: position 10,380 of record NZ_JBLVKW010000015.1, on the reverse strand, counting down.
GAGGACACTCCACCGGCATCGGACTGCTCAACGTCGACGAGCGGCTCCGCCAGGTGTACGGCGACGACTACGGGCTCGTCATCGAGACGGGCATCGGCGCCGGGATGAAGATCACGGTGCGGCTGCCGAAGTACCGCGCCGGGGTGCACGGTTCGTGAGGAGCGGTGCTCAGTGGAGATGGATCGCCAGATGCCCCAGTGGCAGCCCCAGCTGCCAGGCGGGCGTCCACACCTGGGCCGACGCCTGCGCCCACTCCTCGTCGTCCTCGGTGCCGAGCGGCTCCCACGGCGGCGGCCCGATCGCGTCGAGATCGGCCGCGAGCAGCTCGGTCTCGTCCAGCCACCGCCATGCACGGCGGGCCAGCGCCAGATCGGGATCCGGAACACTCCGGCCGCCGTCCGGCGAGAGGACCGGGGCCGCCGCGCCGAGCCGTTCGCAGACCCAGCGGCGCCAGGCGCTCCCGTACGCCGTCAGCAGCCGCAGTTCGTCCATCCGGGTCGCGGGCAGGGCATCGTCCACCGCCCCGTCGCAGAGGAAGATGGTCAGGGCGAGCGCCTCGCGCCCCGCGCGGTACTCCAGCGTCGACGGCTCCATCAGGTCGCCGGTCCGCAGCAGTTCATCGGCGATGTACTCGGCGTACATCCAGGCCATCGGGACCAGCAGCCCGCCCCCGCTGGTTCCATCCGTACGTTCCGGACGCATCCCGTCTCGCCTCTTCCTCATCTCGGCACCGGGCCACACGCAGCATTGAACCGGGGGAGCGCGCCCCGCGTGGCCAGAAGGGCAGGATCCGTCCGACCCGATCCGTTACAGACATGAGGTTGCGATGACCGCCGATCCCGGGGAGGGACCGCACATGCGGCAATTGCTCGGCGCGTATGTGCTCGATGCGCTCACCGACGGGGAGGCCCGGCGGGTCTCGCGGCATCTGCAGGGCTGCGACGGATGCGCCGCCGACTATGTGGAGGTCGCGGAGACGGCGTCGCTGCTCGGCCTGCTGAGCGAGGAGGACCTGCTGGAGTAGCCGGGCAGGTTGCGGGAGAGCAGACGCAGCGCGTAGTAGGAACGGGACTTGACCGTGCCCGCCGGTATGCCCAGCACCTGCGCCGTCTCGCCCACGCTCAGCCCGCGGAAGTAGATCTGGACCAGCACCGCACGGTGTTCCGGGCTGAGCGTCCGTACCGCCTCGCGGACATCGAGCACGGCGACGGTCGCCTCCGCCGTGTCCTCCCGGCCCGGGGCGCTCTCCAGTACGAGGTCGCTGACCTCGGTCGGCCGGGCCTGGCGGGACCTGCGCGCATCGATCGCCAGCCGCCGGGCGACGGTGAAGAGCCAGGGCCGCATCGATTCGTGCGGACTGTCGAACGCCTCGGGGTGCTGCCAGGCGCGTACGAGCGTCTCCTGGAGTAGATCCTCGGCGCGCTGCCGGTCGCCGAAGGTCAGACCGAGCAGGAAGTGGATGAGCGCGGGACCGTGTTCGCGCTGCAACTCCGCGAGGGTCCGCTCATCGGTCGTCGTGGTCATGGTGAACGCCCCTTTCCTGCGGGAGCCCCTGCTGCCTCGCCGCTGCCTGCGCCGTATACGAACGCATCGGGGCCACGACGAACAGCAGATGCACCGAGGCGTGCGACGAGCGGTCGCACGGAGCGGCGAATGGTGCGGTGAACGGTCGGACGGGCGGTGAACGGACACGAGCGGGCGCCGTGCTGTGCGCGACCCCGCACTCGGCCGGGCGTGCGGTGTGGCCGAGTGCGGGGCCACCGGCGGTCAGCGGGGTGCGGACGGCTGTACGGACAGCAGCCACCCCCGGCCCGGCGCCACCGGGACGGGCTCGCCCGCCGCGAACGAGCGTTCCGGCTGGAAGCCCTCGATCGCGGGTGCGTACGCTGCAACCGGGTCGCCGGAGCCGGTCAGCACGCACTCCACCGGAGTCGCCGCCCACGAAGCGACCGCGGTCGCCGTCCCGCCCGGTCCCTGCCAGCTGGAGGCGAGGACATCGTCGCGGCCGGTCGCCACGGGCTGTTCGTCCGCCCACCATCCGGTGAACCCGGCCTCTGGCAGCCGCAGTGCGTCGAAGGCCCGCCACAGTGGCCGGACATCGGTCATCGGGGCGCGCGCCGTCATCCCGAAGACCAGGCCCCGCCACGGGTTGCCGCCACCCTCCAGCATCTCGCCCATCAGCCCGAACGGAATCCCGGAGAGCTCCACCAGCCAGTACGCGGGGTCGGTTCCCTCGTAGTCGAACAGCTCGCCCAGCCAGAGCCGGTCGGTGTACGGCATCAGCTCCGCGTACAGATTGGCGCTGGACGCGAAGCCGTCCGGCTCCCGGTACTGGTTGCAGGAGTGCAGATCGATCAGCGGCGCGGTGTCGCCGGACCGGGCCAGTGTCTTGCGGACCCGCTTCATGGTGGTCCGGTCGTACGCCACGTCGTCGAGGTAGAGTCCGTCGACCCCGATCCGCCGGCGGAGCCGGTCGATGCCGCACACATAGGAGTTGTGCCAGCGCGAGTCGCCCGAGGTCACGACAGCCACATCGGCGACGTCGGGGGCCACCCAGCCGGGGACGTAGTCCGTGCCCAGGTGCTCGCGCAGCCAGGCGTGTCCGCCGCCCGGCCCCGGCGCCAGGACCTCGCTGCCCAGTGAGGCGAGGGCAGGCAGCTCCGGGTTGTGCCGGGTCAGTTCGCGCACGGTGTCGTACACCTTCACGCGGATGCCGAGCCGGTGTGCCTCGGTGGTGTAGTCCCGCAGTACATCGGCGGCAAGCAGCGGGTCGTTGATGTACGGGTTGGGCGGCGTCGCGTGATGGATGTTGACGACGTTCGCACCGTACGCGGCCACCTCGGCGGGGGTCGCGTACGCGTGGAAGTAGCGCTCGGCGAGCTGGAGTCCGGGCTTGATCGGCTTGAACGGGGTGAGCAGCAGCCGCAGTTCGAAGCAGCGGCTCTCCCCGGCGGCCATCCTGAGCGGGCCGCTGTACGCGCTCACCGTCCGCACACCGTCCTCGGTGCGCAGCCGGACCCCGCCGCTGCCGTCACCGGCCCAGGAGCGAGGCGTGACCAGAGGCTTCTCGCGGTAGTAGTTGGTGTTGAGCGGCCTTGCGTAGTGCTCGTCGCGCAGCGAGAGCTGGACACCAGCCGCGGGGGAGCCGAGCCAGAGCGCGTCCTGGTTGTGGGCAGGGGTGTTCCACTGCCAGTCGTACGTCTCCGGGCAGACCTGCCCCGGCAGCCCGAGACCCATCGCGTACCGGGCGATCTCCGCCCGGACCGGCACGTCCAGGCGCACGTCGAGGGCGAGCTCGTCGAGCGCCTCGACAGTCGTCCGTACGACGAGGAAGCCGTCGGCCTCCAACGCTCCTTCGGTGCGAAGTCGGATGCCCGGGCCGGTGGCCTCGCAGGACCAGCAGCCGCGCGCCGGTCCGGTCCGGTCGAGCCTCAGCGGCCCGTGATCGAGCGGCTGGCCGACCGTGAACGCGACCGGTCCGGAGAGCAGATCGCGTTCCGGACCGTCCGTGCCCGTCACCCCGGAGGTGAACGAGGAGGTGAGCCGCTGCGGCAACCCGGCGGGGCCGATCTCCACCGCCCGGCCGAGGATCTCCAGGCGGTGCCCGGCCATCTTCACCGGGGTGAACGGCGGGACGATCTCGTCGTCCTGGCCGAGCGTCGAGTCCAGCCAGCGCAGCCGGGCCAGCCGGACGGGGTCCCCGGCGCCGTGGTCGGCAACGGTCTGCGGACCGACGGTGATCCGCAGCGGCAGCACCCGCTCCCCGGTGCCGTGGGCGCGTACGGCGATCTCGCCCTCGTACGTGCCGGGTTCGGCAGCCTCCGGGATGTCCAGGCCGAACCAGAGCGCGTGGACATGCCCCGCGCCGACATCGATCCGGTTCTCGAACGGCTCCCCGCGTGCGTCGGTGCCGCCCGCGCTGAGAGACCGGACCGGGAACGGCAGCCCGCGGACTTCGGTACGGAGCTCCGTCAGCTCCTCCACCGCGTACACCCCGGCCTGCAGCACATAGAACTCGCCGCGTGACGCCGCACCCGTGAACGGGGCGGACGGCACGGCGCGGGCCCAGGGGGCGGGCAGCCGGTCGTACCGGCCCAGCGGATGGTCGCGGTCCTCGCCGAACAGCAGGAACGGCTCGTCCGGATGCGCCTCGGTCAGCGCCGCACACTCGTCGTCCGTGGCTGCGAACCCCAGTGGGGCGAAGGAGTCGACGGCGCTCACGGCTTCGTACCGGAACGCCTCCGCGCGCGGCAGCGAAGCCCAGATCCCGTCCGGCCGGTGCAGCCCGCAACGGTGCACCCAGTCGGGGTCCGCGGTCGGCGTGGGATGCCGGTAGGCGGCCTGTGGATAGTGAGGACGGCCCGTGTGCGCGTACGGCAGATAGTGCACGGCGTAGTCGCCCGGACCCTCCACCGGCTCGAACGCGATCCGGCCGCGCTCAGCCGTCACCTCGATCCGGACCGTGTTCCGTACCCGGCGGCCGGACGGAGCGAGGACCAGGACGTCCACCGCCCCGGGGTCCGGATCCCTGCGCCGCCAAGGCAGTTCCGCCCCGAAGACGGGGCCGCCCGATGGGGCGCGCACCAGGATCCGGTGATTGCCGTACATGTCGCTGTCCCATGAACCGAGCCCGCACTGCAGCTCGGGATGGCCCTGCTCACCCATGTTCGCACTCCCTCAAGGGCGCAATTTATTAGGTAAGTTGCTGAATTGCCATGGGACACCATGGAGATCTGACGATCACGCTGTCAAGGGAGACGCCATGGACCGGGGTGGGGACGCCTCGCTGCTGCGCCGGCTGAACACGGCCGCTGCCCTGCGGGTGATGCGCGAGCGCGACGAGGTCACCGTGCCGGAACTCGCCGGGCTGATCGGGGTGTCCCGGCCGACCGCCCAGGACCTCACGGCTCAGCTGCTGCGCGAGGGCCGATTGGTGGAGCTGCGGGCCAGCAGCGGTTCCGTGGGCCGTCCGGCCCGCCGCTTCCGGTTCCGGGCCGAGGCGGGCCATGTCATCGGTGTGGACATCGGGGCGCACAAGGTGCTGGTGCAGGCCGTGGACCTGCTCGGCCGCACCGTCGCCTCGGAACGGGTCACCGTCACCCCCACCATGGCCGCCAGGGAACGGCTGGACACCGTCCGAGGGGCGATCGACGCGTGCCTGGCCCGGCCGGAGAGCGCCGGGGTGCGCCCACTGGCCACCGGCATCGGCACCAGCGGCATGGTGGACCTCGCGGGCCGGGTGATACGGAGCACCGCGCTGCCCGGCTGGACCGGACTCGACCTCGGGAGCGAGCTCGCGGACAGCGCCCCGGGCCCGGTACTGGTGGGCAACGACATCCAGCTGGCGACCTTCGCCGAATGCGCCGGGGGAGTGGCCGTCGGGGTCCGGGACGCCATCTACCTCTACGTCGGCAACCGCCCCGGCATAGGCCTGTGGCTGCACGGGCGGCTGCACCGGGGTCACGGTGGTGCGGCGGGCGAACTGCTGCCCCCGGAAGGCTGGTCGGCGGCCTACCGGCGGCTGCTGGACTGGGCTGCCGGACACCAGGGCGCCGAGCTGCCCACCCGGGACAGCGCCGCCCGCGCCGTGGTCGAGGCGGCGGCGGCCGGGGACGGCGGCGCACGGTACGCGCTGCGCGCCTTCGCCGAGTCGCTCGCCGCATGCCTGGCGCCCCATGTCGCAGCCCTGGATCCCGAGCTGGTCGTGCTCGGCGGCGGAATCTCCCGGGCCGGAGCGCTGCTCAGCGAGCCGTTCGGCGCGTCACTCGCCGCTCTCTGCCCGAACGCGCCGAATGTCCGGAACTCCTCGCTCGGCGAGGAGTCAACTGCGATCGGGGCAGCTCGGCTGGTACTGGAACATATCGAGAACACGGTGCAGAAAAGTCCAACTCCATAGGAGCGATTGGCTGTTGACGTACCGGGTCGACGCTTCGATGATGTGGCCACCCTTTTCCGAAAGTTGGTTTCTAAATTCGTCGTGTCGTCAGGCAAGGGAGTACGTGTGACATCCCCTGCAACAACGCGCAGCCCCCGGGCCGCGTCCCCTCCAGCGTCCAAGGCGAAGACCGGCCGGCCCCCGCTGCGCCGCGTACCGCTGCGGGTCCGGCTGCGGAACAACTGGGTGATGCTCGCCCTGATGGCCCCGGGCCTGCTCTTCTTCGCCGTCTTCTTCTACGTGCCGATGCTGGGCAACATCGTTGCGTTCCAGGACTACCAGCCGTTCATCGGCTTCAAGGGCAGCCCCTGGGTGGGCCTGGCCAACTTCCAGGAGCTCTTCTCCGACCCGGCGTTCTGGGAGTCCGTACGCAACACCCTGGCCTTCGCCGCGCTGCAGCTGATCTTCTTCTTCCCCGCCCCGCTGGCCCTCGCGCTGCTCATCAACAGCCTCGTCAGCAGCCGCGTGAAGAAATTCGTGCAGAGCGTCGTCTACCTCCCGCACTTCATCTCCTGGGTGCTGGTCGTCGCCCTCTTCCAGCAGGTGCTCGGCGGCGCGGGACTCATCAGCAACTTCCTCCGTGACCACGGGCTCTCGGCCCTCGACGTGATGACCGATCCCGGCACCTTCCCCATGCTGATCACCGCACAGGTGATCTGGAAGGACATCGGCTGGGGCATGATCATCTATCTGGCGGCGCTCGCCAACGTCGACCAGAGTCTGTACGAGTCGGCTGCCGTGGACGGTGCCGGACCCTGGCGGCGCATGTGGCACGTCACCCTGCCCGCCGTCCGCGGCGTCACGATCATGCTGCTGGTACTGCGCCTCGGCGACGTACTGTCCGTCGGTTTCGAGCAGTTCCTCCTCCAGCGCGACGCGGTCGGCGCCCGGGCCTCCGAGGTTCTCGACACCTACGTGTACTACCACGGCGTGGTCTACGGCGACTGGGGCATCGGCGCCGTCGCCGGCCTGGTCAAGGGCGTGGTCGGCGCACTGATGATCTGGGGCGCCAACCGGCTCGCCCATGCATTCGGAGAGCAAGGGGTGTACAGCAAATGACCATCGGACTGCCCCTGCTGAAGCCCCGGCCCGCCGACCGCAGGGCCGCCTGGGAGGAGCCGCCGACCCGGCTGGGCTCGGCTGCCAAGGCCGTTGTCCTCACGATCATCGTGGCTGTGATGACCGTGCCGTTCCTGGTCGTCCTCTCCACCAGCCTCGCCTCCCGTGAGGAGGTCACAGCAGCCGGAGGATTCGTACTCTTCCCGACCCAGCCCACCCTGCAGGCGTACCGCACCATCCTCTCGGGCGGACTGGTCACCCGCGCCGTCACGGTCAGCGTCCTGATCACCGGCATCGGCACAGCGCTCTCCCTGCTGACGACCATCGCCCTGGCCTATGCGCTGAGCAAGCGCGGCGTCCCCGGCAGCAAGCCCGTGCTGCTGCTCGTCCTGTTCACCCTGCTCTTCGCCCCCGGCATGATCCCGATGTACGTCCTGGTCAAGGAGCTCGGGCTGCTCGACTCGTACTGGGCGCTGATCCTGCCGGGCCTGGTCAACGCCTTCAACCTGGTGGTGATGAGGGCGTTCTTCATGAACATCCCCGAGGAGCTGTACCAGGCCGCCCGGATCGACGGGGCGGGCGACTGGCGGATCCTCACCCGGATCGTGCTGCCGCTGTCCAAGGGCGTCATCGCCGTCGTCGGGCTCTTCTACGCGGTGACGTACTGGAATGCCTTCTTCAACGCGATGCTCTACCTCAACGACTCCGGCAAATGGCCCATCCAGCTGCTGCTGCGCACCTATGTGGTGCAGAACAAGCAGATGGCGGCCGACCAGCTCGGCGTGGCCCATCTGCCGCCCCAGCAGTCGATCTCCATGGCGGTCGTGATGCTCGCGCTGATCCCGATTCTGCTGCTCTACCCGTTCCTGCAGAAGTACTTCACCAAGGGCGTACTCACCGGAGCCATCAAGGGCTGACCCACGCCCGCTCATCTGTCCCCACCCTTCTCACCCCGTTGCGGAGATTCCCTATGACAGGCATGTCCCGACGCACCTTCCTCGGCCTGAGCACCGCCGTCGCCGCAGGAGCCGCCACCACGCTCGCCGGCTGCGGCTCCTCCACCACCGCCAAGGGCGAAGCAGCCTCGGGGAAGGTGAAGCTTCCCTCGTACGTTCCCAACAGCAGCATCAAGCCCGATCTGCCGCCCAACGCGAAAGGGCTCTCCGCGGGCTACCTCTCGTACCCCAAGGAGCTGATCCAGAGCGTCCCGAAGGCCCCCGGCGACGGTTCGAAGGTCACCCTGCTCACCGAGATCTGGACCCAGCCGCCGCTCCCCAAGGGTTCCAACGAGCACTGGCAGAAGGTCAACAAGGCTCTCGGTGTCGATCTCTCCGCCATCCTGGGCACCGACCCCGGATACGACGAGAAGTTCTCGGTCACTGTCGCCGGCGGCGACCTGCCCGACCTGATGTGGATACCGCCCAACCAGGGCATCCAGCACGTCGCCCAGCTGCTGGAATCCAAGTGCGCCGACATCACCGACTACGTCTCGGGCGACGCGGTCAAGGACTACCCGAACCTCGCCGCGATGACCCCCGCACACTGGAAGACTGCCGTGGTCAACGGCAAGATCTGGGGTGCGCCCAGTCCCTACCCCGCGTTCGGCCAGGTCTATGGCGGCAACCCCGACGTCTGGGAGAAGGCGGGCGGCCTGTCCGCCGCCAACCCCGACGAGTTCCTGGCCAAGTGCAAGGAGGTCACCGGCGGCAAGGTCTGGGCGCTGGAACCGATTTACGTCAACGCCGTCAGCGTGATGAGCCAGTGCTTCGGAGCCCCGAACAAGTGGCGGCAGAACAAGGACGGCTCACTCACCTTCTGGCAGGAGACCGACGAGTACCTGGCGGCGCTGGACTTCGTACTGAAGCTCAAGAAGACCGGCGTCTTCTACCCCGGCGACCCGAAGATGGCCGACGCCTATCTGAAGATGGCCCAGGGCTCCATCGGCGCCGCGGTGTTCGCCAACCCGTCCGGCGCCCGTGCCAACCTCCGTACCAACGACCCCTCGCTGGCCGCCGAGATCCTGACCCCGTTCGCCGCGGGCGGCCGGCAGCCCAACCACCACTACCACCTGGGCACCATCGGCTACACCGCCGTCAAGAAGGGCAGCGAGGAGCGGGTACGGATGCTGCTCGGCGTCCTCGACTACCTGGCCGCGCCCTTCGGTACCAAGGAGCGCGAACTGCTGGAATTCGGCACCGAGGGCGCCGACTTCACCTACGACAAGCAGGGCTTCCCGCAGCGCACCGAGCGGGGGAAACAGCAGGTCGAGGGGCTCTACAGCGGACTGGCCACCGCGACCACCGCCCCGTTCGCACTGCTCCCTTCCACGTTTGCCGGATCCCATGGCCCGCAGGACGTGAAGGATATTTACGCCGTCGAGCAGAAGCTCACCGAAACCGCCATTGCCAACCCGACGGTCGGTCACTACTCCGACGCGTACACCGAGCACTACGGGCGCATGTCGACCGAGGCCACGGACCTGGTCAACGACATCGTCAGCGGCCGCAGGAAGACCGGCGAGTGGAAGCCGTTCTGGACCGAGTGGCGCTCGCAGGGCCTGGGCCAGATGGCCAGTGAGTTCCAGAAGTCCATCGAGAAGAACGCCTGACGGACCCGGAGGCGGGGCCCGTCCCGACGCTGCCCACCGTTCACGGAACGACGGTGACGGGCCAGCGCCCCGCCTTCACCAGCCGGATCGCCACCGATCCGATGAACCGGTGTCCCGCCGACTCCGACGCGCCCACCACAACGGCATCCGCCTTCAGCTCGTCTGCCGCGGTGACCAGGCCGTTGTACGGATCACCGCGGAAGGTGTGGAACTCCCAGCGCACATCCCATATGTCCTTGAGCCGCTCCGTGGCCGCCCTGATCTCGCTGACCAGGCTCTCTGCGACCTCGCCGGTCGTGTCGGCGACCGGTGCGCCGAGCGCGGCACCCGCGGGCATCACCGGCTGGACATAGACGAGGGCGAGCATGGCATTCTGCCGACGCGCCAGCCCGGCGGCGTACGCGGCGGCGCGCATCGAGGAATCGGACCCGTCGAGGCCTGCGACGATCACTTTCGGACCGTCTGTGCCACGTTCGAACTGGTGAGGCTGCTGGTCTGTCACGGCAGTGAGGTTAGCCGCTCCCGCCGCCGCAACCGGTCCGGGCTGCCCGCTGCCCTGACCTGAGCCGCCGGTTGTCGCAGATGTGATCCCCGAAATGGGTGCACACCCGTTTGCACCCGGTGTCGTCGAGAAGGCTGCCGGATCGTGGCGCCGCGCCGCCGGATACCGTGCGGCGGCCGACCGGCCCTCCGGGGCAGCGGGTCGCGAACGTGGTCCGGTCGGCCGAACGTGGCCACCGGCCCGGTACGCCCGTCGCCCCGGGTCCTGATCCAGGAC